>DPYP01000213.1:0-5212 GCA_003545375.1 Lentisphaeria bacterium
CGAAAGCTACTCAACCATGGCCTCGATTGCCGCTCGAATGTCGCTCACCTGCGGGATCACTGCATCCTCCAGTGATTTCGAGAAGGGGATGGGCGAGTCCTTGCCGCCAACGACCTGCGGTGCCTGCCGCAGCAGTTCGAAACCGGCCCCGCACACCCGCCGCACAATGTCACCGCCGACGCCGCAGCGAACCGGCGATTCGTGCACGACCAGCAGGCGTCCGGTCTTGCGCAGCGACCTCAGCACGGTATCGAGGTCGAACGGATGCAGCGTGCGCGGGTCGATGATCTCGACGCTGACCCGGCCGTCGAGCTCGGCAGCGGCTTCCATCGCGCGGTGCATCATCAGCGAATAGGCGACAACGGTGATGTCCTCGCCTTCCCGCCGCACCGCCGCTTCGCCGAGGGGCACGATCCAGTCACCCTCGGGGACTTCCTCCTCGAGGTCGTACAGCGCCTTGTGCCACAGGTACATGACCGGGTTGTTGTCGCGAATGGCAGCTGTGAGCAACCCCTTCATGTCGTACACCGTGGATGGCATCGCAACCTTGAGGCCGGGGGTATTGAGAAACCACGCTTCCAGCGAGTTCGAATGCTGCGCCGCTTCGCAGGTACCGGCGCCGCACGGCGCGATGATCGTCATCGGCAGATCAAAAGCCCCGCCCGACATCAGGCGAATCTTCGACGCCTGGTTCACCAGCGGGTCCATGGCGATAGTCATGAAGTCGACGTACATGATTTCGATCACCGGCCGCAGCCCGGCCATCGCTGCACCGGCGCAGGCGCCCATGATAGCGCACTCCGAAAGCGGTGTATCGAAAACACGGATCTCACCGTATTTCTTCTGCAGCCCTTTGCTCAGGGCCCAGACGCCACCGTAGGCACCGATATCCTCGCCGAAAAGGACAACATCATCGTCCGCCGCCATGGCAGCGTTGAGCGCTTCGTTCATGGCCACGATCGGCTTGAGCTTGCGCAGCGCAGTTGCTTCAGTCGGCATAAACCACCTCGGCAATTTCGGCAGGGTCCGGGAACGGACTGTCCTGCATGAACACCACGGCAGCCTCGAGTTGTTCCTGGGCGTCGGCATCCAGTTGCTCGATCGCGGCGGCATCGGCGATGCCCTCGGCTGTCAGGTGATCGCGCATGTGATCGATTGGATCGCGGCTCGCCCAATGCTTGCGATCTTTGCCGGGGCGATGCTCGGGGATCACCATACAATGCGCCCGGTGCCGCCAGGTCTTGCACTCGATCAATGTCGGGCCTTCGCCGCCACGGGCGCGGCTGACAGCTGCTCCAACCGTATCGGCGACCTCGAAGAGGTTGTTCCCGTCAATTACCGGACCGGGAATGCCGTAGGCTTTTGCGCGGTCACCGATATTTTCGATCGGGCAGTTGGCGGAAACGTGGGTAGTGGCAGCGTACTGGTTGTTTTCGCAGATAAAGACGATCGGGTACTTCTTGATCGCAGCCATGTTGATCGCTTCGTGGAAGGCGCCCTGCGAGGCCCCGCCATCGCCGAAGTAGACCGCGGTGACCTGGTCGGTGCCGCGCTTGACGGCGGCATAGGCAGTGCCCAGAGCCAGCGGCAGACCGGCGCCGACAATCCCGTTGCCGCCCATGAAGTTGATACGCTTGTCGAACAGATGCATCGAACCGCCGTAGCCCCGCGATGTACCGGTGGCACGACCGTGCACCTCGGCAACCACCTTGTTGATCGGGATGCCCTTGGCAATGGCGTGACCGTGGCCACGGTAGGTGCTGAAGACGTAATCGTCAGTACGAAGCTGACTCGATACGCCAACGGCAATGGCCTCCTGACCTTCCGAGGAATGCAGCGCCCCAGGGAAGTCACCGCGCTTCATGCGCTCGGCGAATATTTCAATCGTGTTCTGTTCGAACTTGCGGATCAGCACCATCGTGGTGTACATCCGCTTGAGTTCATCGGCTGTGAAGTTCATGGTCGGCGATCAGTGATTGGGGTTCTTGTTATTCAAGATCCATCAGCGGCTGGCCGATCGCCACGACCTCGCCCGAAGCGACGATGATATGCTTGACCGTTCCGGCGTGGGGCGATTCGATTTCGATGACGGCCTTCTCCATCTCCACGGTCATCACCGCGTCGCCGACGCCTACCTCGTCGCCGACGGCGACGAGGAGTTCATCGACCTGGCCGTCGTCACCAGCGTCATTCAATTTGGGCATGACGATCTGCACGTTGATGTGGCCTTTGTGCAATTGGGTGTTTCTGCAGCACACGGAATATGCCGTCAGTTCAGCAATAATTGTAACGATACGGCAGAAGATGCTGCCTTCAACCTCCTGCTCGGGCTTAATTATGAACGTGCCGGAGCACGCCGGCATACCCCCTTTCCCCACTTCGGCAGAATTCTCGGATTAAATTTGAGATTTGTCCAACTACTGTCTTATTTTCACAGCCTACGGTTTAAGTCGGCCTATGGCTCATGTCGGCTTCGACGGTTTGTCGACGCTGCATTGCGGCGCCAGGCCGATCTCAACGGTCGAGACAGGCGCTCTGTCAGCAGTCTGTCAATCAATCTTCGGCATCTTAACCACGGCAGGATATCACATGCAACGAATCACCCGCGATCAAGCCGGTAAATTCACCTTTAACCACCAGGACGAACCGCTGCTCCGTGTCGATTGCGGGGAGACCTTCGAAGTGGAAACGGATGACGCCGGCAGCGGCTATTTCAAGACGGAAGCGGACAAGGCAATTCCCGGTTTGCGGGTCGGCTTCGATGTCGATCCGCCGCTCGCCAATCCGATCGCCGGCCCGATATTCGTCGAAGGCGCCGAGCGCGGCGATACGCTGGTGATCACCATCGAGGATATCCTGGTCGGCGACTACTCGTGGATCGCTGTCGGACCGAAGCGCGGGCCGCTCGGGGAATCCAGCCGGTATCCGGAACTTGCCGGTGAATACACGACGCGGATTATGCAGCACACACCGGGGGAGGACGGCACGACGCGCGGCGGCACCCTGCAATTCAACGACCGCATCTCGTGGCCGATCACGCCGTTTATCGGAACGATCGGCGTCGCACCGGACCGTGAGGTGGTGACCAGCATCGATGGACAGGGCGCTTGGGGCGGCAATCTGGATTGTCGCGATGTGGCCGTCGGCAATCGCATCATGCTGCCCGTCGGTCACCCGGGCGCCCTGCTCTACCTGGGCGACGTCCATGCCAGCCAGGGCGACACCGAATTCACCGGGACAGCGGCCGAGACCCAGTCGACGGTCCGTCTGAATCTCGAACTGATCAAAGGAAAGAGCATTCCATGGATGCGCATTGCCAAGCCCGAGTCGATCGTCTCGGTGTTCGCCTACCGGCCGCTGGAGCTGGCTGTCGAAACCGCAACGATCAACCTGATCGACTGGTTGGTGCAGGAACACGGCTTCACACCCACCGATGCCTATTGCCTGGTCAGTACCTGCCCCGACTTTCGCGTCAACGTCTACCAGATGGTACGCTTGGCAAAGCTCAACTGCGTTGCCGGCGCCGAACTGCCGACGCGTTATCTGGAGTAGCCCAATAGACGTCCCACCACGAAGGACAGGATAATAACGAAGAAAACCAACTCGCTCAAGGCCGCAGATCGGCGTAATCCTCGCCGCGCAGACCGGGTTCGCCGCGCACGAGGTATACGGGTATGGGATGCTCTTCGACATCGACCCAGGCAGTGTCCGTACTGCAGAAGCGGATCGTATAACCGGCGCGCCGCCGGTCGCTGTGATTGATCCCGCCGCCGTGTATGAGATGGGAATCATGAATCGACAAACTGCCGGCGCTCATAGTCATTGAGACAGCCGACGCTTCCTGCTGCGGCGTAATCTCCACCTTTTTCGACAGCCACTCTTTCTCGCCGGCCTTCGCCGTCGCGAGTTGGCGATACCCCTGGTGAGAACCCGGGATCAACTGCATCGGCGCGTTCTCCTGGGCAACGTCGTCGATTGCCAGCCATACCGTAGCCACATCGGTGCCGTGGACGCTGGGCCAGTACGTATTGTCCTGGTGCCAGCACACCGTGTTTTCGTCGCGCGGTTGCTTGATAAACATGCTCGAGAAAACAAGAATGAGATTCGGCCCGAGGACGGACTCGACAGCGTCAAGCAACTGCGGGTGAATACAGGTTTCCAGCCAGAACGCATCGGTTGTGTGCGGTTCGCTGTAGGACTTCGGCAGGCCGTCTACGCCTGACAATGTCGCAACCTGCAGCACATCCTGCATCTTCTCCACTTGCACCTGGTCGAAAACGTCACGATAGAGGCAGTAGCCGTATTCCGGAAATTGCTTCGGATCTGTGTTCAGCATGCGATATCAATAGTTCAAAGTTTCGGGCGAGTTTACCTTCGGTTTGCGGCAGATAAAACGAACGATTATCAAAATCGGTATTTCGCCGGAATTAGTTGACGACCAATCGTTGGCGAACCAAGTTTGATGCTGTGTAAAAAATGGCAAACATCTGAGAGAAAGCAAATGGTAAAATCATCCAAAATGCAACCCCTGAATCATTTACTCGACGATCCGCAGGCGCTTCGCCGGCGAGCCGACGAAGACGGGTTTCTTTTTTTTCGCGGCCTCGTTCCAGCGGACCCGATTCTTTCGTTGCGGCGACAGTTTCTACAAGTCTGTGACAAGCACGGGTGGATTGCGCCGGGCACGGCGTTGATCGACGGTATAGCAGATCCCTCGGCAGATGAGATCGAGCCGGTACAAGCCAGCGGTGTCTCGATGGCTGGATATCAGGATGTTCAAAGGCTCGAAGCGTTCCACCAATTGTCGCATCATCCGGCAATCATCGGCATGCTCGAGACGTTGTTCGGCGAGGCCGTCTTTGCGCACCCCCGCAACATCGGCCGCCTGATGATTCCCGCGAAATGCAACGTGCCGACACCGCCACATCAGGATTACATTTATATTCAGGGCTCCGAGTCCTTTTACTCGCTCTGGATGCCGCTTGGTAATTGTCCGCGCCAGCTCGGAGGGCTGTCGACACTCCGGGGTTCGCACAAATTGGGTATACTGTCGACGCGCCCGTCCACAGGCGCCGGCGGCCGGGCAGTGATTCTTGACGGGGTTGAACAGGAGTGGTTTGAAACCGATTTCGAAATCGGCGATGCCCTGTTCTTTCACAACCAGACAGTACACAAGTCCCTGCCGAACCTCACGGACAATCAGATCCGCCTG
>DPYP01000198.1:0-1249 GCA_003545375.1 Lentisphaeria bacterium
TTCCTTCGCCGGCGTCATGCGCGGCACGATGAACTGCTTGGCGCGTTCGGCGACGGTACGCGCCGACCAGCCGTCGAGGTACATGATGCCGAGGTGCGGGCCGTCGGATTGGTAGGTGCTGAGGGTGTCGTTTATGACGTCCTGCATCTCCGGTATTTTCGTTTTGTACGGCTGCAGGTCCTCTTCGGTGATGTAAGTGAGTCTCGACATTTCGCGACGGGCTTCGGCCTTCAGCAGCTCGGTGTGCGGACCGAACGTCTCACGGGCAATCATACTGGCGCGTCGAATGGATTTGCCGGTGTCCAGCTTTTCAAAGCGCAGGCCGAGGGCCTTGATGATCTTGCTGCGAAACTCCAGGTGCAGCTTGCGAACCGTCATCTCTTCAGCACGGCCGGCGGTAGTGATCAGAAGACAGACGAGGATTGCGAATGTCCGGTGCATGAAATCTTTCCGGGTAATAATGAGGTTGTGCGGTGGACCAATACCAGTACACCAGAGTTGCAGAGTATGCACGTGATCGGTGGCTGACGATCGCTCGTGCCGGGGCGGGGGGCCTGTATTTACACCTGCATCCCCACAACCTTAATCCTTCCCGCCCGTCATCCGGAAGAATACGGATTCAGGTGGAACCGCGGGAAAAAAAGAGCCCCGAGCATGATGCCCGGGGCTCTTTGGTTTGTGCTTCGGCGGTTCGGCTTAGTACATGCCGCCCATGCCGCCCATGCCGCCGCCCATGTCACCGCCGCCGCCTGCGGGGGGTGCGGGTGGCTCCAGCTCGGGGATCTCTGTGACCAGGCATTCCGTGGTCAACATGAGTCCGGCGATGGAGGCTGCATTCTGCAGGGCCGAACGCGTCACTTTGGTCGGATCCAGGATACCGGCCGCGAGCATGTCGACATACTTGCCGCTTGCCACGTCATAGCCCTGGTTGCCTTTCTTGCCTTCGACTTCCTTGACGATGACGGCGCCTTCGAGGCCAGCGTTGGCCGCGAGCTGCCGCAGCGGCTCGGTTATGGCACGGCGCACGATATCGACACCGATCAGTTCGTCACCTTCGACATCGACCTTGTTGAGTGCCTTGGCGGCACGAATGAGGGCGACGCCGCCGCCCGCAACGATGCCTTCCTCGACTGCGGCACGGGTGGCGTGCAACGCGTCTTCGACGCGGGCCTTCTTCTCCTTCATCTCGGTCTCGGTCGCAGCCCCGACGTTGATCACGGCGACCCCGCCGGCGAGCTTGGCCAGACGC
>DPYP01000198.1:1585-3734 GCA_003545375.1 Lentisphaeria bacterium
TTCTCGCGGTCGTAGTCGGAGGTGGTCTCGTCGATCTGGAAGCGGATCTGTTTGACCCGGCCGGCGATTTCCTTCTGGGTGCCGCCGCCTTCGACGATGACCGTGTTGTCCTTGTCGATTGTCAGGCGCTTGGCGCTGCCGAGCTGGTCGACCGCGACGTTCTCGAGCTTGATGCCGAGGTCTTCCGTGATGCAGGTGCCGCCCGTCAGGATGGCGATGTCTTCGAGCATGGCCTTGCGACGGTCGCCGAAACCTGGCGCCTTGACGGCGCAGATGTTGAGCGTGCCGCGCAGCTTGTTGACCACCAGGGTGGCCAGCGCTTCGCCTTCGACATCTTCAGCGATGATCAGCAGCGGCTTGCCCTGCTTCGAGACGTTCTGCAGCAGCGGCAGCAGGTCCTGTAGACTGCTGATCTTCTTTTCGTGGATGAGGATCAGGCAGTCTTCGAGCAGCACTTCCATCGCCGCCTGGTCGGTGACGAAGTAGGGCGACAGATAGCCCTTGTCGAACTGCATGCCTTCGACGACGTCCAGGGTGGTTTCGATGCTTTTGGCTTCTTCGACGGTGATGGTGCCGTCCTTGCCGACCTTGTCCATGGCATCGGCGATGATGTCACCAATCGTGCTGTCGGCATTGGCCGAGATCGTCGCGACCTGAGCGATCTGCTCGCGCTCTTCGACGCGCTTGCTGGCCTTGGTGAGGGCGGCGGTGATGGCCACAACGCCGGCATCGATGCCGCGCTTCAGGCTCATCGGGTTGGCGCCGGCGGTCACGTTCTTAAGGCCCTCACGGAAGATGCCTTCGGCCAGGACAATAGCGGTGGTGGTGCCGTCACCCGCGATGTCGGAGGTCTTGGTGGCGACTTCCTTCACCATCTGGGCGCCCATGTTCTGGTACTGGGACTCGAGCTCGACTTCCTTGGCGACGGTGACGCCGTCCTTGGTGACCGTGGGGGAACCCCACTTCTTGTCGAGAACGACGTTGCGGCCGCGCGGGCCGAGAGTGGCCTTGACCGCACGGCTGAGTTGTTCGGCGCCCTTGAGCAGTTCGCGTCGGGCGTCTTCACTGAAGGATAACTGTTTGGCAGACATAAGTTGTGGTCTCCTTGGGAGGTTGTGGTAGTGATCAGAAATTCGGTGTCAGGAACTGGCCGGATTGGCCCAAAGTCCCTGATCCGTGGCCCGATTTGTGTTAGCCAACAACGGCAAGGATGTCCTCCGACTTGACGATTTTGTATTCCTCGTCGTCGACGGTGACATCGGTGCCGCCGTATTTGTTGGTCAGCACGAGATCGCCGACTTTGACGTCGAACTTGATCTTGTTGCCGTCGTCATCGGTGCCGCCGGTTCCCAGCGCAACGATTTTGGCTTCCTGCGGCTTTTCCTTGGCACTGTCAGGGATGACGATGCCGCCCTTGATCTGTTGTTCTTCGCCGTCGGCTACTTGCAGCAGCACGCGGTCTCCGAGGGGTTTGATTTTCATGTTCTTGCTCCTCCTGTCGGGTTGGGTTTGCTGGTTGGTATGAGAATTAAGGTTACGGTTCACAAGCTTCGGTTATTTTTTGTCGTCGCCGACCTCTTCGAAGTCTGCGTCTATGACGTCGGGATCGCCGCTTTCAGCGGATTCGCCGTTGTCACCCGGCGGCGGTCCGGCCGCCTCGTCGCCGGCCGCCTCGGCACCGGCGTTCTTGTACAGTTCTTCGGCCACCGCGTGCATGGCATTCTGCAACTCTTCCATGAGCGACTTCATCTCGTCGACGTCGTCAGCTTCGATGGCTTTCTTGAGTTTTTCGATTGCCGATTCGATTGGCCCACGAATTTCCTGCGGCACTTTGTCTTCGTTTTCCTGCAGGTGCTTTTCGGTCTGGTGCACCAGGGACTCGGCCTGGTTTCGCGTGTCGATGTGCACGCGCTTGGCGTGATCTTCGTCGGCGTGTGTCTCGGCGTCCTTGACCATTCGCTGGATCTCGTCTTCGTTGAGACCGGAGTTTGCGGTGATCGCAATCTTCTGCTCCTTACCGGTGCCCAGGTCTTTGGCGGAAACGTGGAGGATACCGTTGGCGTCGATGTCGAAGGTCACTTCGATCTGCGGCCGGCCGCGCGGTGCGGGAGGTATGCCGTCGAGATGGAAGCGGCCGATGGTCTTGTTG
>DPYP01000199.1:0-8630 GCA_003545375.1 Lentisphaeria bacterium
TGCGTGGAACTATACATCAGATCTGCCCCATCGTCGCGCTGCGACCGGCAACCTCGGGCCATGTATAAGTGCCGGCCTGGCCTCCGGCTTCCCGGGGGTGATCAGCTGGCGCGATCGAGCGTCATGCGCACGCGCTGCAGGAGTTTGCTCGGGGCAAACGGCTTCTGCAGCAGGGAATCGGCCAGTGTCGAAATGTCCCGGTCGCGACAGGAATCGTCGTCGATACGCCCGGACATGAAGAGGATCGGTAATTCCGGCTGGCGCTTACTGATTTGATCCGCCAGCTTGAAGCCGTTGAGATGCGGCATGACGATATCTGTGAGCATCATGTCGACCCTGCCGGCCTTGTCGAATGTGTCGAGTGCTTCCTTGCCATCGCAGGCGCGCAGGACTGTATAGCCGCGGCTTTCGAGCACGCCGCTCGTGAGATCGAGAATCTGCGGATCGTCTTCGACGACGAGGATGGTCTCGTGACCGCCTATGATGTTTTCGAGTGGCCGTTTCTTGGCTGCAACTTCGATTTCGTCCACTGTCGGCAGGTAGATACTGAACCGTGTACCTTTTTGCGGCGTGCTGTGAGCCTCGATGTCACCGCCCATCTGGTGGACGAAGCTGTAGACCATCGCCAGTCCCAATCCGGTGCCTTTGCCGATCTGCTTGGTCGTGAAGAACGGTTCGAAAATTCGCTGCAGCGTTGCTTCATCCATACCAAAGCCGTTGTCGGACACGTCGATGCGGGCGTAGCTGCCGGGCTCGAGGTTCGCTATTTCGCCGGTGCCCAGGGAAGTGGTGAGCGTGCGAATGTCCACCTTTCCCCCGTCCGGCATGGCGTCGGAGGCGTTGACTACGAGGTTCATGATCGCCTGTCCGAGTTGACCGCAGTCAACCCGTACACAGCCCAGATCGTCGTCGAGCACCAGGTTGAGCTCGACGTTTGCGGCGATCAGGCGCCGTAGCATTTTGGACATGTCGTTGATCGTCGTATTCAGATTGGTCACGGTTGCCTGCAATGCATCCTTGCGGCTGAAAGCCAGAAGCTGCTGTGTCAGCATGGCGGCACTATCGCTTGCTTTGGCCAGCTCGTTGACGAAGCGAGACACCTTGTCTTCTTTGTCGATTGTTCCGGCGATCAGCGCGACATAGCCTTTGATCACCGTCAGAATGTTGTTGAAATCGTGAGCGATACCGCCTGCCAGCCGGCCGACAGCTTCCATTTTCTGGGACTGCACCAGTTGCTGCTGCAGTTCCAACTCGTGAGTGATGTCGTGATTGATCGATACGTAATCGACGGTGTTGCCGTCGACGTCGGCGATCGGCGTGATGCTCGACTGCAGTTGTCGGCGGGTGCCGTCGCTGTGCTGCAGGATCAGATGACCGCGCCAGACACGATCGAGTTTGAGTGTCTGCCCGACGACCTCGAAGAACTGTTCGTCGTGGACGTCGCTGCGGAATCGGTTGACGTGAGTCCCGACGACCTCGTCGTTGGTGAAGCCGGAAACTTTTTCGAAGCTTGGATTGACATACTCGACGATACCTTCAGTGTTGGCGATGAGGATCGCGTCGTCGGCCTGATCGACGACGGTGGCCAGGCGGATTCGTGTCTGCTCGGCCTCTTTAGCCGCGGTGATGTCGTGCAGGGCAAAGACGCTGCCGATAATTTCGCCTTCGGAGTCGATGATAGGATTGGCGTTGCCGGTCACATTTGGCTCGGAGCCGTTGGCGTTCTGCAATCGGGTGTCGCTGTCGAATGTCACCGGTGTGCCTTCCCTGATCAACCGTTGCAGGACGGCCGCGTGGTCCCAGTCTTTGCCGTGCCTCATCAGCCGGCAGACGTTTGCCAGTGGCTGGTCGATGGCATGTTCGAGCCGCCATCCGGTGAGCGTCTGGGCGACAGGGTTCATGAAAATCACCCGCCCGCGCTTGTCGACGGCGATGAGGGCAGCGCCAATGCTTTTGAGTGTTGTGGAAAACCATTTCGAGCTGCGTTGCAGGGCGCGATCGAGTTGACTCGCTGCAAGCGAACGAAAGAGGAACAGAGCGGCAGTCGTTGCGAGCAGCAGTATCGCCAGACGCGTGTAGACAGCGGTGGCTGGTAGCTGGAGCAGGAATGCATCGACGATACTGGACGACCACAACATTGTCGCGGCGACACTGTCGAGCAGCCAGGCCGCAGCCGCGACGCCACCGACTAAAAGCCAGCCGCGGGATGGTTGCAGGTGCATCGCGTGCAGTTGCCCGTCGCCGGCGTTCTTGAGGTTGTCAATGTGATATTCGGACAACGATTGTTTCGGAACGTCCAGGGAAGGATCCGTCATATCAGTAATCCTCCTGCCGCCTGCCTGCTGCGGTGCTGATTGTTTCTGAGGCACGACATGCTCTCAGGCGGGCTGCCACCGAGCTGGTTCCAACGGGTTCATTGTCAATCGTACCGATAAAACACGTGTGTGCCTGGCTGGCGCCGGGTCCGAGTGTCAGCGACCGGAATTGTCCGTCGCGTGCTATCAAAATTTCCGTACCGGCCGCCACCGGCCAGCTGAATTCCATCCCAACATGGATGCCATCGACTTGCCAGACGACATCCTGCGCCCGTAGCCCGGTCTTATGGTCGGCCCCGCTGATGGTGAGGGCACGCCGGACGTCCCAGCGGTGTCGGTAATTGTTCCACCAGGCTTGCCACGCTGCCGGCAGTGGTTCGCATTCGGCTCCCGTGCAATTTCGCAGGAGGTCGTGTATCTGCTGTTGCTCGTCTTTGTCAGCGGAGTTACCGAGGGCGTCGAAGAGCAGGGGCAGGTCCGGCCGGACGGCACCACTGGCAATGATATCCAACATCCAGCCGCGTGCCGGCCAATCGGCCTGGGAAAGGAACGTGCGCGCGACCTTGTCGCCTTGCGGATCAGTCATCCGCAGGGCCGTCATCATGGCGTAGCGTGCCACTGAACTGTTGTGGTGGAGGGCAGCGCGCTGGATGTCCGGCAGCAGGGCAGGGTCGTCGAGTTGTTCAGCGACCTTCACGGCTGCGGCCACAACGATTTCGTGGTCGTCGTTGATCAGTGCCCGGCAGATTGCGGCAGCTGCAGGTCTGGGGTGGTCGGCGAGGCAGCGGGCGAGCTGCAGCCGCACGTGCTCATCAGGATCGGTGGCCAGTTTGGATAGGGCGCTGTCGATGCTTGGGTCCCGGCGGGCGGACAAAGCGGTGACGGCGGCGACACGCCGATCGCTTTCGCCAGATTTGAGTGCCCAGAGGAGGAATCGTGTGCTGAACTGTTCCGTATCGATACGGCCACCGGTCGACTGCAAAACGCCGAGACGTTTTTGATTGGTGATTCGGCGGCCGAGATACAGGCTGTTCACACCCAGGATGACTGCGGCGAGGAAAATCGTGACGGCGATGCGACGCCGAACGAGTGTTCTGCGACTGCGGCGCCACAGCCAGTGGACCAACGGCGCGAGGACTTCACGACCGCCGAGAAAGCGATCGAGGTCGGCCGCCAGTTCACGGGCCGAGGTGTAGCGATTGTCGACGTGTTTCTCCAGGCATTTAATGCAGATTGCTTCGAGGGCGCGGCTGACCCTGCTGCCGGCTTTCTCGATCGACACGACGTCGTTGTTGATGACTTTCGCCAGAATCTCCGGCTGAGTTTCTCCGACAAATGGCGGCTGCCCGGTCAGCAGCTCATAAAGCGTGGCACCGACGGAATAGATATCCCACTGCGAGTTTGGCTCGTCGGTGGCGCGAGCTTGTTCAGGAGACATGTAACAGATAGTGCCGATCATTTCACCGGACCGTGTCAGGCGCGCGTTGTTGCCTTCAACGAATGCCAGGCCGAAGTCGGTGAGTTTCGGAACAGGCCCATCCATGAGGATGTTGGAGGGCTTCACATCGCGATGGATGACCCCGTGTTCGTGGCTGTAGGCCAGTGCCAGTGCCAGGTCACGGACGATGGTGGCAGCCCGGCGCTGGTTGAACGGTTCACCGCTGTCTTCGAGAATCGACTGTAGTGTGGCGCCGCCGGCAATCAGTTCCATGACCATATAGGGCACGCCGTCATGGTGCCCCGTGTCGTGGACGGCTGCGATGTTCGGGTGTACCAGATTTGCCTGCGCTGTACCTTCGCGGACGAAACGGTCGAGTTGTGCCGGTGAGGCGTGGCCGCCAGCCTGGAGAGTCTTGATGGCGACATGGCTCTTGTCGCGCTTGTCGATGGCACGATAGACGGTACCCATGGCACCGCGACCGAGCTCGGAGACGATTCTATAGTGATCGATGTCCCCGCCGACGATAGATGACTGGCCGTTGAGGTTGCCAAAAACGTTCTCGGAGACATCGTCCAGGCTGGTGGGCTCGATCAAGGTTGCGTGACCCGCGGTGTGGGTGACGGCGGTGCGTGGCAAAGCTGCGGCGAGCCTCGTAGCGAATTCCGGGTGCTCGGCTATGTAGGCCGAGCGGTCAATGTGCTCACCACGCCGGATATAATCGGCGACCAATCGGTCGATTACAGCCGTGTCACTTAGTTTGAGCAGGCGTCGCATCTGTTTTGGTTTGTTTTGGGGTTTCGTTATTGCGTTTTGTGGAACCGATCAGGCCGCGTATCCATTAACTGCCCGAGATGAGCGCATCCATCGTACCAAAGTAAAAGCGTTGGTGCAGAAATGTTCGAAAGCGTTCATTGCTTCTCCAGAGTGTCGACGGATACTGCGTATTTGCTCTGAACCTGCGGTGTGCTGCTGGCGTCGCGTTTGCCTGTGACCCGATGGGTGACGTCGTAGTCCTGATACAGCGACATTGTCACTTCGTTGTCTGGGCTGCCGGGTTGCCATTGGAGCGATGTCGAGAGAGGCACACTGCTGTAGCGCATCGCGCAGTACTCGAAGCGTGTGTATATGTCGAGCGGGTTCGTTGAAATACCGCGCACTACCTGCGGTGACGTCGAGGCGACCTCGAAACCGGTGACAATCTTGAAAGTGTCGGATGAAGAGTCGTAAGTTGCTGCTACATAGGATGTTCCATTCTCTCCAAACATCAATACCTGTTGTCCGGCGGCACTTATAAGTTGCAGGGGACCGAAGGCCTGCAGGGTGAAGCCCGGGTTGACTATGTTGCCATTATATACGGCGGTTACCGGCAGTGTTGGGTTGCCGTTGCGGGCGCCCAGCTCATCAACCGAGGTGTCGGCGAACACTGTCAGTGCGGAGGAGTTCTGGTGCCAGCCGCAGACCACCAGCGGGTCATTGTTGTGGACGGAATTCGGATGGGCGCCGACATAGCCGAATGAGTATGTGTCCCCGTTTGTCGAGATATCGAGCGGACACTCTAAATTTTGGCCTTCGCTGAGATAGCCGTCGGTTGTGAGGGTCGGCACGATCGGGTCGGCGATCGGATACATCCCATTGTCATAGCCGTAGCTCTGCATGGCAAGGCCGACAGAGTGCAGGTTGTAGGTGCATATGGCCTTGTAAGCAGAACTCTTTTTGGTCATTAACGAAGGTGCCAGGCTGGCCATTAGAACCATGATAACTGCAATAACCAGAACAAGTTCCAGAACCGTAAAGTCATACCCGTGCGTCTGCGCACTAAATCGCTTAAACACTATTCCACCCTCTACCATCTCATTGTGACCGGAACCGCATGTAGGCGCTTATCGCGTCCAGATCGACCCGGTCAACGTTCTCAGGTCACCGGAATCCATGCTGGTACCTGCTCTGCACTTCCTGGATCAGTCAGCCGCACGTTCCGTACCAGATGCACTGCAACGCCGGGAAATTCGGCTTGGTGTTTGGAGAGCGGCCTTGCGGGCTTGATCCGTTCCCGATATATCGTGGCGTCGGCGGTTTGCGATGTTTGCCTCAGGGCGTTGTCCTGTATGCGTTCAGCGACGGAAAAGACCCTGTAGCGGGGCGGCTCCGTCCGATGAAATCGAACCGTACCGTGCCCCCCTGTATTTCTGTAGTGAACAACAGCTGCGCAACCGCGTCTAAATTCACCAATGTGAATGTGGCCATGCACTTGCGGCAGGGTTATTGACAGGATGCTGGAACTGCCTGTAGATTGTACCTGGACCAGACAACCGAGGTCGATAATGATTAGATGGATTTGCTTTACTGCCGTCGCCGGGCTGCTTGTCACTGGCACTGCTGGCCGTGCTCAGACGCTGACGTTGGAACGGTCGGTGGTGGATTTCGGCCTCGTCTACGACAACGAATCTGTTGTTGCCAGGGTGAAGATCACCAACACCGGTAATGCCCAGCTCAAGATCGACAAGGTCAACACGACCTGCGGCTGCACCGTCGGTCGTTTGCAGAAACGGCAACTGGAGCCGGGTGAATCGACGACTGCCACATTGACGTTCGACCCGACAGGCAAGAACGGCGCCGAGTCGAAGGTCGTGACCTTTGTCACCAACGACCCGGTGCAGGCGAATCACACGGTCACCGTCAAGGCGCAGGTCATTCCACTGTGGGAACTGGAACCCACGAAGCTGCAGTTCGTCTTCCGCACGAAAGCGCCGGGGTTCAAGCAGGGGAGCCTGTTTTTTCGGATCATCAACAATTCGGAAGAGGAACTGACGTTGCTTAGCGTCGACAGCCGTGCGCCGAACATAAGAATCGAGAACAACAAGCCCGTAATAATTTCCCCGGGGGAGTCCCAACAATACACCGCCAGTGTTCGTGACGACTGGGTACCGGACAGACGGACTTCGTCGAAGGTGATGATTGTTGGCCGGATCGGCGACAAAGAGCAGGTGAAAAAGCTCGGGCTGCGGGTGAAGATAGAGTAGCATTCCGGAGCCGGCTAATTCTGGTAATAATGCCCTACTGCCGCTATTTTATAAGGTGTCCGCAGAAGACGGTACCCGTGTCGGCGTGCAGATTACGGCGTTTCGTTGCAGCGAACCGGAGATTTAATGAAAAGCAATGAATTGCTGTCAGGCATTGCAGATACAGCTGCCGGGGAAGTATACAATACGCTCCTGGAGACGGAATCCTTCAAGCTCGAGCGCATTGTCTCAAACGGCCAATGTACGCCGGAAGGCGAATGGTTGCAGGAGAGCACAAACGAGTGGGTGCTGTTGCTCAGTGGCCTGGCCGATCTTCTTTTCGAGGGTGACGAAGAACCTCTGCGGCTCAAGCCGGGTGATTATGTGCATATCCCGGCACACCGTCGCCACTGCGTCGTACGGACGGACAGTGAGGCGAAGACGGTATGGATAGCGTTGCACTACCGGAGTAAAGTTTTTGTGCGCGATGACGTCGACAAGCTGGTCACCGGCGTTTTGTTGGCCACAGACGGCTGAGGCTTGTGTCGCGGGGAATCTGCTTTTTGTTGTCCGGCATGATCATTAGCGGGTGTAGCTCAAAGGTAGAGCCCTAGCCTTCCAAGCTAGTCATGAGGGTTCGATTCCCTTCACCCGCTCCAGCTTCCCCTGGCGCTCGGCTAATCGCCGAGCAGCGCGTTCATGATCAGCAGATCGAGCTCTTCGTAGTCGCGCGCTGCAATCAGCGCATCGACCTGTGTCTGGTCCAGCGATTGGTTCACTTCGACCAGCTTCAGAAAAACCTCTCGGCTGTTGCTCAGGTGTTTGGTAGCCACGTCCGCCTTCTGAGTGCGCATTGCCTTGACATCGAGCCCGATCCATTCGCCGTTGGTTCCATAGTCTGCCAGGTCGAGCACGCGCACCTGGTTGAAGGCACGGCGCAGGTTGGCGCTGCCGAACGCCTTGTCCTGATCGTACTTCAGACTGTTCTGGTCGTTGAGATGGACACTCCAAAGTTTGCCGAAAGCCATGGCGAATCCCATTTCATCCGACGGATCGAGCCCGGCCAGGATGGCATGAGCGCTCTCGATGAGGCAGCCGACCCGGTCCGGTTCACTGGTGAGGTAACCGATTGCCAGGGCGTGACCGATCGTCGGAATGTACGCCAGGTCCATCGGTTCGTTCGGTTTCGGTTCGACCAGGAAACGGATATCGGAGTCATAGTCCAGTCCCATCTGGATGGCTTCGGCAATTCGCTTTGTTGCCAGCACCGGATCCTTCGCTTCGCGGATATAGGTCCCCTCGCGTGCCAGCCACAGGACGATGTCGGTGGTGCCGACGTTGCGGGCGATGTCTATACATCGTCTCAAGCGATCGCGGGCGTATTTGCGGCAGGCCGGGTCGTTTGCGGTAAAGCCGCCGTCGATCGTACGTGGATCTTCCCACAGTCGTGGTGCCACGAATTCCGCCGCCAGCCCGTGGTCGTCGAGTGTTTTCTTGAGGTCCTTTGCCTGTGCGGTGATCTGTTCCGGGCTGAGGTTGTTGAGATCCGGCACCGCGTCGTCGTCGTGCAACTGTATGCCATCGAAGCCGAGCTGCTTGTATAGCTCGAGCTTTCCGGCGAGTGCGATGGTGTCACGCACGGGTGGGCCGAACGGATCAGCGCCTTCGTGGATATTCCACGGACCAAAGGAGAAACGAAATTCACCTGCCATCAGTTACCTCCATAACAGTGATTTGGTGCACGGCTGTCACAGGTCACGCGCAAGCGTGTTTTTTGCGTAACAGCCACTATACCATCACCGCTTGCGTGCCACCAGTCTGGCTTCGTACCGGCCGTCGAGCCAAGCCTCCTCGTAGCGCACGATGTCAAGGCCC
>DPYP01000199.1:9007-9954 GCA_003545375.1 Lentisphaeria bacterium
CTGTGCCGTTCGAGGTTGGCATGTGTCGGGTGAACGACGATGAGCACGCCGCCGGGCTTCAGATGCTTGGCGAACTGCGTCATCAGCGGGCGGTACAGATAGGAGGTGTTGAGGATGACGTCCCAGGGGCCCGCCGGCAGTGATTCAGATTCGAGATCGACGGTTATGGTCGAGATCGCGAGATTTTCGGTGGCCGCGGTGTCTCGGGCCAACTCCAGGCCGGCCTCTGCAATGTCGGCGATCGTGACCGTCAGTCCGCGTTGGGCCAGCCACACAGCGTGGCGGCCGGCCCCGCCGGCGACGTCGAGAGCGGTGCCGGCCGGCGGCAGCAGCGATTCCACCGTGGTCAGCCAGGGGCACGGTGCCGTAGCGTCCGGCCCGCGTTCGGCATAGCGCTGGTTCCATTTTTCCCGTTGCTCAGAGCTCATTGACTTCCGGTTCGGTGATTTGGATCGCTTATTTCGGGCAGCGGGTTGCATTCGAAAGGTGACGTGGGTACGTTCCTCTTTCCAATTTCCACTGCCCATCCATTTTCAGACTTGGACGAATCGCGAAACGATACAGCCATATGAAACGTTATATCGTCGCCGTCGGATTGACAGTACTTCTGGCTTGCATCTGTTGCCGCGGGGCCATCAGCGCGGAACAGGTTGAGAGTCTCCAGCCTTTGATTGACCAGGAACTCGAAGAGGTTCTCAAAGAGCTGATCGACACGACGGAGGTCAGTGTGGAGTTGGGCCTGCGCTGGCCGGTGCGCCCGCCGAACAAGCCGCGCGACAACATTGCGATCACCGTGAGACGGCAGGCGGAAATTCAGGCCTTTGATGATTTTCCGCCACAACTTGAGGCCGGATTCCGGACTGAGGCCGAAAAGCTGTTCAAGGCCTACGAGATCGCCACAAAAATCGCTATCAGCCTCAAAGACGGGATGATCGTCAAGGGCAATC
>DPYP01000199.1:10046-10192 GCA_003545375.1 Lentisphaeria bacterium
AGGAGAAATACATCCTCGAGAAGAAGATCGAGCTCGGCAAGCAGCGCGAGGAGCGGGCTTTCGAGGCGGAAGAGGAGATCGCCAATAAGCTCTATACCGAGGCCGGCTATCTCCTGGTCGAAGGCGAATGGATATCTCGTGACCAG
>DPYP01000199.1:10237-13351 GCA_003545375.1 Lentisphaeria bacterium
ACGGGATGATCGTCAAGGGCAATCTTCGCAGCATCGACGAGAAGTACATCTATATCGACGCCCAGAAATTCCGTATCGCCGATCTCGATGGGCGTACACGCACCCTCACCGACCCGGAACTGGCAGATCGCGCCAAGGAGAAATACATCCTCGAGAAGAGGATAGAGCTCCGCAAACAGCGCGAGGAGCGGGCTGCCGAGGCGGAAGAGGCGATCGCCGATAAGCTCTATACCGATGCCGGCTATCTCCTGGTCAAGGGCGAATGGATATCTCGTGACCAGTATTTGCGGAATAAGGTTGACGAGCGGCGCCAGGACTTGGCAAAGATCCTGGCGGTCCCGCTGCAGAAGAAGGTTTACTACGAGAACGGCTTTGTGTTGTACGACGGCGATTGGATGCCGCGCGACGAAGCTATTCATTTGGACGAGCGGTCTCGCTCGGTGGAAGGACCGAGCAGCGGCCTGTTGGACGATGGCGATGCAGAACCGAAATCACCCGAGGACAACAGTGCCAGGTCAATCTGGGATATCGAGTGACCATCGTGAATTGTCTCCCGAGCTGCTGCAGCGGTTGGCTTGTCCTGCTTGCGACGAACGGCCGCCGGTAGAGGAGATCGCCGACGGGCGCTTTCTGCAATGCACCGTCTGCCGTCGCGAATACCCCGTCGTCGACGGTATCCCCGTGATGCTCGTGAGCGAGGCCGTCCCCGCGCCTGAGCGCGCTTCGCGCACGGTTGAAAAGACAAGAGAGTTAGAAAGCTAAAGAGTTCTTTTGGGGCCTTTCACTTTGCAAGTCTTCAACCCCTGTAACCCTTTCATCCGTCCGATGCTTCCAACTCTTCACCCCCGAGTTTCCGTATGAAGATCGGTATCATCGGCGGCAGCGGATTGTACGAGATCGATGGCGTCACGGACCTGCAGGAGCATGCCATAGACACGCCGTTCGGGGCGCCTTCCGACATCATCATGGGCGGCCAGCTTGGCGACAACGAGGTGTTCTTCCTGCCCCGTCATGGCCGCGGCCACCGGCTGCTGCCGGGAGAACTCAATCATCGCGCAAACATTTTCGCGTTCAAACTTATCGGCATCGAACGCATTCTCAGCTTCTCCGCAGTCGGTAGCTTCAAGGAAGACTTGGCGCCTGGGGATTTCGTCCTTATTGATCAGTTTGTCGACCGGACCCGGCATACACCGAAGCACACCTTCTTCGGCGACGGAGTGGCCGGGCACATCGCCTTTTCCCATCCGACCTGCGATGTCCTGCGTCGCACACTCAACGACGTGTGTCGCGGCTACCTGTCGCAACAGGATACGACCGCCAACGTGCACAGCGGCGGCACGTACCTGAACATGGAAGGTCCGGCTTTCTCGACCCTGGCCGAATCGATGCTGTACAAGAGTTGGGGCATGGATGTCATCGGTATGACGAATATGGCAGAAGCGCGCCTGGCGCGCGAGGCAGAAATCTGCTACCTGACCGTTGCCATGGTTACAGACTACGACTGCTGGCACGAGGGTCACGAATCCGTTTCTGTCGAGATGGTCATCAAAACCCTGATGCAGAATGCCGCCAGCGCCCGCGAGATCATCAAACTCGCTGTGCCCGCAGTAGCTGCCGAAGCTCGCGACTGCCCGTGCAGCAGCGCCTTGGCCTGTGCCGTCATCACTTCGCCTGATGCCATAGCGCCCGAAACTGTCGAACGGCTGCGGCCTATCGTCGGCAAATATCTGACTTAACCCACCGCCCGCTGCGAATGGTTTTATGAATGCTGTCGTGCCATTGATCGTTGTTGCTGTTGCTTCTGCTGCCCTGTTCTGGCTGTTGCCGCCGCCTCTGCTGCTGCGGCCGGGGCGACGGTTTCCAGCCCTCGTGCTCGTAACCGTTGCACCGATTGCTGGGGTTATACTGATTGTTCTCGGGCTCGGTCATCTGCAGGTGGTCATCGAGCGTCGCAACTGGCCCTCCGTTGATGGTGTCGTGGTCAAGTCGGAAGTGGTCGGAGAAAGGGCGCCGCACCCGCGGATCGTGTTCGAATACACGCTCGACGGAGTCAAGCATGCCGGCAACACAGATCTGCATGCACCCGGATTCGGGCTGCGCACGAGCCGCGAAGAAGTGGCGTACGCCATCGTCAACGCGCTACCGGTTGGTGCTGAGGTGAAGGTTTTCTACAATCCATCTGATTCGACTGAGGCGCTGCTCAAGCCGGGACCCACCTGGGATGTGCTGGTCAGGCTGTCGCTCGGTCTGATGCTGTACTTCATCGGCATCTATGCCCTGCTGACGGTGCTGCTGTTGGCCGGTAAGGACACAGATGGAACCACTCCTGACAGCACGGCATCGAAATCAGAAACCGAAACCACGTAGAAACCATGCATCGTTGTGCCATCGTCATCCTTATCTTTCTCACCACCGCGGCAATCACGCCGGCGGCGCCGGTCAGGGACGGTGCCGTCGAGGTCGAGCTCATTTCGGCCACGACCGCTGCCGTACCGGGTGAAACACTGACGGTTGGGCTGCGGATGCGTTTCGACAAGAAGTGGCATACGTACTGGAAGTACACAGGTGTCGGCTACGGTGCCACCCTCGATTGGAAGCTGCCGGAAGGGTACAGCGCGGGCGACTTGTCGTGGCCGGTGCCGAAACGCTATATCACCGAGCTCGATCCTGAGTTTCAATTCGTCAACTACGTCTATTACGACGAGGTGCTGCTTGTCCTCGATATCCAGGTGCCGGAAAGCGCCAAACCCGGGACCGGACTCAAGCTCGCTGCTTCGGGCGACTGGCTTGTCTGTCTCGAGGAGTGCCTTCCAGCCGGCACCGACCTGACACTGAACCTGCCGATTGCGCAGTCCGCAGCGCCACACCCCACCTGGGGTGCGGAGTTCGCAGTCGCACGGAAGAAGCTGCCGGAGCCGCAGGGCGCCTGGCAGGTCCACGCCGTCCGCAAGACCGACATGTTTCAGATTCGCATCGTCAAACCTGAACTGAGCACTGCGGACCCCGCAAAGGTAGCGTTTTACGCAGACGCGGAAGGCCAGATCGACGACGTCGCACCGCAGCCCTTCGAAAAGAAGGACGGATTCTGGATGTTGACGGTTCCGGCAGCGCCCG
>DPYP01000553.1:0-1151 GCA_003545375.1 Lentisphaeria bacterium
GTTGATCAGTCGTTTTATTCCCTGTTCCACACAGGCCTGCGCCACATGCCAGGTGCCCTTCACCATCACATCGCAGTAAACATCGGCGGGCACTCCGAATCGGTCACGAACCAGGGCGATCAAATGAACCACCAGGTCCTGGTCTTTACAGGCCGCCTGCACCTGGTCGTAACAGGTGATGTCGGCTTTCACGAACGGGAGGTCCGCCCGCGGATCCGAGTCCGGCAACGACACCCGATCCAGCAGAGTGAGCTCACAGGAGTCACGCAAAGCGTCCACGAT
Source organism: Lentisphaeria bacterium (assembly GCA_003545375.1). Classification (GTDB taxonomy): domain Bacteria; phylum Verrucomicrobiota; class Lentisphaeria; order JABSQK01; family CAJWLW01; genus CAJWLW01. The sequence continues at coordinate 283 of DPYP01000553.1, forward strand.
GAATCCTGCCAAATATCCCGCGCCACCGGTTATCAACACGCGCGGGTTACTCACGATGGGACCCTGGTTGGAAGGTTTTCGACCGCTGCGATGATCCGATCCTCGAGGTCATCGGCGTCGCTGTCGGGGACAAGACTGTGCTTGTCCATCCACTCGATGTTCGCCGCAACGCTCTCTACAAGGGGCGTCGCCGGCTGAAACTCCGGGACATCCCTGGCAAGCTTCGCACCACTGTATATTTGCGTGTGTGCGAAGTTCTGCCGCAAATCACCAAACCGTTCAGGGTCAATGGCAATCAACGTATCTTGCGGAACGTGGACAATCTCGGCTTTAACGCCCAATGCTTCGGCAACGATACGGTGCCACTCGTCCCATGTCCGCGCCTGCGGGTGAACGATGTTGTAAACCTCACCGAAACACTGCGACCTCCCGAGCGCGGCCGCAAAACCAACCCCGGCATCGCGCGAAGCGAGAAACTGGAAATAGTTCAGCCCGTCGCCCACTGAGAGGATCGGCTTCCCTTTGCGCAGACGATCAATCCATTCCCCATCGTTCCCGAGCTGCCGATACACCTTCATGCCCGGCCCATGCGTATAGGAGGGCTTGAGAACAGTCACCGGGAATCCATCCTCGGCGTGCGCCTCCAGCAACAACTGGTCGGCAGCAATCTTGCCGAGACCATAATCGGACGTACCATTGAGCGGGGCGCTTTCCTCAATATTGATGCCGTTGCACGGGAACGGCGGACCATAGGTCATCACCGTCGAACAGTGAATGAAATGATCGACCCGCCCGCGAAACGCCCGAAGAGCCGAGGCAGCATCATCAGCGCTATAGGAGATCATGTCGATGACCGCGTCGAACTTTTC
>DPYP01000553.1:1531-3565 GCA_003545375.1 Lentisphaeria bacterium
TATACCCGGTGGCGGCGGATCGGGGTTCTGCCCGCGGTTGAACATCACAACCTCGTGATTCTGTTTCAGCAATGCCGCGACAATCCCAAGGCTGATATTCCCGGTGCCGCCGATAACTAATACGTTCATTCCTTGGATGTCCTTGTTGAGCGAATGTGAGAAGGCGAACTCAAATTAGTTGCCTCTGTTCCACCATTCAAGAGGCGAAAGCAACCAAGCAGGTAATCCGTATTGCTCACAGAATTATTCATCCGCAGATTGATGGAATTCCACGGGACGGGCCTTTGCAATCTGAAAGAATTATCGGCGACCTGTGGGAAATCGAGACGGGGATCAACGCGAACCGGCAGTCGTTGTCGATCTCTACATTGTACAGGCGGCCGGGGAAGGTCGCAACGCGGTGATATCCCGTGTATTCAATGCCTGTGCCGGCGCACAACCGGGACCTGGCGAACGATCTGCTCGGCCTGCGACCGGCGAGATTACCCGGGGCCCGGTTCAATTTCAGCCGACCTCGGGTATGTTATCCTATCAACCGGCCAGCACTGTCACCGGTGCCTGCCGGACCCAAAACAGCGGGCGGTTAGCTCAGTTGGCTAGAGCATCTGGTTTACATCCAGAAGGTCGATGGTTCGAGTCCATTACCGCCCACCATTTAATCCCGCGCCTGGGTGTTTGTCGCATCCCACCAATTTCCTGTATTAAAGTTCGGCCAGGCGATGCAGATCGCCGACCACGTCGTCGGCTCGGTAGACGCTCCCGCGTAAGCACTGTCCATATCCATCGCGTGCATCGTTTCCGATGGGTTCCCAAACTTGCTCTGCTTCACGATATTCGGGTCCGGCTCCCAACAGGTCCACCCACAGTCAACTCCGCTGAAGTCGGCGAAAGTCAAAACATTCCAGCCGTAACTGAGTGCTGCCCCGGAATCATCGAGCCCGGCAGCGAACCAGTTCTCGGACTGATAGACAAGCAACTCGATAAGGGTCAAACGCTTCATGGCACACTATAAAGCATGGACACCGACAGCCCGAAAAAATATAAATTGCTGTTCATTGATGGCTTCACCGTTCGACATGATCCGTGTTCATCACTGTTCATCCGTGGTTCAATTCCTTGTTTTCATTGCAGAAGACGAGAAATTAGGGTCTGACTCGGACCAAGAGGATAGAACCGACAATGAAAATTTCCTGCCTGGGCGGCGGCGGCCTGTATTTTGTCCGGCCGCTGGCTGATTTTGCGCTGACCGCAGAGATGCGCGGCAGCACAATTGTCTTGTACGACATCGACCACGAGCGCGCCGAACTGATGGCGAAGACAGCGCGCCGCTTCAGTCGCGAAACCGGTGCGCGCCTCAGGCTCCGCGTTGCGAAAAGCCTGACGGAAGCAGTTGACGGAAGTGATTTCGTTCTGACGTCGATCGGCGGTGCCGGCGCCTCCGGCAGTGCCGGCTACTACAGTTCACCGGTACACCTCGGTGACAAGCTGATCTGTTCGCAACACGGCGTACCCCAGGTCGTCGGTGACACGGCCGGACCGGCGGCGATGATGGCAGCGTTTCGCAGCATCCCGATCCACATGAAGATCTGTCGCGCCATGGAGAAGCATGCGCCGGGTGCCTTGTTGCTCAACCATGCCAACCCCATGGCAGCGTTGTGCCGGGCGATGGAGAAGTATTCCGATGTGCCTTGCGTCGTCGGGATCTGTCACGGCGTCCAGAACGGCATCGCCAATGCAGCTCGTATTCTTGGTATCCCGGCGGATGAGCTAGAGACGGTCTGGATCGGTACGAATCATTACCACTGGTTTACTCGGATGCGGCACCGGGGCAAGGATGTCATACCGCGATTCCGCCAGTGCGTGCGTCGTCTGAAAGCGAAACCGGAACACCAAATGACGAGCGCACTCAGCGAGGTGTACGGTCACTGGCTCGTATATCCGAAAGATGACCATTTGATCGAGTTCTACCCCTATCTGACGCAGACCGATCAGGACAACCTGCCGTTCGCCCTGGATGACAACTACTATGCCCAA
>DPYP01000553.1:3949-4401 GCA_003545375.1 Lentisphaeria bacterium
TGGTCAGCCGCAAGCAGATGCTGAAGGACTACGCCGCCAGCCTGGCCCGCGTCGAGCTGCCGGACGAACCGGAGAGCGAAACAACTGCCGAGGGCACCGCCCGCCTCATCACCGATATCGCGGCCGGACGACGGCGCGTGCACATCTGTAACGTGCCGAACCGCGGCGCCGTACCGAACCTGCCTGCCGAAGCAGTGCTCGAGCTCGAGGCGGTCACCGATTCGGCCGGCGTCCGTCCGGTTCATGCCGGCACGGCGCCGCCGGCGCTCGAGCTGATGCTGCGTCAGCTTATTACCTGGCAGGAGCTCGTCGTCGATGCGGCGGTGACCGGCGACCGGCGACTGGCGTTGCAGGCGATGCAGGTCGATGCGTGCGCCATCCCGCCGCAACGCGCCGAGAAGATGCTGAAGGCGCTCATGGCCAATTCCCGCGGCATGCTGCCCACCTTCGAG
>DPYP01000064.1:0-4870 GCA_003545375.1 Lentisphaeria bacterium
GGATCTGACCGATGCGGTGACCCTCGCGGTATGGTTTTATCCGGAGACGTCCATCGTCGGGAAAGGCTTCGGCGGCGTGTTCGGAAAAGAGATCGGCAGTTACTGCCTGAGCTACACCGGCAAGTGCTGGTTTCATGTGCCCAGCGGCGCGGATCACGATGGCACGCTCTCCGTCAGCCCGTTCTCGTGGCATCACATCGTGGCGACGTTCGACGGCAAGCGGGCCAAGCTGTACGTTGATGGCAAGCTCCAGAGCGTCCGACCATCGACGGTTGATAAGCTCCCGCACGGGGGGAATTTCTATCTCCGATATCCCGCAACGTGGTTGACTGTCGAGCCGGAATACAAATGCATGCTCGACGACGGTCGGGTGTACAACCGCGCATTGTCCGAGCAGCAAGTAAAAGAACTCTACAAGACCGAAGTAAAGGCGGGCGGCAAACACGATGCCACCTGGTTCGACAAGGTCAAGCTGACCCTTCACACCTTCCCCCAGGGATCCACGCTGGTGGTGGAGGCGAGTTACACCGACATGGGCGTGTGGTCGCCTTCTGCGGTATTGAAGTTGGAAGTGCGCGCCGCCGGTGGCAAGGTCATCGCACAACACCGCATGCCCGTGAAAATCAAACCGGCGGATAAGGCAGGCGCGCAAGGCGCGATACGCCTCGACTTGCAGGACGTCGAGAAGTTCGGTGCGCACTACTGGCCGCTTAACGTCAAGGACCTGCCGGCAGGCCATTACGAAGTTCGCGCTGTAGTCGCCGCCAAGGACGGAAAGAAAATCGGCAACGTATCGTCCCTGAGCTTGAAGCTCCCCCTCGAAAAACGGGACTGGATCAAGGCCTACGACGGCGCAAAGATTCTCAACAATCTGGTGGCCGAGCTGTTGAACGTCGAGTCCGTCCAGATCGAAGCCCGCAAGGCGTACACCTTCACAAACCCGAGGAACGGGTGGGTGTTCATATCTTCAACAGCCAAGACGCAAGGTACGGATCGAACGTTAGTATCAGTTAATACGATTGACACAAACAATGCGGCAATCGTGCATAGCAAGGAAACAGACAATACCTTGGAGGCCATGCAATATCTGCCGCAAGGCAGGCACAAAGTGTATGTCCACTGCGAAGAATCCGCACGCTTGTCACGCCTGACTGTGCGCGCTATTCCTGAGATGATGGTCGCCGGCCTGGGCTATACCATGGGGAGTGGCTGGCCACTGGTCGCCGGTCAGCACGTGCCGATCCTGCCCTGCTTCGGGCACTACAACATGGCGTACCTGGATCGCATCGGCCTCCTTGACAGTATCAACGTGCTGATCGAAAGAAACCCGGTCTCTGAGAACGCCGCCCATGTCAAGAAATGGCGGGAACAGGGCAAAAAGCTGATCGTCCGCCACGGAATGTGGCCGACCTTTCAACTTAAAGAACCAACGGTCGATTCGATCTTCAAGTTGTGGACTGAGTATCGCGGCTTCGCTGGCGAGGGCTATGACGGACTAATCCTTGACGAGTTCTCAGGTTTTGGCCACGGGGGCGTTGGCCGGTATCCCTTGTACACCCAGGTGGTCAAAAAAATAGCGCAGGACCCGGCCTTCAAAGGCAGGGTCGTCTATCCCTACTGCATGCCGATGTACCATTGCGACCTTGCCATGGGGATGCTGAAGAACGTTGTGGACACCGGAAACAAGTGGGCCGAGGAGAAATACCTCGTCGAACAGCCTACCGAAGAATCCGCGCGGTTTTATATGGATACTCAGCTGAGGCAGAACGTCTTGCACTACGAAAGAACCTTCCCCGGCGCCGCCAGGCATATGATCACCACCTTGGGCTTTTTTTCCGCACCGCCGCTCACCTTGAATTCCGAGCCGGGTGTTGACTACAAGGTGTATTTGGACATGCAGATGCACCTGCTTGCCAATGATCCGGTGCTCTTTGGTCTCTACGGTATCCATTGGTACCACAACGGATATGTCGATGAAGAATATCTACGCTGGTCCGCAAAGCTCTTGCGACACTACGGCATCGAGGGTCGCAAAGAGCGCCTGACCGAAGATCCCTACATCCTGCCTCACATCAAGAACCCTGACTTTGACGAAGGAAACAGCGAATGGACGCTCCAGCCGGCTGAAGCAGGAGCAATCTTCACTGAACATGCGGCTGGATACGGCATACTCCAGACAAGGGTTGCAGGCGGTGATAAAAAACCTGGGGACAATTTCCTCGTCACAAGGCGCGGCGCAAAGGCTCCCAACAGATTCTCTCAGCAGATCAGGCAGCTTACACCTGGGCGGACCTATTCGGTCAAGATGTTCACCGCCGACTATGGTGATCTCAAGAAGGGCAAGTCGGATAACGAAACCGACTACATCAATATCAAGATCGACGGCGTTGACCTGATCTTGGAAAAGGAGTTTCACCAGCGTTTTCCCACCAGCCTGGCCGGGAGTGTGTTTGGTCCGTTCAACGTGGAAAACAGCTTTTACCTCACCTACCACCGTGTCGTTTTTCGCGCCAAGGCCACGGAGGCGGTATTGACCATTTCCGACTGGGCGAGTAACACGGATCCAGGCGGACCCATTGGACAGGAACTGATGTACAACTTCATCGAGGTGCAATCGTATCTTGACGACTCGGACCTTCCGGCACTGAAGCAAGTAAAGCCCAACGCGCCCCCACCGCCAGCCGTCGTCGTTCCAGACGAACAGGCGATCAAAAACGCGCCCGATTCGACACCCGTGGCACGCTATGGCTTCGACGAAGGTAAAGGCGATGTGGCCGCCAGCGCCGCCAACGGCCCACAGGCCAGCATACACGGCGCAAAACACGTCAAAGCGCGCAAAGGCTATGCACTTGAGTTTGACGGGAACGACGACTATGTGACTGTCGCCGAGAGCGAGGTGCTGAGCATCGGCGGTCCGAATATGACCGTGGAATGCTGGTTCAAAATTGACGATCTCAAGGCAAAATGGCGCGGGCTGTGCGGTAACTACCACAGCGGCATGGCGGGGTACATGCTCGCCTACACCAACGGGAATGTTGTATTTTACAGTGGGGCAGAAACCAACGGCCCCAGTTGCAAGGTCCGCAAGGAAAACGGCCCGTGGCATCACGCGGTCGGGGTCATCGATAACGGCACGATGGCGGTTTACGTCGATGGTGTGAGAGAGGCGGCGCCATTATTTGCCAATCAGAAGATCGTGCCAGGCAGCTATCCGTTTGAGATTGGGCGATACAATTTCGGCCAGGCCTTTAGCGGCCAGATCGATGATGTGGCCGTATACGACACGGCATTGACTCATGCTGAGATAGCCAAACGGTACAGGAGAGGAAGACGATGAGAGCGGAAAATCGATTAAAACGGCGCCTTGGTTTTGCGTGATCGTGTGGCTCGTGTCGGTGGTGGGCATGCAGCCTCTTTCTGCTGTGTACGCCGACGAGGGCCTTGTCGTCCATTACACGTTCAACGGCGGTCCCGGCGGGGTCGGATCAGATGAGATGTCATGCGATTCAACCCAAGCATTGGTGAGCATTCTGGAAGCTCCGTCATAACGGTGAGGTCACCGAAGCGGGCGGCACTTAGCGCCGTTCCGAATTCGGTGCACCGATCTGGTTTTGCTGGTTGTTCATCGCTCTCATCCGGAATCCGTTACGCGTATATCCAATCCAGCGTGATGCGGCGGATGCAGGAGTCGGGGAGCCCCCAATTGGTGCCGAGTCCGCAACTGTATGCCAGCAGGACGGCATCGTCGACACTGTAAATCGCCGTGTAACAGAAGCCGCGGTTCCGGGCCGTTTCGATCAGTTTGGCGTTGCGCCAGGTCCTGCCTTCGTCGGCGCTGGTCGCCAGCACCAGCGGTGTCCGGACGGGAACGCCGTCTTTCCCGGCCTTCGGCAGATTCCACCTGCTGCTGTGATCGTTCCAGACTGCAAGAAGATGACCGGTAGCCGGAATCCGCTTGATCGACAGCGGCGAACACGGCGACTTGAACCGCGACCGCTGCGGCGTGGTCCACGTGTCGCCGCGGTTGCGCGAGTGCAGCTCCCACTGGTATCCGGTGTCGGTGCGGGCCCAGCCGTACAACGCGCCCCGCTTCAGTTCGACGACCCCGGGCTCCTGGAGTCCGGAATCGGTTCGCATCGGCAGCGACCACCAGTCGTCCGATTCATGCCAGGCCTGGCCACCGTCGTCAGAGTAGAAGAACATCGTGAGCGCGCGAGGGTCGTGCTGCTCGCCTTGCGGCGTGCCGTCAAACGAGCAGGTCCGATGGAACGCCGCCGGGATGATGAGCCGTCCGCTCCGTAGCTGAACGACGCGGTCGTTGTTGACAACGTAGTAGCCGGGGGAGCCGACGCAGAGGACAGGATTGCCCCAGGTCTCACCCTCGTCGTGCGAAATGCGCATATACGGGAGACAATCGCGGATACTGTTCTTGCACAAGTAGAAGAGCGCGATCCGCCCGTCCTGCAGTCGCAGCAGCGATACGCTCATGACGTTCATCCGCCCCTCATTCGGAACCAGACGCCGATCCTTTGACGACCAGGTCCGGCCGCCGTCCGCCGAGTACCGTGCGGAGATCGTCGCTCTCCCGTAGTCGTCTTCGTTCCTGCCGTAGAACCGGGTGTATGCATACATGAGCCGGCCGTCCGCCAAGGTCACGAAGGCGCCTTCCGAATTCCGCGGATTCCCCTTACCGTGGTTTAACTTCAGAGTGATTTTAGATGCCATAAAGACTGACTACTATCAACGGATTTAACCTGGATTATTCATAAACTTTCGTCGCGAGAGTGCGCCGATTGTAACGCCTTATATGGCCAACATAGCTTGTCGCAATTTGTTGACAACATGGAACGCCGTGCGCCGCGCATAGCCC
>DPYP01000473.1:0-2844 GCA_003545375.1 Lentisphaeria bacterium
CGCCCCACCTCGGCAGACGGGCGACGCTGCAGGTTTCGAAGATCCGCCACCGTGACCCGCCACATTCCTCCGTCCATAGTTGCTGGAAGCAGGCCAGTCCGGACGTAGCGGTAGACGGTCATGTAGTGGAGACCGAGTTCGTCAGCAGCCTCGCGAAGGCTGAGCCTGTCACTACTCATTCAACAAACGGTGCGGCAGGGTGGACCTTTACGTCGGTGACTCCGCAGCCCGGATCGTCTCTTCGAGAGTTGGCAATCATCGTTGACAGTTCCTAACCAGCCAGAGTGTTGCCGAAGATTTGCCAGGCGAGCGCCGACTTGGCCGTCAGGCTCAGGTACAGGTACACCCGCTCCCCATGAAGGTAATCGCTCCATCTGCCAACCCCCCGATACTGCAGGTACTGGTTGGCGGCAAAGAGGTTGAAGAGCACAAAGATGCTGGCGAAGATCCCGTAGACAAAACTGGGCATATCGCCACCAGGCCCCACGAGATACCAGCACAAAGCTATCCATGGCACCACGCCAGCAGCGCACCCAAACCAAAACGGGGTCCACCAAACTGTTTCCCCAGGACGGTTCACGATCTCCATGATCCAGCCGAACAAGATCATGGCCAGATTCGCTCCGGAGAGGCCGAGCAGGGCGGCAATGTCGTTGATGCCAAAAACCATTGCGATCAACAGGATCATGACCGTCGACGACATTGCGTATTCGACCCAACGGAAGCGATTCCGGCCTGCTGCCAACTCGGTTTGATAGGCGCGCCGTCCGGGTCCAATCGCCACGGCAAGGTGGAAGACGCACGATAAGGCGAGGAACGCGACCACCCCGAGCGAGATTCGAACCTCGAAAAGGCGCACGAGCCGGCTGGTGTCAAGGCGACCGTTGGGGGCGTCGTTCCAGAAGAATCCCGTAACCGGAAGAGCGAACCCGTTGGACGCCAGAAGCACCGTGAGTGCCTGTACTCCGTGAAGGATGGCCGCAGCGATATTGAGTCGCTGCAACCTATGTCCCGTTCGAGAGTCAATCTCAGAAACCGTTGTTGGCATTGCCCGTCCTTTCCGTCATTCCGAGGTTCTACAACAAGGGAGCCCCCCCGGAGCGCTCATCGTGGAGGGGGAGACGATGGTCGCTCCGGCGAGGCCGGTCTTTTTCTACTGTTCAGGGCAAGAGAACTTGGTCGATGGCATGAACCACGCCGTTTGATGCCTCAATGTCAGCTGACACGACATGCGCACCGTTGACGCTGACAGTCCCTCCATCCTCTGTGATCGTGATGTCTGCGCCGTTGACTGTCGCAACCGGCATTGCCATTGCACCCACCAGGTCGCCAGCCATCACACGTCCTGGCACAACGTGGTAGGTCAACACCGCGGTCAACGTGTCCACATCGGCCAAAAGCTCACCAGCAGTCAACCCAAGGGCCTCGAGCGCGGCAGCGAAAGCCTCTTCAGTCGGCGCGAACACCGTGAAGGGACCCTCCGACTTCAACGTGTCAAGCAGGCCAGCAGCCTTCACAGCGGCGACCAACGTTGGGAACTCCCCAGACGCAACCGCTACATCGACCACATCACCAAGAACTAGCTCAGCCACCGAATCCACAGTCTCAACAACGGTTTCGGATCCCGACGTAGGCGCTGCTACTCCATCGTTGTCGGAACCACAGGCGACTCCGGCGAGGGAGACAAGCAGGATGCAACCAATGGAACGAAGGGTCTTTCCAACAATCTTGTCCAACATATTTTTCATCCTTTCGAGCGACCAACTTGCCGGTCTCATGGGAGACCCTGAAGATGGCCGGTTAGTGGGCACTATTTTCCTACGGGGGTGGGTTGACTGCATCTAGAACGGACGCCTCGGCGTAATGCCGGGATCATCCAGATCGCTCCGGAGAACTCTCCTTAACGCCGGCGCCCCATCGGGCCAGTTTTCCGACCCGCCCTGCAACTGGACCGGAGGCGGTTCGAACCAGGGTCTCGCTACCCGGCCTACCCGGCACCTCGACCGCTCGTTTACTAATCCCAGCGGATTGGACCCCGGACCGGGCACCTTGTGACGCTGAATTCGTGACCACATATCCAGCTACGAGAAGACCCCAGAAAGTGATCGCATACACCAGCACTCCAACTACCAGGAGAAGTGATTCGCTCACGAAGGCTCCCCTGGGTTTGCGAGAACCAGTGCTCCGAGCGAGTGGACGGCAGGAACCCAGAGGCCGACGAAGAGGGCTTGTTCCTTATTGCCCGTGAACCAGAGGCCTACGGCCAGGACCAACGAAACGAGTCCTGCCGCCAGGAAGATCAGCTTGGAACGATTGACCAGACTGAGTCGAGAACTGACCAGCTCTTCGGTAGACACGGTGCTCCTTTGTCGGTACTCGGGCCAACTCCAGCCCTCAGGAACACCATCCTGCATCTTTTAGCACTAATTAGCAACCACAAGCGTTTGTGTCTCTGGTCACACGAGATTTGACCGGGTCCAGGCACCCGGCAGTCGACCCCGGACCATCTGTCGACACGACCACCGAAGTACGTCTCATGCCTCGGCGCGGACTGCTCTGCGGGAGCATTCGAAAACCAAAGCGACCCTTGAGAAGTCGACCTGGTGTGCGTTCTCGACGGCTTGAGGGATGAGCGACGAAACCAACATCTACGGATCTGCAAGACCGGCCTGCGCCTCCACCCGAGCCACATCGGCGGAGTGATCCTGTCGGTGGACCGGACCGACGACCGGGACTTCCTGATCGTGGGCCGGCCCCGGCTGGCGTGACAGAGGCCCTGACTCAAACAGGGCCGGCCCAGAAAGACCGACCCTCAACTGCATGTGTGTGGCTCCGGGGGTGGGG
>DPYP01000515.1:0-6968 GCA_003545375.1 Lentisphaeria bacterium
GCCGAACGGATGCCGCCCGTCGATCCTGCCGCCGTGCAAATCCATAAACCCGAGCCGTTCTGATCTTCGGTCGCGTCGCCGACGGTGAGCTGATACTTGCTCATGGCCGCCGGTGAGGCGTGGGTGATGAGCACATCGTTCAACGCCAGAAACCGCAAAGGCTTATCGTCGTTCCGGCTCAAAAACATGCGATTCAACGGCACAGTCTCGCAAGCGCCGGCCAGAACCTGGTCCAGTGCCGCTTCGAAATTATCGCGGGTGACCGGACAGAAAGCACCGACACTGCGCTCGGGATCGCTGTTGACCCCGAGAATGGGTTGGGTCGTGATCTGCCGCGCCGCTTCCAGGAAGGTGCCGTCGCCACCGACAGAGATGACGAAGTCGTACGGGGTGTAATCGACCTGACGCGCCCGGTAGAATGCTTTGTAGCGCACGCCGCGCGACTGCAGTGAAGCTTCGATATGCTTGCGCGTGTGCACATGACTCTCGTGCGAGGCCAGCAGACGAGCGCGATCGACATCGGAAAAAACATTGTGCGCGTCGATCAACTGCTGACGATACTCGTTGAAGTAGATCTGGTGCAGGCTCTTCTTGTAGATGACGAGGATGTTCAAATCAGGTGTCGCGGGTCAGGGGTCAGGGGTTCTTCGACGCCGGCCAACTCGAGTGGCCGGTGAGAGGCGCTTTCAACGCGTAAGTTAATCCCTCCTACTGGGGTTCTTGGGGAATGATCTTGACGGCTATGTCGGTGGCCAGTTCACCGGGGCTGAGGACGAGTTTGTCGGTGGTTGTGATTGTGTCGGTGCTCAGAATTTCGCCATCCCAGGTGTTCCACCACTCCAATGTGTAGGTCCCAGCCGGATACGCGACGCTGACCTGGGTCGGCGCGATGGGTTCAACGCCGCCCACCCAGTTCTGCCGCCAGGTGTTGCGGCGGTTGTGCAGCCACACAAAGGCAACCTCGTCCGTACGCATACCGCTTACCATCAGGTCCGGCTGCATCTTGCGATAGCCCTCGAAGACATAACGTTTCACCCGGATCCAATCGAGACCGCCGTTGGCGACGCGAATCTTGTGGCGCCCGGCCGGAATCTCGACAACGAAATCCTCGTCGTACAGGGACTGCCAAATATTCCATTTCCCTTGAAAACTCCACGCTTTGCCATGCCCCTTGCCAGCCGGCAGGTCTCGCTCGACCTTCAACTCGTCATCGATCCAGATATGCAGTTTGCCGGAACGCGACACCCGTCCGACACTCACGACGAAGCGAAACGGCCGGGCACAGTCGACCTTGAACACCGGCGGGTTGCGTAAGGTCTCGTTGTCGGTGCCGTGCAGGTACTCCAAAATTTCCGTGTCGTTGGTGACCATGCCGCTGTCGTTAACCATAAACTCTGACAGTGCCGGACGCGCCCACTTGGTCGATGGCAGAATCACGACGTCTGCGAAGCGAACGGTCTCGTCCTCGAACTGGACGCGAAAGCCCTGGAACTGCTGCCAAGTCGCAGTGCCGAACGGCAGGTCGTTTACGAACCGGCGCAAGGCGCCGAAGTGAAAGTAGAGGTTGAGCGGATCGATGTAGGTTGAGTGCCACCAGGGCATCGCGGCGCTGGCACCGCCACCGGCGACGGCCGCCCACATGGAATTGTGCACACACCAGCCACGCGGGTCGGTAGTCCGCGGCGGACCTTCACTATCGACGCCAAACTCGCTGAACATATGCGGCTTCTCATAATATAGCCATTGCGCCTGGGTGTAGTTCGTGACGGGGTCAGCAACGCTGGAATCGTTGTTTGTATAGACATGTGTCTGTACAATGTCGATCTCCGGAATGCGCCAGCAGGCCTCTGGTCCCATGTGCGTCCACCAACTGGTCGTCACCAGGTGCTTGTATGGATCAAGCGCTTTGAGCACGGGCGCCATCGTCTGGTGCCAGGCGATCACGGTCGACTCGTCAGCTTCCGGCCAACCCTCGAATTCATTGCCGAACTCCCAGCACAGCAAATTGGTTGCGTATCCCCAGCGTGCTACCAGGTAGCGCAGACGTTTGCGATACTGCTTGTGCGCCGCCTTGCGAGTAAACCAGTCCTGCGGCTTCTTGCAGAAACCGCCGTTCACTTTGTTGTACGGATTATCCAACCACCCCTGCCCGGCGAAATCCTGGTGCGTGTCGAGACAAAGCATCACATTGATCCCGAGCCTCTCTGTCGTCACCATGAAATGATCCAAACGCGCCGCGCTCTCCTGTCGATACCGGCCCGGGCGATCCTCCCATTCGATGCCGAGGCTGTCACTGGACATCCAGATACGGCAGCAATTCTCGCCGTTGTCCGCCATGCGCTGCAGAATGGTGTCCGGCGCTTTGCCGATATTGTTGTAGATCGGCAGGTTGTGACCGATCAGGAAACAGCCCTCGCCGTTGTCGTACTGGAAATAGTGCGGGTCCGTCTGGCTGGTGCGCAGAAAACCACGCTTGTTACCAGCCACAACTTCGATCCGCGGCAATGCCACGGTCTTCCTCTTTCTGCCATTGACAACCCGTAACTGACAACGCAGCGGGCCAGGTTCGTCGGCCGTCAGCCGGATTCTCCAGGGCTTCGCGGTGGGCTGGGGCGCCCAGGTCTCGACGTCCCCGTGGAACTGCCGCTGGAAATCAAGCATGTAAAACCCGGGATAGCCGTAGGTACGGCTGGCACTGGTGACATTGGCGGTCAGGGATATCTGATCGGGGTCATAGGGATTCTTCCACTTGCCCCCGACCTCCATACGGTATTCGAGCGTGTCGTATTGCGTGACACGGATGGTGCCATCGGCGTCGGGTGCGGCAGGATTGCCGTTGACATAGAGATCGACGTCCTGCAGCCTCAGCGGTGTCCGTTTAGACACAATGTGATCCTGGTAATCACCGTCGCGCTCTCCGAAGCGCAGTCGCACTGCAGCCTCCACGGGTTCGCCGAGCGGCAGGTCATCGAAAAGTTTGGCGGCAATGACGGGGGCCGTGCCGTCCATTTTGCTGCGTACCAGTCCCGGCCGGTCGAAGGCTATGTGCAGGCGGCGGCCGGCATCGGTATCGATATCGATACGGCTGCCAAAGTCGGCAAAGGTGCGGCCGAGCCGCCCGCTGGGACCCGGATGGACAGCGATCTGCTGGCGGCCACGCTCGAATTTCCCGAGCATTTCGGCGCGAATCCAAACGCCGCTGGTGAGCTCGATCTCCTCAGTGCGAGTGAAGGTTACTTCGATGTCGACACCATCTTCGTGGCGACTGAAAACGAAGTGGAAATCAATTGGCAGCGTCTCCGCGAAGTCACCCCACTTGCCCGTCTGCTCGACGACGCCGCCATTCGAACGCGTACGGACGTCGCGTCCGTACGTCAATTGGCGGAAAACCCAGTTGTCGCGCCACAGAGTGAAGTGCAACTCGATCTGGCAGCCATCCTCGGTCTCGATCGACAAGCGGCCGGGACCATTGACGGTGATCTTTTCCGATGGCGTCTCGAACAGGGGCGCAGCATCGCCAGATTGCCAGGCGGCGGAAACCATGAGCAGAACGCACGCGTACCGTATAACGGAACGGGGCGCAGGGGTGATTGGGTTTGGCTGTCGTGCAGGTGCGGGGCTCACCAAAAACGGTACTCTTCGGCGCCGGTTAAATCAAGGCAGTCTGGGCGCGCGGCGACGTGGCACATTCCTGCCCGCGTTTCAAATGCATCCAGTGCGTATGAACTCGATGTTCACCAACATGAAATTGGGGAATTGTTCAAGGCAACCTGCCATGCGGCCAACCCCAGGCTATGGATACGACGCACCGTCGGGGCAAAGAGAAGCGGCTTATTGGTACTTATCTTATCGCCACTGTACTTTATGGTTGCGATTGCGCCGGCAGTCATGCACCGTGCCACAGGGGGGTGCCCTTCGCGTCGGAAATATCAGTCGCGTTTTCCGCCAATTCGACGACCGTACCGTGTCAACTCGACGAGCACGTGGGGCGGGGAATACGGCGGTTGGAAAAACCGGCGTGGCGACGTAAGCTGTGCGATAGGTTGCCCGGTATAACCTGCCACACCATCTGATTGGTGATGTATGTCCGCTATTCGGAATTTGTACAATCCGGCACAGTTTATGCGTCAAGTATCATCAGGGTCAACCCATTCACTTCACCCAGCCTGTCCGCTGTAATGCCTCAACCACCTCGTCCAGCGTTTAGCTACGGCGCCCCCGACGCCTCTGCAGCCTCGACTGCGGAGGGGTCCCGTTCGCTGCAGGATGCGAATATCCTGATCATCGAGGACGAGCCGCACATCGCTGAGTTTATCGGCGAGTTTCTGCAGGACGAAGGCTGTAACGTCCATTACATCGTGCCGAACGGCTCGTCGAACGGCTGGCGTTCACAACTCGACGATATTCTTGCCGGGCGCGCCGCCTGCGATCTGGTCCTACTCGACATCGTCATGCACGACATCGACGGGATGGATTTGCTCACCGAGATTCGCAGCAAGCGCGATCGCACCGAGTTGCCGGTTGTGATGATGACTGGCCTCAACGAGAGCCACATCATCGTACAGACGCTGAATCTCGGCGCCAACGATTACGTCACCAAGCCGATCGATATTCAGGTCACGATCGCGCGCATCCGCACACACCTGCAACTGAGCGAGGCCGAGGAGCGCCTTAAGGATTTGAACGAATCTCTGGAACGCCGGGTCCGTCAGCGCACCCGTGAGCTGCAATCTGTGAACCAGCAGCTCGAGGAGGAGATCGGCGAACGCAAGCGGACCGAAGAAGAGTTGGTACGGCTCGCGGCCTATCCGGAGGCGCTGCGAAAAAGTGAAGAACGCTTCCGACTGCTGGCCGAGAATTCATCGGACCTCATCTCCAAACTTTCCGACGAGGGCGTGTTTCGCTACGTCTCTCCAGCCAGCCTGCCGCTGCTAGGCTTCCAGCCCGACGCCCTGATCGGTGAGAACGTTTTTGATCTGTGCCACAAGGATGACTACGCAATTGTGCGCAAAAGCTTTCTGACGGCGCTGGACCTTGGCCAGGCATCAACGCAGAACCACCGCATCCGCAGCATTGACGGTACCTACAAGTGGTTCGAGACGACCTTCAACGTGATGACGACAGGCGAAACCGGGCAACCAATCGAGGTCCAGGCGTCGGCGCGTGATATCACCCAGCGCCTGCAGCTCGAACGCGATCTCAACCAGTCGCACAAGATGCAGGCCATCGGTGTGCTGGCCGCCGGCATCGCCCACGAGATCAACACGCCGATTCAGTTTATCGACCATAACACGCACTTCATCACCGACTCCGTCAATGATATCCTTTCGCTCCTCACCAAGTGCCGCTCGTTGGTCAACAATGTCAGCGACCCAAATAGCGATGATCTCGAGGAGCTGCGCACAGTGCTTCGCGACTTCGACGCCGCTCATTACGTCGAACAGATTCCGCAGGCAATCAAAGAGAACATCGACGGCATAAACCGTGTATCAACTATTGTCACGGCAATGAAAGAGTTCTCGCATTCCGGCGACCAGAACAAGGCTAAGATCCCCTTCGACCTCAACAAGAGTGTACAGAACGCCGCAATCCTGGCACGCAACGAAATCAAGTATGTCGCCGATATCGAATACAATCTGTGCGACAGCTTGCCGCTGGCCCACTGCTTCGCGGACGAACTCAATCAGGTGTTTCTCAACGTCCTGGTCAACGCCGCGCATGCGATTTCGGACAAGGTCTGCCCGGCGACCGGCGAGAAAGGCACAATCACGGTATCAACACGGATCGTCGACGAGGCGGTAGAGGTTTCTATCACCGACACCGGGCCGGGAATTCCGGAAGAAATCCAGGACCGTATTTTTGAACCGTTTTTCACGACCAAAGACGTTGGCAAAGGCACCGGGATGGGGTTGTCGCTGGTGCATGATGTCATTGTCAGCAAGCATGGTGGCCGCCTCACTTTTGAGACCGAACCGGGCATCGGCACAAGCTTCATCATAGTCATTCCAGTCGGCGAAGAAGAACAAACAGTGGGGGACGAATGAACAGGAAAAGGATTCTGTTCATTGACGACGAAGTCAATGTACTGAACGCCTTGCGTCGGATTCTGCGTCATCAGCGAAAGACGTGGGAAATGGATTTCGCCGAAGGTGTCGATGATGCGCTCGTCCGCCTGCGACAGCAGGCCTACGACCTCGTGCTCTCCGACGTAATGATGCCGGGCAAGTCCGGCCTCGATCTGCTCGAGATTATGCAGCGCGAGGCAGACATCTGCGATATCCCCGTCATTATCCTTACCGGCCTGCAGCAGACCGATCTGAAACGCCGCGCCCTCGAACTCGGCGCCGTCGACCTTTTGAACAAACCGGTACAGGCCGAAGATCTCGAGGCACGGATTCGCAGCGTCCTCAGGATCAAATCCTATCAGGACGAACTGCGCGAGAAAAACTGCCTGCTGGAAGATCAATTGCTGCAGGCACGCAAAATGGAAATGATCGGCGTGCTGGCAGCCGGTGCGTTTCACGATATCAACAACGTCCTGGCAATCATCAGCAGCTACACACAGCTCGCCCAGCTCCAACCGGACACGCTGGAGGATTGTGTCGAAAAAATCGACGACTCGATCGAGCTTGCCAGCGAGTTCATCCAACAGATTCTGGCGTTCTCGAGACCGCAGAACACAGAAACCCGCGACATCTGCGACTTGCCCACGATCGTCTCGAACAGTCTCAAGCTGGTGCGTCGGTGCGTACAGAAACGCGTCGACGTGTGTTGGGAACCGCCGACCGAGGCGGCACCCATCGCCGCCAACCCGACACAACTGTTTCAGATCATCCTCAATCTCTGCGTCAACGCCTCACACGCCATGGACTCCGGCGGTACCATCTCCATATCGGTGAGCAACGTCGAAATCGACGTTGCCAAAGCCAACGTCGTCTCGCCGAAGGTGGCGCCCGGCAACTACCTGC
>DPYP01000394.1:0-10736 GCA_003545375.1 Lentisphaeria bacterium
TGGATTGAGGAACAGAGTTTTCATGATGGTTATTCTACCATACCAATGCCGTTTGTGGTACTGTATCGGGTGATTGAAAGAAAACTTCCATTGGCACTGGACCACTCGCATACACGGCCTGAAAAGCTACATGACAGAGTCCGCTGACACCCACAATACTCTGCGACCCTGGCTGGCTCTGCTTCTCGTAGCGGCCCCAGTGCTGATGTTCGGACGGACGGTGGGATATCCGTTCACCAACTGGGACGACCTGCAGGCCATCGTCAATAACCGTCACCTGACATGGACGTTCGAGAATTTTGTGGCTCTCTGGACCCCCGGTGGCGTGCCCCATGAGATGCTCTACATCCCAATTACGTACTGCAGTTACCTCGCGGACGAACTGTTGTTTCAACGCACCGCCGCCGGCGTCCATGCTGTCAATGTGCTGCTGCACACTGCCAATACAGCCCTGGTTCTGATACTCTGCCGTCGCCTCGGCCTGGCGGTTGCGGGCACCGTCCTGGCCACACTGATCTTTGCCTTGCATCCGGTGCAGGTAGAGCCTGTCGCGTGGGCCGTGGGCCGCAAAGATCTATTGTCGGCTCTGTTCGGGGTGTCCGCGATTCTGCTGCACTTGGGACCGGCGGCTGATTGTGACAAGTCTGCATGGCGACGGATTGCGGTGTTCGCAACGGCGGCGCTCGCGATGCTGGCCAAGCCCTCGATGATCGTGCTGCCGGTGCTGCTGTTGATTTTCGACTGGTGGCGCCAGGGGTATTTGACGCGTCGGCAACTGATCGGCAGGATCGAGTTGTATTTGCTGGCGCTGGCAATCGTCGGAGTCAGCGTCGTGATGCCGGACGAACCACACATGAACTCGGCGCACAGCATGCGGTTTCGGCTATTGTGCCTGCCATGGATCGGTTTGGGCTGGCTGGCGCGACTGGCTGGGGCTCACGTTTCGCCCATCTATGGATGGCCGTCGGTGGCGGACTCTGGTATGGTGATTGCCGGCGGTCTGCTGTTTATCCTCGTTGCTGCTGTCATCCTTGCTGCCTTGTTGAAAACAGGCGAGAAACGCACACTGGCAGGCCTGGCCCTTGCGACTGTCGCACTCGCGCCGGCCGGCATGATTGTCATCAGCGGCCGGGATTTCATTACTGCCGACCGCTATGGCTACATGGCAATGATCGGCATCGGCCTGGCGCTCGGCTCTTTACTGAGGCAGCGGCGGTGGTTGCGAATCGGCTGCTTTCTGTGGCTGTTTTTTGTCGCCGTTCAGGCGCATCTGCAGGTACTGGTGTGGTCCGACAGCGAACTGCTTTGGGAGGAAGCCCTGGAGTATGCACCCGACACCCCCCTCATCTACAACAACCTGGCGCTCACCTACGTCGACAAGGGCAGGCTAGACGCAGCCCGAAAGACGCTTGAACAGGGCCTCGAGAAGGCGCCGGACAACGGCATCATGCGCGCCAACTACGGTCGCGTCCTGCTGGACCTGGGCGACAAGCAACAGGCAACCCGGGAGCTTTTGCGTGCCATCGAGCTGGATGCCGGCAATGCCCGTGCCTGGAAAGCCCTCGGCGACTGTCAGGACAAAGATAAAGCCATTGTTGCCTACCGCCGGGCTCTCGAACTGGACACGTCATATACCGCCGCCCGCGAGGCGCTACAGAAGCGCCAGAGCGAGGATGGCAATTGACAGGCAGCAAACGACAAACTCAGTTAGTGCCGCCGTGTTGAGAAATCCGCAGTCCCTTAACCGGACCTTCTGCCATATCCAGCCAAGAAGATCATGAAAAAACTGAAACGCATTATCATCGTTCTCATGATACTGGCGCTGGTGGCCGCCGGGGGGGTGGCGTGGTTGTATTTGTCGCTGGGCTCGGTGATCAAGGCAGGCATCGAAAAGTTCGGTCCGGAGATAACGCAAACATCGATCACCGTGGAATCCGTGGAGGTTTGGCCTTTGACCGGCAGCGGCACGATAAGAAACCTGGTCATCGGCAATCCGGAAGGGTACAACACCGACCACGCCCTGGTATTGCCAGAAGTACGCTTCCGGCTCGACGTCGCCAGCCTGAAGGCCGACACAATCGTGATCGAGGAGATCTATATCGACAGTCCGACACTCACCTATGAAGTCGGGTTTGGCAACAGCAACCTGACGACGATCCAGAAGAACATTGAAAGTTTCTCGCTGGAGTCGGAAGACAAGCCGGAGAAATTTGTCAAAAATACAAACATCAAATCCGTCGTCTTGAAGAACGGCAAGATCGCCTTGAGCGCCAAAATCATGCTGGGCAGAACGGTGACTGTCGACCTGCCGCCTATGGGACTGGTGAATATCAATACCGATTCACCCGTGAAGGCCGGCGCCAAAGTTCTCGGTGCCGTTTTGCACACGGCGATCGGAGCAGTCGATGGATCGGAGTAGGCACAGATGCCGTGAAGGTCGGGCCGAGGTTGAGCCATCGGCAGCACGATGTGGAGCACCAGCGCGCTTGTGCATCTGGAATGCGGAAGGCATACGTCTATACACAGACCATGAAATGGGCGACAGCATGCAGATTTACGAGATAACCGGACTCGATGGGGATACTGTTACCTCAGTGTAATGCCGAAATGAACGTTTCAATCGGAGACTATCATTGGAAGAGAACGAACAGAGCGAACAGAGCGAACAGAGCGAACAGTATGAAAGGCAGGAAGTCCCGGTCAAGCAGAAGGGCCATCCTCTGAAATACTTCAAGCCAATCGTCATCCTCCTGCTGGCGATTATGGTGGGCTTTGTCGTGTGGCAGAATACCGAACAAATGGAAATCCATTTTTTCTGGAAAAAGGTCTATCTGCCGGGTGCGGTGCTGCTGGCCACGACGACGGCCATCGGTTTCGCGTTGGGCGTCCTGGTGTCGGTGATCGTTAGCTACCGCCGACGCCCACGCGGATAACGCCTGGCAACGCCCTCCCGGGGCCGATTCAGAGGAAGTGGCACCGGCGTTCGCTGGGCCTGTAAAAAAAATAAACAAAATTACCCTTCCATCATTGATTCCATACATTTGTGTGTTATTATGGCATCGTCGTATCACGATTAACCATGACCCGGAGCGCAGATGAAACGGGGACCGACAGGGCATTCGAGGGAGCGGGTATTCCGCTTTGTGCAGGCACGGTTGCAGGCGGGTGAGCCACCGACGATCCGTGAGGTGCAGGACGCCTGCGGCTTTCGCTCGATCCAAACTGCCCGTGAGCACCTCGAGGCGCTGGTCAATGAAAATCGCCTGACCAAACAATCCGGCAAGTCGCGCAGCTATCGTCTCCCCAACGAAACCTCGCAAGCCAGCATGGTGCCGATCCTCGGCCAAGTGCAAGCCGGTTCGCTTACCACCGCAGTACAGGATCTCGATGGATATTTGCCCGTCTGTTCAAGGGATGCGGACCACTGCTTCGCGTTGCGGGTCAAAGGTATGAGTATGATCGGCGTGGGCATCCTGCCAGGAGACCTCGTGGTAGTCCACCAACAAAACACGGCCAACAGCGGCAACATTGTCGTCGCATTGGTGGATGGCGAAGCCACTGTGAAGACATTCCGGCGCAACAATGACCGGGTTGAACTGCACGCCGAGAACCCAGCCTTCGAACCGATCGTATCGGATGGCGAGGACGTCCAGATCCTTGGCAAAGTCGTCGAAGTCCGGCGCATTTTTGACCAGTCGGTCGGCAACTATCAATCTGCTTAGTCGTGTTGCTGCCGGCCGTGATGCTTCCTTGCCCTCAACGGGCAGGCAAATAGCACCCGTGCTCACAATTCCGAATCCGTTCCCAGCTACAGGATTCGGGGTTGTGGGCGCTTTTTTTGTCGCACCGACGCCGTATCGTAAAAGCCGCCCACCGAGAGTTCCGTGCGGGCACCGCAGGTAAACCACCGGGAACTGATGAAGCAAACCCCGCCGCAATCGATCTGCCTCAAAGATTATCGTCCACCGGATTATCTGGTGCCGCGGGTTGAACTGCATTTTTCTATCCACCCCGCCGTCACCCGTGTGCGCTCCGTCCTCGCGGTAACCGCCAACTACCCGGAGGGCGAACCGGCGCGTCCGCTCGAGCTCGACGGCGAAGATCTCCACCTGGTGTCGCTGTATCTCGATGGCGTTGCCCTGATGACCGGTGACTACATGCTGAGTCGAGAGAGACTGGTGATCTCCAATGTTCCGCGCCAGTTCAGGCTCGAGATCGAGACCGAAATCAAGCCGTACGAAAACACCGCACTCGAAGGCTTGTACCAGTCCGGCGACATCCTTTGCACCCAGAACGAACCCGAAGGCTTCCGGCACATCACCTATTTTCCTGATCGCTCGGATGTGATGAGCGTTTATACCACGTCGATCGAAGCAGCCCGCGAGCGATATCCAGTCCTGCTGGCGAACGGCAACGAAGTGGAAACACGCACACTCGACAATGGCCGCCACATGGTGAAGTGGCACGACCCATTCGCCAAACCCTGTTATCTCTTCGCGCTGGTAGCCGGCGACCTGGGGGTAGTCGAAGATACTTTCACCACCCGGTCCGGTCGCGAGATCGCCATTCGTTTTTTTGTCGACAAAGGCAACGAACCGCGCTGTGGCCATGCGATCGAGTCACTGAAAGGCGCGATGGTCTGGGATGAGCAGCGTTTTGGCCTGGAATACGATCTGGATATCTACATGGTCGTCGCAGTCGACACTTTCAATGCCGGGGCCATGGAGAACAAGGGTCTCAATATTTTCAACTCACAATATGTTCTGGCTGATCCGAAGACGGCAACCGATGCCGATTACCAGGGTGTCGAACGGGTTATTGCACACGAATACTTCCACAACTGGACGGGCAACCGCGTCACCTGCCGCGACTGGTTTCAACTGACACTCAAGGAAGGACTCACCGTCTTTCGCGACCAGGAATTCTCCTCGGACATGTCGTCACGCGCCGTCAAGCGGATCGGCGACGTCCGCATCCTGCGCGAAGCCCAGTTTGCGGAGGACAGTGGTCCGACCTCGCACCCGATCAAGCCGGCGTCTTATATCGAGATCAACAATTTCTATACCGCCACCGTTTACAACAAAGGCGCGGAAGTCATTCGCATGATCCATACGCTGATCGGCGATGACGCCTTCCGGCGCGGGATGGACCTGTATTTTGAAAGACACGATGGCCAAGCCGTGACTACTGAGAATTTCGTTGCAGCGATGGCCGATGCGTCCGATGTCGACCTGTCGCTGTTTCAGCGCTGGTATCACCAGGGCGGTACGCCGACCTGTGAAATCACCATGGACTGGAACGCCGAATCGCAAAACTGCTGCCTGACTGTGCGGCAACACTGCCCACCCACCGACAATAAGCCGGCCGCACCGTTCCATATGCCAATGGCCTTCGGACTGCTCGGCGCCGATGGCAGTGATCTCAAGGCTACGCTCGTTGGTGGAACCACGGCGTCGGACATGGTCGAGATCACCGGGACCGAACAGTCATTCACCTTTGATAACGTCCCGGAGCGTCCAGTGCCATCACTCTTCCGGGAATTCTCGGCGCCGGTACACGTGAACTTCGATTACAGCCGGGATGACCTCGCATTCCTGCTGGCGCACGACAGCGACCCGTTCAATCGCTACGAGGCCGGCCAGCGCCTGGCCATCGTAGAATTGGAGCGACTAATCGCCAATGGCGTACTGCAAGCAGCAGCGGTAGCGGAAGACATTACAGATGCTTTCGGGCGTCTGCTCGATTACGGCAAGCAGGATCCGGCATTTGTTGCCGAAGCGCTGGTGCTGCCGAGCGTCACAACGCTGGTCGAGCGTATGGTCGTCTGTGATTTCGACGGCGCGCACGCAGCGCGGCAGGCCTTGTCCATGGCCATCGCCGAACGACACGAATCGAAAATGACGGCGTTTTACCGATCTCTGCACGGCGTCGAAGGACCCTACACGCTTGATCCGGAGGCAATGGGGCGGCGTGCCCTCAAGAACACACTGCTCGCATACCTCACGCGTGTTGAATCCTCAACGCACCTCGAGACTGCAACATCGCAGTTCGAGCACGCCGACAACATGACCGACGAACTCGGCGCGCTGCGCGCCCTCAGCCAGGTTGCCTGCGCCGAACGCTCAATGGTGCTCAAAGCATTCCGTGCACGTTGGCACGCAGAGGGATTGGTCATGAACAAGTGGCTGGCAACCCAGGCCGCTGCAACATTGCCCGACACTCTCACTGTCGTGCAGGCCCTCGAGAATGACAATGTCTTCGATCCGATCAACCCGAACAAGATCCGGGCGTTGTTCGGCGCCTTCGGTCGGAACCTGACACAATTCCATCATGCCACCGGCGAAGGCTACCGTTTTCTGGCCGACAAAATCATTGACATCGACAGTTTCAACCCCAGCATGGCGGCGTCGCTGACGGAATGCTATCGTAAGTACGCGAGGTTGGATGCGGGCCGCAAAGATTTGATGAGACCGGAACTCGAACGTATCTTGGCGCGACCGGGGTTATCGAAGGATGTTTTTGAAATCGTCACCAAAACGCTGCAAAACGGAGCGTGAACGTCGAATTGTGCCCTGAGATGTCCAACACCGAAAAATTCAACGGCCAACGAGCACTGATCACCGGCGGCACCAAGGGGATCGGCAAAGCGACCGCATTGCGACTGGCAGGGCGAGGTGCGCATGTATACCTCAATTACGCGTCCAGCCAGGCCGATGCGGAGGAAACACTGGCCGAACTGCAAGCGCTCGGGCACAGTGCTGAACTGTTGAAGGCAGACATCGGCGACCCGGAACAGGTGGCGACGTTGTTGAAAAAAGTTCATGCGGACGGTCCGCTGGACATGCTCATCTGCAACGCCGCGTACAGCACCAAGGTGCCATTCGTCGAGACCGAGTTTTCTCTGCTGCAGCGCAGTCTGGAAGTGAATGTTCTGGGCAATTTCAATCTGATCCAGCAAGCCGGTCGCGTCATGAGTGAGGCTGGCGTCAATGGCCGCATCGTTATCTGTTCGTCGCCGCACGGCACCTTTGTTTTCCCCGATGCCTTTGCCTACGACGTTTCGAAAGCGGCGCTCAACCATCTTATGCGCGGCGTTGCCCTGCCATTGATCGACGACGGCATTCGCGTCAATGCGGTGGATATCGGCTGGACCCTAACACCCGGAGAGCGGGCCTTCACGACCGAAGCTGAGCAACACGAAATCTCGCAGACGATCATTCCGATCAAGCGCTCCGCCGAAGCCGATGAAATCGCTGGGGTGATCGAGTTCCTGTGCAGTGACGAGTCGAGTTACATTGTCGGTTCACTGGTTGGCGCCGACGGCGGCTTCGCCCTGCGTCCAAGTACACAGGTGTGAGGACGGGCGCAGGGACCGTCCTGCCGAATCGGACCCATTCGACAACCCTGAGCGATTGACGTAGCGGTTTTTCGGTTTATCTTACAGTAAGTGACATACAAACTCGGTGTCTTCGGGGCAGGGTGAAATTCCCGACCGACGGTGAAAGTCCGTGAATCCTGCAGTTGCAGGATTGAGATGGTGAAATTCCATCACCGACAGTGACAGTCTGGATGGGAGAAGACGCTGGACCGGCTGAAATATGTCGTGTCGTTGGTGCATTCCTCTATGCGTCGCCGATACTGTCGGTCTTTATCCCGGTCTGCCGGCTGTTGCTGCGGTGGACTAAACGCTCCCGAAGATGCCTGAATCTACTGGAGCGTTTTGCGTTTATGGCAACACCGTTGGATAACTTGATCGATAAAGAACCCCTGCAATTTGCCGGGCAGGTCAAGATGCCAAGTCATTACTCCGATCAGGATTTCGACTTGCACTGCTTCGTCGACACGTGCGGGAGCGAACACGTTGCACTGGTCCACGGCAACGTCGCTGGTGGCGAAAATGTACTGACTCGCGTCCATAGCGAATGCCTTACCGGGGATGTCTTTCATTCAGCCCGGTGCGACTGCGGCGAGCAGTTGGACAAGGCAATGCACGCAATCGTGGAGGAGGGCACCGGCCTACTGATTTACCTGCGGCAGGAGGGGCGCGGAATCGGACTGATCAACAAGATTCGAGCTTACGGACTGCAAGATCGGGGTTTCGATACTGTCGAAGCCAATGAACATCTCGGTTTTCCACCGGATTCCCGGGTATATACGGCTGCGGCCGAAATTGTTGCCGCCCTGCAGGTGAACAGTATTCGTCTGCTGACGAATAATCCAAAGAAGATGGCTGGCCTGGCCGACTGTGGGGTGAACATAACCGAGCGCATTCCGTTGATCATACCTGCAAAGGCACACAACGAGTTCTATCTGCAGACGAAACGAGACCGGCTCGGGCATCTCTTGTAGCAACGCCGGTCTGTATTATTGACGGCAACGTATTGCTCACCGAGCGCAGGCCGCAAGCAGCAAAGCCCCCGGAATTGCCAGGCTGTCACCGCAACCGCGACGCTTACACCGTCAGGATATCAACTTCCTTGGCTTTGGTCTGGTCGTCGATCTGCTTGATGTAGTCGTCCGTGAGTTTCTGGATATTCTCCAGCAGATCGTGCATGCCGTCCTCGCTGATCTCTGATGTCTTCCTGGCATTCTTGGTGGCGTCGTTGGCCTCACGCCGATGGTTGCGCATCTCAACCTTGGTTTCCTCCGCCCGTTTTTTCACCTGCTTGGCCAAATCCTGACGCCGCTCTTCGCTGAGCTCAGGAATCGGCAGGCGGATGACACGGCCATCGTTCACCGGCGTGATCCCGATGTTCGACGATTGGATCGCCTTCTCGATTTCGCCAATCACGTTCTTGTCCCAGGGTTGGATGACGATCAGCCGTGGCTCCGGTGTCGTGACACCGGCGATCTCCTTGACGCGAGTGACCGAGCCGTAGCATTCAACCGAAATATTATCAACCAGAGTAGTGGAAGCCTTGCCGGTGCGGAATCCATCAAAGGCCTCGTCAAGAGCCTCCATCGCCGACATCATTTTCTCTTCGCAGTCGTCCAAAAGCACACTTGCAGCCATTCTCATTACCTCCTAGTCTGAGTCAATGAATGTAACAAAACCCCAGTCGTTTACAAGATTACGGCGGTGCCGCAATCAGGGAAGGGGAGAGTATGTCGGCGAGGCGTCGTCACCGGTGAAGTTCTGCAGGGGAAACACTGTCCCGAACAACGAATCGACCATGTACAGGGCCTTGCCGCTCCGGTTCGTGGTCCGTGAACAAACAATGTGCCGGCCATCCGGGGCCCAGGACGGCGATTCCCAGTCTCCCGACTTGTCAACGAGCACCTTGAAGTTGTCTTTCGGCAACGTGGCGTTGGACATCTCGACCATGGCAATGACATAGCGGTTCCCCTGACGCATCGAGAAACAGATCTTATTTGAAACCACCGACCAACTGGGCGATACACATTCGCTCGGATCCGCAAGCAGACGTTGTGGCGCACCGCCCGCCGCGGGCATGAGATACAGTCGGGGCCGGCCCTGGCGGTCCGAAACAAAACACAGCTTACTGTCGTCCGGAGACCAGCATGGTGACGCTTCGAGTCCGTCGGACGTGGTCAGTTGTCGCGGCTCGTCCTCGGGTAGATTCATGACGTAAAGGTCGACGTTGCGACCACGACTCAGGGTCATGGCGACACGATCGCCGCTGTTCGACAGCGCAGCACCCGAATTCAGCCCGATCGACTGTGTCAATCGGCGCCGCCGGTTCATTGCCAGGTCGACGAGGACAATGTCGGTATTGAACCGCCGGTACAGAGTGTAAGCCAGATAGCGCCGGTCGCCGCCCCAGTGCGGTT
Organism: Lentisphaeria bacterium; assembly: GCA_003545375.1. Lineage (GTDB taxonomy): Bacteria > Verrucomicrobiota > Lentisphaeria > JABSQK01 > CAJWLW01 > CAJWLW01. The sequence goes on from DPYP01000394.1 coordinate 9,793, forward strand.
CGACCGAGAGGCTGCCGTTGGCAGTAAGTGGCTTCGGGTTGGCACCGTTGAAGTCGGCGGTGTAAATCTCCTTAACGCCGTCTATTTCCTTGACATATGCCAACCGCGCCTCGCAAAGGCCCGGTGTCTGAAACACGGCCTGGAGCAACTTATCGATCGCGTCGTAGGCCTGTATATCGGTGCCGCCGACAGAGACCGGTGTCTCCAGAGAGACAATTTCGGTTCCGGACTTGTCGGCCAACTGCAGGTGATGCGAATCGCCATCGTCGGAAACGGAAAAGGTCAGCACGTAATCAGCTGCGGCCTTTTTTCGCAGCGTACGAAACCAGTCGGAGTATGTCAAGGTCGATCGCAGCAGGTCGGTCAGTTCTCGATCTCCCCTGACCGGAGTCACAAAAACCGTCGGGTTGCCGATATGTGACTGGCCCTGGACATAGATGGTCGCATCGGCCGCGAGGCTGGCGTTGATGATCGTCAGGCACAGTAGAACGGCAAGATGTCGCATGGGGCGGAGGAGGGGAGGGGATGTTGTGGGATTTTTGATGGTGGCTAAAGGTCTTTCAGTGTACGAACGCCTCTTTCAACTATCTGTCCAGTTCAATCACGACTTTACCAATATGTTTCTGAGATTCCAAATAGCGATAGGCCATTGGTGATTCGTCGAAACCGAACGTCCGGTTGATGCAGGGGCGCAGGTCGAGAGTTTCGCAGGCGCGAACGAAGTTGCGAAATTCCTGCATCGACTCCATCATAATACCTTGCACCGACAAACGCCGCATGATGATACCAACGGTGTCAATCGTCGCCTCAACGCCATCGAGCACGCCGATCAAAACAATACGAGCATTCGAGGCACAGGCCTGCAGCGAATTGGCGAAGGTTTTGCCGCCGGCAACGTCGAGCACCACATTGACGCCGCCGCCAGTGAGCGCTTTCACCTGTTC
>DPYP01000185.1:0-10121 GCA_003545375.1 Lentisphaeria bacterium
AGAGCGACGTCGACGGTTTCCATGGTCGGATTGATGTCGTCCGGCTCGACCAGCTGGTCGTACGGCACGTTGGCTTCCGCCAGCAGTACGTTCATGTGTCCCGGCATGCGTCCGGCTACCGGGTGGATGGCGAACTTTACCTCGCAGCCGTTCCGCTCGATCTGCTGGGCAAGCTCGTGGACGGCATGCTGCGCCTGTGCTACGGCCATGCCGTAGCCCGGCACGAAGATCACTGACTGGGCAGCCTCGATGATGTAATAGGCGTCGGAGGCGACGATCGGTTTCGCTTCGCCCTGGACGCCGCCGCCGCCGCCGCCCGATGTGCTGGCTGAACCGAAACCGCTGAACAGCACGTTAGCCAGTGACCGGTTCATCGCCTTGCACATGATGTTGGTGAGGATCAAACCGCTGGCACCGACAAGGGCGCCCGAGACAATCAGTACGTTGTTGAGGATGACAAAGCCCGCAGCACACGCCGCCAGTCCGGAGTAACTGTTGAGCAACGCGATCACCACGGGCATGTCGGCGCCGCCGATCGGAATGACCGCCATGATTCCGAGAATAAACGACACCACGACAATAGCGATGAAGATTCCGTAGCGGGCATTGCCCGGGGAACTGCCGCCGTCGGCGAAACAGCAGATGGCGCCGAGAACAACGACGGCAAGCACCAAGGCCGCATTGACGATCTGCTGGCCGCCAAAGAGAATCGGCTTGCTGGTGATACGCTCGGCCAGTTTGCCGTATGCTACCAGGCTGCCGGTAAAGGTGATGCCGCCAATCAGCACCGCCAGCGCGATGGCGACCAGTGTTGCGGGCGAATGGCCCCGGCCTGGATGGAACTCCGCCCAACCCACCAGCAGACTGGCGATGCCGCCGAAACCGTTGAAGATCGCCACCATCTCCGGCATCCCGGTCATCGACACGGTGCGTGCCGCTATTACCCCGATGACGCCACCCACGGCAATGCCGACGACAATCCATGTGTAGTCCACGATGCCGCGGCTGGACAATGTCACGACAACCGCCAGCAGCATGCCGATCGAAGAAATCTGATTGCCCCGCCGCGCGGTCGCCGGCGATCCAAGCATCTTAAGGCCGCAGATAAACAGGATTGCAGCTGCGACATAGCAGATATTGATGACTACCACACCGTTCACGAATCGTCGTCCTTCTTGCGGAACATTGCCAGCATGCGGTCGGTCACGAGATAGCCGCCGAAAACGTTGATCGCCGCGAAGGCGACGGCCAGGGTACCCAGGATGGTCGTCGCTGTCCCATTGCCGCTGCCGGCCGACAGCAGGGCACCAACGATGGTGATGCCGGAAATGGCATTCGACCCCGACATCAGCGGCGTGTGCAGCATCGACGGCACTTTGGCGATCAGTTCAAAACCGAGGAAGATCGACAGCACCAGGACGAACAGCAGCATCACCGGCAACGGCACCGTGTCGGCAGGCAGTGGCGTCAAAGACAGGACAATCATGAGGTTCCTTCCAAAACGGCTTTGACGCGCTCGTTGACGACTTGCCCGGCATTGGTGATCAGGCAGCCCTGGACGATTTCATCCTCGAGATCGAGGTTGAAGGTCTTCGCCTCCTCGTCCCAAAACTCGTCGATCATGGCATAGAGATTACCCGAATACATCTGGCTGGCGTGGTACGCGACCCGCGACGGCAGGTTGCCCAGGCCAACAATACGCACACCGTTGAAGTTGACTTCTTCATTCAGCCTCGAACCCTCGACGTTACCGCCGGTTTCCACCGCCATGTCGACAATAACGCTGCCGGGACGCATGCCGGCAACCATGTCTCTGGTCAGGATGACCGGCGCCTTGCGCCCGAAAACCTTCGCCGTGGTAATCACCACATCGGAGTTGGCACAAACCTTGGCGATACCCTGGCGCTGCAGCTCGAGCTGCTCGTCGGTCAATGCCTTGGCGTATCCGTCTTTGGTCGATTCCGTTTTGCCCAGGTCGATACGCACAACCTTGGCGTTGAGCGATTCTATCTGCTCCGCTGCTTCCGGACGGGTGTCCATGGCCTCGACACGGGCTCCGAGCCGCTTGGCCGTGGCTATGGCCTGCAGGCCCGCAACCCCGGCGCCGATGACGAAGACCCGGCTGGGAGTGATCGTGCCGGCAGGCGTCATCATCATCGGAAACACGCGATCCAGCCGTTCCGCCGCGACGATGACGGTGACGTAGCCGGCGAGATTGCTCTGGGAACTGATGGCGTCCATTTTCTGGGCGCGCGTCGTGCGCGGCAACATCTCCATGCTGATCGTGCGCACGCTCTGCGCCGCCAGCTTGCGGATGACATCGGTCTCGGTGAATGGATCAAGAAAGCTGACGTGGATAGTGTCCTTCTGCATCCAGCCGATTTCTTCGTCCGTAGGATGGCCGACGCGCAACACGATGTCGGCACCGGCCATGAGCGCTTGACGACCGGTCACGACCTCGGCGCCGGCCTGCTTGTACTGGTCATCACCAACGTCTATCGTAGCACCGAGGCCGGTTTCCACCTGCAATTCGACACCTTTTTCGACCAGGCGCTGAACATTCGCTGGAAGCAGGGCGGCACGGAGTTCTCCGGCCGCTGTTTCTTTGGGTACGGCAATGCGCACAAGTACGTCCATAAGGCATATGAAGGATGAGGAAACAACGAAAAATCACGTCGCGCCAATGTAGGCCCGCACAGGGCGAAATCAAGACTGGCGACTTGCTGTTGGGGGCCATTCGCCGGTAAGGTATGATTGGTTTGTTATTAAAAAAGAGGGGCAGTGAACAATGATCGAACTACACAACGTAGAAAAATACGACCGCACGTTGATCCGGGCGGCACTCGCTGCGGCGCTGGCGCCGGCCGGTGGTTTCGCCGGTCTGCTCGACGGTCGTGAGCGGATCGTCCTGAAGCCGAATTTCGTTGTTCCCGAATGCGCCGACAAGTGTGCCACGACGCACCCCGATGTGTACATGACAGTGGCTACCATGCTGCTGGAGCTCGGTAAAACGGTCACGATCGCCGACTCCCCGGCGTTCGGGACGACAGGCCGGGCGATCAAGCTGCATCGGGTACAGGACGAATGCCGGGACCTTGGCATCGATGTGCTCACCTTCCGCCAACCGCAGACGTTCGACGGCCTCACCGATCAGTCGCGGTACAAGACGCTGACAATCGCCGGCGAACTCGACAATTTCGATGCCCTGATCAACTTGCCCAAGCTCAAGGTGCATCAGCAGTTTGTTGTCTCTGGGGCCACCAAGAATCTATATGGCTGCGTCACTGGAAATCGCAAATTTTTTCGTCACAATGTCTGCGCCAATGACCCAGTGCGCTTCGCCCACATGATCCTGGCGAATGCCCGCCGTGCGGCGCCGGTGCTGAACATAGGCGATGGCATCATGGCGATGCACGTCAAGGGGCCGCGTGGCGGCGACTCATACCCGTTGCAGCGCCTGATTGTCAGCGATGATTTCCTGACCCTGGACTGGCTGTTCTGCCGACTGATCGATCAGGATCCGATGGCAACACCATTGTTCGAAGCCCTTGGCGCAGCAGCATGTGAGCGTCTCGCTGCCGATTGCAGTGCAGTGTTGGCCAGCGCAGCATTCGAGGTGGCACCGGAATTCGTGCCGTCATACCGCACCGACATCAGTTTCCGGCCGCAGCATATCCTGCGCAGCGTCTGGCGCTCGTTGATGTTCCGGCTGCACCGAGCGTGACCGACCAGAATCTGTATTTTCTATTCTGCAGTCGTCAACACGCGCAAATTTATAGCTGTATTACCAAGCCCCGTCGGGGCACCCAGAGCGACCGCGACATATTCACTGTCTCACCGCGCGGTCACGGCGTTTTCTCTTTCATCCGCACGTTGGCTTTGATGAAGCGCGGGGTGACCTCGAGGACGCGGCAGTCTTTGGCTTCGGTGAACTCAACCAAAACGGGTAGACGGACCTGGTCGGCGCTGTGTACGACCGACAGGTCGATATAGGGTTGTATCGAGGCGCGCAACAGCACATCGAGCGTCGATGTCGGCCCTTCGATGAGAACTTTGATTTTTGCATCGGGCGGATCCAGCGCCGTTACCTCGATGGGGCTGCCGATCGCATGCAAGACATGGACGTTGAGGTTTTCAAACTCCTTCGTTTCCAGACGCCGGTAGAATTCCACGACGACAGTGACTGTCAGCGGATTGACGGTGACTTGTGGCGGCGGCACCAGAGCAACCTCTTTTTTTAACTCGCGATCGCGAGGCGTTTCAGCGCTTAATCGGATCGGCTCCGTTTCGATTTCGTCGATTTGGTCAATCAGGTGTTTCGGCCCGGAGATATTGGCGTTGTTCGGATGGATGCGGACGTTGCGGCCGAACTGTCTGGCCAGCTCGCCTTCGAACTTATAGGCAATCGGTCGCTCGGCATCTTCAAGTTGATCGATCATCACGTCGATGGTCGACGGTTCAATCTCGACCAGGCTGATGCCGGCAGGCAGCACAACGTTGCGCGAGCGCAATTCGATATTATGACGCCGGTCGTTAATCTCCACCACATGTGCCTCGACGCGGATATCGGCTGAGGTGATGTTGGGAACCCGGCGTCTGGAGCCGCGCACGGTGACGCGCACGCGCAACCGTTCCTGCTCAAGCATGATCAGATCGGGCGAGGTTGTGACACGCACGGTGACGTCCCGGAGGGTCGAGGTTACCTGCAACTGCTGGTGCACCGTCACCCAGATGATGCCGGCCATAAAGACCGCCACCAGTTTCCGGCTCCAGTCGCGCTTGATGAATTCAGGCAGTCGCATCGCTCTATTCCGTTGGGGGCTCGGTGTCGTCCGGGTTCTCCGGGTTGGCCACGACATCCTTGACTTTCTCAACACCTTTGCTCAAAAGCCCCTTCGTGCTGTGGTGACCTTTGACCAGATAGTTGGTCAGGTGGCGACGCAGCCGGTCGGTTTCGACATTCTGCACCAAGCGGCCCATGTGCGCCAGACCGACGGACTGCGTTTCCTCCGAAACAACAATCACGACGGCATCGGTTTCTTCGGTAATGCCGACGCTGGCGCGATGGCGGGTGCCCAGGCCGCGGCTCAGCTGCGAGTGGGTCAGCGGCAGGAAGCAGCCGGCGGCGACAATATTGGCGTTGCGGATGATCACGGCGCCGTCGTGCAGCGGGCTGTTCGGATAGAAAATGGTCGACAGCAGCTCGGGCGTCAGCCGGGCATCTATGCGGGTCCCTCCCTCGACGATCTGACGCATGCCGATGTTACGTTCGACGACGATCAGCGCACCAATGCCTTTCTTCGACAAATGGAAAGCAGCGTCCGTGAGCGCATCAACAATTTCCGTACGCCGATCATCGCTGCGCCACAGCCGATAAGGGTTGCTGCCGATCTCTGCAAAGGCCCGCCGCAGCTCGGGATGAAAGACAATAATCAGTCCGAACGCCAGCAGCGCCGGCAGTTTCTCCAGCAGCCACCGCAATTCCTCGAGCCCCAGTGCAGTGGCGAGAAACCAGCCGACGAAGATGATAATGACGATACCGATCAGGGCAACTTCTGCACGCGTGCCCCGAAAAAAAAGCAGCGCGATGTACAGAAGCATCGACAGCAGCCCGATCTGGATGATCATCTGCAGCAGGCTTTGGGCTACAGGCCACTTGTCCATCAGGTATTCAAGCATGTACCCGTGTCGCTCCGGAGTTCTGGTTAACAACCGCGTCGAGGCGACGGCGTCATGGTATCATAATGGACCCGGGATGCCGACTTGTCAATGATACAGGTCAACCGACCGGTAGAATAATCTCGATCGACGTGCCGGTGTCGGGCGACGAATTGCAACTGATCTCGCCACCGTGGTTGTCGACAATCTGTTTGGCAATCGTGGCGCCGAGGCCGTTGCGGTCGCCGCAGGTGTAGAACGCGTCGAACAGGTGCTCACTGGTCTCGGCGTCGAGGCCGAGACCGGAATCGGTGACGGCGAGATGGATGCGTGTTTCGTCATCGAGATAGGCGGCGGTTATACTGATGTCACGCTGCTCACTGCCACCTACATCAACTGCACCAGCGGCGTTTCTCAGCAGTTCACGCAGGGCGCGCACGATCATCGGGCCGTCGCAATCGATTATGACGCGGGGCGCGACAGTGCTGCGAAGATGGACGCCGGCGTCGTCGATGACCTGGCGCTCGCCCTCGATCGCCTGGGAGACCAGTTCGGCGACCGAATGCCGCATGCGGCTCGGCTTCTCGGCATGTCCGCTGCAATAACTTTCGATTCCTTCGGTCAGCGCCAGGGCTTCTTCGATCCTTGCCTGCACATCCCCGTACAAGGTGTTCATTGGGGTGTCCGCAGACGTCTCGCTGGCGTCTTTGAGCTGGTCACGGGTTGCCTGCAGGCTGTCGACAACACGACGCACCGCGGTGCCCACCGCCCTGATGACGCCGTGGTTGCTGCTCTGATGCAGGAGGAAGGATATTTTCAGCACGTCGCGGGCGGATTCGGACAGAATCTCGAGAAATGGATTCAGTTGTTCGTACGGAAACTCGATCGACTTTCGTGGGATAAACACGAAGCCGTCGAACTCGCCAGCCTGCAGGGGAAGGTACGCCGATCCGTTTTTCTCGTCGGTAACCAGTTGGCTATTGTGGTCGCTGCCGAGCTTGCGGACGAGTTTTTCGTCGCGGCTGCTGGCAACGGCGCAGATTTCGACCTGGTCGTCAATGCGGCGCCCCATGATACCGGACTCGGTATCGAGGAAGGCGAGAAAGGCATCGAGCACGGTGCGGTACGTGTCGTTCAGACTGGTGTACTTGCTGTGGGTCAGAAAGGAGTTCTCGCGCAACAGCCGGTTGGTCAGGATAAGCCGGTCTTTCTCGCGGCGATTGATGTTCCAGTTTTCCGTCATCGCAAATGCCAGCTGCCGGATTTCCTCGGGATGAAACGGTTTCTTGAGGTACAGCAGCTTCTCCGGGTCACCGACATGCTCAACAATCTCCTGCTGTTCGTAGTCGGCATAAGCAGTCATGATGACGATCTGAATTTCCTTATCGATGCTGCGGACGCGCTGGGCAGTTTCAAGCCCGTTCCAACCCGGTGGCATGCGCATATCGAGGAACATCAGGGCGTAAGGTTCGTTGCGCGTAAACGAATCCTTGACCATCTCGTAGGCGCTCTTGCCCTGGTGGGCAGCATCGATCTCGTACGTCACCCGCTGGCCGTTGTCGGCAGGATCCTTGTCGGGGGATATGCGGTTTCTGATCTGCTGAATCAGCGAACTTGTCTCGGACTTGGAATCACTATGGCTGAGCAGCCGTGAGAGCTGCTTGCGCAGGTCCTCCCGATCATCGACGATCAGAATTCTCCGGTTCATTTTCATAGGTCGAAAGTCTGTCCTGTACGGTCGTCGAAATCCAGCTGCGAGCATCCGCAGCACAGGCTCCTACCATACTTTGTTGATCTGAATCTGATAGTGTAGGAAAAAATCATGCGTCGTGCAAATATATTGTGAATGTTGCGCCTTGATTCAATTCCGCTGTGACTTCGACGCGGCCCCCGATCTCTTCGATCGCGTGTTTGCAGTAATGCAGACCGACGCCACTGCCGGCGGTTCTGGTAGTGAACCCGTAGTCGAAAATCTTTGGCAGAGCGGCAGCGTCGATACCGACGCCATTGTCGCGCACTCGGGCGAGAACATATCCTTTCTCCATGCCGGTGGACAGCCAGATGTGGCGGTCGCGGTTCTCCACAGGTGCCAATGCATGGATCGCGTTGCGCACCAGGTTGGTGAAAACCTGGACCAGGACGGCACCGTCGATCAGCAATTCGTCGGTCTCCTCAAACTCTCGATGCAGTTCAATGGAATCGCGTCGCAGGGCTGCAGCCATGAGCGTGGCAGCATTTTCCATGGCGATAGTGATCGGCTGCCGCTCGCAGCGGCCGAAGCCTTTCCCGAGCTGGCGGTGGATATCGAGAATCTCGCTGACATGCTGCAGTTGTAAGCACAGATGTTCGAGGGTGCCGCTGATCTGCTTCAGTTGCTTGCGATGGTCGTTGAGCAGGGCATCGATCGATTCAAGCAGGTGCCGACCTTTTTCGTCCCGCCCCAGAAATTCCGCGATATCGCCGGTTGCCGCGTGATCGCACAGCGTCGGCAGCAGCTCGCCAAGAATCAGATCGACACCTTCCAGCACGCTGCTGTCATTGATCGTCTCGTGCATCGTCAACTGACTGACAGTGACGATATTCCCGATATTATGCAGGGCGCCGGACTGCAATTCGATGAGCGCCTGCTTGTCATAGGTGCCCGACTCCCGACCTGGTGATTTTTCCTGTTGATTCGGAGCCACGGCTATTGCCGGTTAAGGATTCAGCTGTCCTGATCAAGCAATGCGATATGCGGGAGATTCCGGTAATACTCGTTGTAGTCGAGGCCGTAGCCGACAACAAATTGATCGGCTATTTCGAAACCTGTGAAATCGGGCACGACCTTGCGTGGCACACCAATATTCTTGTCAAGCAACACGCAGGTTTTTAGATCCACCGGCTGCATGCCACGCAATTCGTCGAGAATCACTGCCAGGGTCTGACCGGTGTCGATGATGTCGTCGACAACCAGCACACTGCGGCCCTTGATGTCCAGTTTCAACTGCGACAGGATGTTGACCTGATTGGTGTTACGCGTCCCAATGTACGATGACACGGAAATCGTGTCAAGATGCAGTGGAATCGAAATCTTACGCACCAGATCCGCGGCAAAGATTATGGCGCCGTTGGAAATCATCACGATTGTCAGATGCTTGCCGTCAAACGCTGCATCGATCTCAGCCGCCAGCTCACGAACGCGGGTCTGGATATCCTGTGCGGAGATCAGAATTTCATGGTTTGTATATCGCATGCACTACCATTGCGCCGGTGGTGGTTTTCGCTAATATTAACGATCTATTTACCCTGACAACTCTAACCCCGCTGCGGGCCGCCGTACAACGCGCCTGTACATCGCCTCATGAGCCGCACCGTCTATCTCGACAATGCCGCGTCCACTATGCCTTCCCCAGCGGTCCTGCAGGAATGGTCGCGGGTCTCTATGGATGACTGTGTCAACCCGAGCTCACCGCATCGACTCAGTTATGAGTTGCAGCGGCAGTTGACGACCGCCGCTGCCGGGCTGGCGACATTGGTCACCGGCAGAGATGACACCGGGGTGCAGGTGATCTGGACCAGTGGCGGGACGGAAGCGAATAACCTGGCGGTCCTCGGCTTCGCCGGCGCCCGCTCCGGCCCGCTGCGGATTGTCTCGACACGCACGGAACACGCATCGGTGCTGGCGCCGCTCGAACAACTCCAGGGCCAGGGCGCCAAGCTGCAGTTGGCGGATGTCCATGGTTCCGGCCACCTCGACCTCGATCATCTGGCAGCCTGTCTCGATGGCGGCGCCGACCTGGTCAGCATCTGCCACGTTCAGAACGAAACCGGTGCGATCCAGGATCTGACGGCAGTTCGCGAACTGATCGACCGCCACGCACCCGGAGCGTGCCTGCAGGTCGACGCGATGCAGTCGTTCGGCAAGAGCGACATCAATTGGCAAGCCGCCCGCATCGACATGCTCAGCCTGTCCGGCCACAAAATCCACGGACCGGGGGGCCAGGGCGCTTTGATCGTCCGGGACGGTGTCGAGCTGCGACCGATACTGTTCGGGGGCGGTCAGCAGGACAATCTGCGGTCCGGCAGCCTTGACGGTGTCGGCATTCGACTGCTGTGCCTGGCGGCATCTCAGATCATCGCAACGCGCCCGCAGGCGCAGGCCCGCGTTGCGGACCTCAACAAGCGGTTGCGATCGGGCCTGGAAGAACTCACGGCAGCCGTTCGATTCATCTCGTCTGAGGACGGTTCGCCGTACATCCTTTCCTTCACTCTACCCGGATATCAGGGGGCGGTCCTGGCGCGAATGCTCACCGAGCGCGGTATTCACATTGGCACGGGCAGCGCCTGCGCCGCCGAATCGAAAACGCCGAGCCGGGTACTGACCGCAATGGGACTTACCAGCGACGAAGCGTACGGCGCGCTGCGTGTCAGCTTCTGCCCCGAGAACAGCGAGACCGATGTCGATGACCTGCTCGACGCACTCA
>DPYP01000396.1:0-11949 GCA_003545375.1 Lentisphaeria bacterium
ACGAAGGATGATGCTCGTGCCGCCATGCTGCGCAACAATTCACTGCCGGTCCAGGACGAAATAATCACCGTGCTCGAAGACATGCTGCGACGGCTCCAACGCAACGACAAGGCGCGCCGGTCGCTGCGCCGTATCCGTGACAAAGACGAACCGGCACACAAGGAACTGTCGGAAGCCCTGGCGAAACTGTTGCTCGACCTCAACCGCCTCACCATCGATGAGACCGAGATGGCCTCGAAAATGGAAAAGATGCCGAAAAAACCTGTCGATGAGTTCAGTGAGGAGGAGCTCAAGGATCTCGAGCAGTTCGAAGAGTTCCGCCGGCGCTGGTCAAAATGGCAAAAGGGCACGGTCGAGGAGTTGTCGAAATTGCCCACCGGCTTCGTCGATGACTTCGGTCTGCGCGAAGACATCAATACTGTCTTCGAGGAGATCGAGCCTAAACCCCGGAAGGCGACCGTCAAACTGGATATTCCAGTCGAGGAAATGGCCGTCAGCGGAGCCACTACGATGAGGGAGGACCTTGAAGTGTGGCTGCTCGATGAACCGGACTATTTCAAGTGGAATATAGAGGATCCCTTGGGCAACAAACCGATGAATTTCGATGAGATGCCGCTGCCGGACGTGCTCGAGGATCTGATCGGCGAGCTGCTGCAGGAGGAAGAGGAATTCGATGAAGAAGCCGACGACGCGACGTCCGCATGGGGTGAAAACCTGGACCAGGCCGGTTGGGGTGTCATGGACGGCCCGCAAAGCAATTTCTCCGCCAAGGGCAAAACGGGCAACGACCTGCCGAACACCAACGAGCAGTCCGGTCGTTCCGGCGACGGGCGGCGCGGTAAGGCGTCCGGTCAGATGGTCGGCGAGATCGCCCGCGGGCTCGAGGGCCGTAAGACGCCGGCACGTCTCAACAAAGAGCGCTACGAGGAAGGCAAGCTCGAGCAGGAAGGAAAACTCGACCCCAACGGCTCGACTGGCGGCGGCAAGAAGGCAGGCAGCGGCAAGAAGGGCCTACAAGGCGGGACGCCCCCGGATTTTGTGCGTGACCTGGAACGGCTCAGTGCCAAGCAGATGGGCACGCGCGAGAAGGCCGAGCGGATTGCCAAGGAACTCGATACGGCGAGTGTCACCGGCCGGCGTCTGGGCAATGCCATCGAACTGATGAAATCAGTCGAAACGGATTTGCGCGACCTGCGCTACGAAGATGCTTCGCGCAAGCGAAAAATCGCCATTGGCCAGTTGAAAGCAGCAGCAGCCGGCCTTGACGAGACCACGGCGCTGAGCCTGCATCAGGCCCGCGAGTTGCCGGCAAAGTTGCGCGAGGAACTGCTGCAGTCCACCGATGATGGCTACCCTCAAGGCTACGAGTCATTGCTCGAGGAGTACTACCGCACCCTAGCCCGGGAAGACGACAGGTGAGGTTCAGATTCCTGATTCGCCTGTTCACTGGAGGCGCGGTCATCCTTGACCGCCATATCCACATGATGAACAATTGTCTGATTGCCTGCGTGCTTCTGCTGTCGATCAACACGTATGCGGCACCCTGGCACTTGGAAGCGTGGCAGGCGAGGGCGGTCGTCGAGATCAGTCGGACGGTCGGCGGCGATGTTCAGACCGCCGCTGTCAAAGTGATGTGTCAGGGGCGCGGCCAAGCCGACGGCCGTGACTACCGTGTACTTGACCGTAACGGCGAGATGGTACCCTTCGAACTCACGTTTCACGATGCAGCTCACTATTCATTGATCGCCTTTCGCGCCGCCGCCGCCGCCGCGGGACAGAGGTATTTCGTCTATTTCGATAACCCCGATGCGCAGCAAGACACCCGGAAGGTTGTCCGTGACCCGACACCAGGCAGTGGGGCACCAACCGGGAACTGGACGCCACGGTCAGGATTTGTCTTCAGCACGATCCAGCGACCCGAAGGCGCCAATCCCGAGACCGTCGAAGAGTTGCGAACAATGGTGGCCGCCAGCACGGAAAAGTATGGAGCCCAGTACCAACGCCGCATTGCCGATTCGCGCAATCCATTTGGTTCCTCCAACTATTACATAAGTGAGTATCGCGGCTGGATCGATATCCCGCACGCCGGTGTCTATGCGTTCTGCACCGCCTCCAACGAGGCGTCGTTTTCGTTCATCGATGGAAAGGACCTGGCGCACTGGCCGGGACGGCATGCCGCTGAAAAGGGCATGCGCGGCGAGTTCAGCAAGGCGATCGACCTTACGGCTGGCCGCCATTACCTCGAGTACTATCACGAGGAGGTGTTGCTCAAACAGCTGGCCTTCCTCGGCTGGTGTCCGCCCGGCACACGCAAGGGGCAGTTTCTGCCGATCCCGGAATCACTGTACACAGTCCCGCATGCGGCAGCCGTAACGCGTTATGAATCGCCCACGTCTGCACTGCTGCATTTCGAACCGACGATTATTGATTCGATCTGGCCGCAACAGCGCAGCGAGGGGCAGTACACGCGCGTTCGTTTCGAAGTCGGTCATCCCGGTGCGTTTCCCGATGGAACGACATTCCACTGGGCGTTTGGTGACGGGCATACGACCACCGGCGCGTCCGTGCAACACGTTTTCACCAGTCTCGGTCACTACAATATCCAGCTGAGCACCGGGGATGCGAAGGTTTCATGGCTGCTTCCGGTTTACGAGATTCAGGATGTTTCGGACGAAATCACTCAGGGGCGCCCGTCCGAGTATGCCGCCATCGTCGAGACGTACGACCCGAATCAGTTGCAGCCGCAAGCCCTGAGCGAGATGGCGCATCTCTTCGCCGAAAGCGAGCGACCCCGCGACGCCCGGCGTGTCGGGCGAATTTTCGTCGATCGCTTCGCCGACAGTCACAGCGAAACAGCGGCGCGCATCAATCGACTGATCGCACTTTGTGCGTTGGAACTTGGAAATGAAGGCATCGACGATGCCATTGCCGCGTTCCAGGCATCGATCCTCGTGGAGACGCCGGCAGCCGAGAGGATCGACTCGATTGCACAGCTCATCTGGCTGCTGGGCGTCAAACGCGGGCAGCCCGAGACGACGGAGGCCCTACTGAGGCAGATCGAGGCGATCGCCCAATCATCGGTCGTCGATGACCAGGTCAGAGCGGCCTACCGCCGCGCCATCAACGCTGCCGGCGACACGGCAATCTGGCACGGTGACCGGACCACGGCACGCGGTTTTTACAAACGTGTGGAACTTCTGCGCGGCCATCATATTCCCTCACAGGTACGGGCTGCCCGGATCGGCGCCTATCCGAATGCCATCCGTGAATTCCTTGCCTCCGGGAACTATGGTGCGGCGCTGGAGATCGTTAATGAATGGGAAGAGAAGTTCGCCAGCGACAAAATTAAAGGGCACACGTTCTTCTGGCGCGGCACGATCCTTGCCAGGCGGCAACAGCATCAGGACGCCGCCCGGTACCTGGCCCGTGCCATTGGGTTGGCGACCGGCGCCTCATTTGAACCGGAAGCGCGCTGGCAGCTCGCCATGGCCCTCGAGCAGCTCGGCCGACATAAAGATGCACAGGTTGAACTGGCAAAGCTCCTGGCAATCGGCATGAACGACGAATTCACCGACATGGCACGTGAAAAACTGAAGGAACAACAGTGATGGAAGCGGTTTCAGATGTCAGGGTTGAGGTGTCCAGTCGAATCAGACCGGGTTACCTGCCATTTGCACTTGCCACTCGCCACTTGCTACCCGCTGACACATCCCCCTGGAACCTGAGTTGAAATCCTGCGTCGCAATCCTGTTTATTTTTGCTGCCGCCCAAGTAGCAGCGATCCTTATCCACCCGTCCACGCATCCTTGGGGCCGTTACGCGCCAGGAAGCTGGCAGACCGTGCGGGTGACGACGGAGACGTCCGGGCGCGACGGCAATACGGTCGTCCGCATTGTCGAGATCACCACACGCCTCGAGCGCGTCGACGAGGATGGCTACGTTGTCTCCCGCGAGATCCGAGAGGGTGATGATGTGCAGCGCAAAGAACCGACGAAATACGCCTGGGACGGTACGCTTTTCGACGAGATAACGGCGGAGAAATACAGCCTGAGTGAGTATCACATTGAAGACAAGACATACACCTGCCAGACACATCAGTTGACCACGAAAGCCGGTGACGATGTCAAGATCAAGGCCTGGTACAGTCCCGACCAGTCACCGTATTTTCTCAAGCATCTGCAGAAGGTGAGGGGAATCCGTCGCGAGACAATCGTCACCGAGGTAACCCGGCTGGCGATCGAGAAGAAAGTTGCCGACGAGAAATTCGTCTGCTGGGAAAGTGAGACGATCGCCTCGGCGCCGAAACGCAAAGCCCACACCACTGCCTACGGCACCATGCGCGTACCCGGCGGTGAGATCCTGGCGGAGACCGAGATCGTCGATAACGAAAAAGGCGTCCTGCAACAGGTGCGGAAGGAATTGATCGCCTGGGAAGCTGTGCAGCCGGCTGGGACCAACGTGGCCGGCGTCCCGAATCGTGAGAACCTGCTGCCCAACGGGGATTTCGAGAACGGCAACGTCACGCCCGACAACTGGCAGACGATTGACGGGCTCTCGACGTTCTGGGTTCCCGATCCGGACGGCGAACATGGCATGGTCCTCAAAGTCGACACAGATGTACTGCAGTCACAGGCGTACCGGTGGTGGGTGAAACTTGCCGGCGGCGCCTCGCCGCTCGATGCCCCTGCAAAACAACCGACTGTCGAGCCGAAATACGACACGCTCGCCGGACTTGACGGTGTGTGGTTCTGGAGTGACCCGATACCGATTGAATTCGGCCAGCGCTATTGGCTCACTGTCGAGACAAAGGGCAATGTCGCGATGTTCATCTGGCTGGTCGGCTATTCCGAAAAGCCGTCCACCTCGTTCGCTGACGAGGCCGGGGCGGTGCGCGAATACATCGCCAACGCCAAAGGCGAACCCGGTGGGATTGGAACGGTGCCCTCGAAGCTGACCGACAAGAAAGGCTTCTTTCATCGTTATGTGTGGCGTGGGCGCATGGACGCCGGGCTGTCAGGTGGGTGGCAGATGTTCTCGCGAAATAAAAAACCCTTCGGCCCGACACGTTTCACGCCGAACGTCAAGTATGTCCGGGTCATGCTCTATCCTTATTGGCCACCGGGCCAGATCTATATCGATAATGTCCGACTGGTCGAGTACGATCCCGATGTGCACGGCCAGTAAATTCAGGTTTTCACAATCGCGCTTATCCGTAGCATGCGGTGATTCTCTGGCTCCCGACGAGAACGTTCAACGACGCCCGGCCAGATGATTTTCCGTTCAAGCGCCACTTGGTGAATAGCGCATTGCTTACCGGTCACTCCCGGCTTACCGTATGAAAGTGAAAGCATTTTTACGGACATGGCACAGCAAAAGAAAATAATATTGCCGGAAGACGATGAGGCCTTGCTGCGGCAATGCCAGTTCACTGCGACCCGGTCGAGCGGGCCGGGCGGCCAGCACGTTAATACGACGGATTCCGCGGTACGTCTCGAACATCTGCCGACGGGACTGATCCTGAACAGCCAGAGGCATCGCAGTCAGGTGATGAATCGCCGGGACTGTATCGTCAAACTGCGGACCAAAGTGGCGCGCTTGAACTATCGCAAACCGAAGCGGACGCCGACGCGCGTGTCGCGCGCAGCATTGGAGCGGCGGCGGAAGGCAAGGGAGAAAAAGTCGCAGAAGAAATCACAGCGTCGTCCGCCAAAGGCAGATGAGTGAGTTCGATAGCGTGGTTTGAAAAACCGAACGACGAGCCAACTCCGGTGCACTGTATTGTCAGATGCCCTTACTGCTGTGCTATCAGTCGGTCAATGCATAACTCAACCACTTGTACTTAACGACGTGGGCTTTGGCAGACCACACACTGCGAAGTTTCTGAGTGGCATGGGTCTCTGTCCGGACGGCATATCCTCCCCGACCGTAAAACTCCACTCGCGACCGGCTACTTGTCAATGCGCAGCTCGTACTGAATCGGGTTGGCGGGTGGCGCCAGCGCGGTGATCACTCGTCATACAGGTCGCTGACGTCACTCGGCTGCTTCGGGCGCAGGTCTTGGCTGGCTACCGGAACCCGGACAGTCTGAATGGTGCGGTCCCCCCGGCCAGTGTTGCCCTGGTCTTCATCATCCCATTCATCATCCCATTCGCCGTCTTTCTGTTGCCCGGCACCGCCACCGGGCGAACTATCCTTCATTTTCTGCAGAAGGAATTGTCGAACCTTGACCAGCATCGAGGTGTTGCTCGCCAAGGGGGCATCGCTTTCAAGTACCCACTGGTTGAGGCTGTCCACGATGTAACCGTTGTTGGCGTAGACCTCCTCCTTGATGCCATTGCGCAGCTCGCCGGCCACGTTTTTCAATTTTTTCTGGTAGCGGTTGCGCAGGACTGCTTCAGCTGGCACCCATCGGCGCATACGGCGCGAGTAGACATAGCCGAATTTCGGCCATTCCTGGTTGGCGAACAACCGGCGCTGCTCTTCGCGGAACTCCTTCTTGGCCAAATCGAAGTTGCGGGTCTGAATGCCTATGTACTTACGGACCGCCTCCTCGTGGTCTTCGCGGTAGAATTTCGGCCCGGACAGTTCGGTGAGGTCCTGACGGGCGTAGTACATATCGCTCAATTTTATACGCTCATTGGTGATCGCGTCGAGGTATCCCTCAATTCTGCGCCACTCGCCTCGCTGGATGCCGTCTATCGAGACGAAATCGCCAATCTTGTACATGCGGTATTTTTCACTGGCCGCCTCGGCAATCTCGTCGTAGCGGGTGGACGGAAAATTCGCCTCGATAGCAGCCTGAACTTTCTGTTCAATCCTCTTGTCGACCTGATCGGCCAGCAGTTTTGGCGCTCGCACCGGCATGGCAAGATTGATTTCGGCGGCAACGTCTTTCATGTCGACCTTGGCCAGCGCCTGCCTGACGGTGCGCAGTTCTATTTCATAGTCGTACCTCGGCAGGTCATTGATACCTTCGGCAGCGACAACAGACAGGACAGACAGACAAGCCAGACATCCTGTGAGAATGCTGAGAATTTTTCTCAAGTTATTTTCCGGTGTGGCTTTATTGATCACATGGCAACCAATGGACGCTGCGCATGAAGTAATATTGACCCGTGAAGCGTTGTCCTTCAACCGCAAATTTGGATTATTCACGCGGATTCTGCACCGATCAGCTACCCAGCGGGAAGGGCAGTTTTCTAAACTCGCCGCCACACAGTCGAGATAGGATGCTACCGATCCGGTGAATGGTCTGCAACCGCCCTTCGAGCAGGGCCGAAAGAAACAGCTGGCAGAGGATAGTCAGCCAGATGTCGCGATCGGCGCACGGATGCAGCTTGTCGTCGCGGTTCAAACGTGTCACCCGCCAGGCTTCTGCGGGTTCGACCAGATCGCAGGTCTGCTCGTCGTACAGGCAATGTTTTCCCTTGAACAGTACGATCAAGGCATTCCATCCGTACATTTCGCCCAGGTGTCTGGCGATGACACTGAGCAGGATGGGGGCCCCGACATGCTGGGCCAGGACGTCCTCGAGCAGGTAGAGGTCGGCGCCGAGAATGTCTTCGCCCGTGAAGGTGAAGGTCTCGTTGTGCATGAACGTCGCCATACCGACTGTTGAAATTGGACTGGGTACACGGGACGCCAGTTCCTCGATCATGCGATTGAGATTGCGCAAATTCATCTGTGGATTGTACTGGCGATTGATGCGCAGGATACCGTCCCAGATGGTCGGTTTGCCGTCGACCACTTCATTGATCAGCGAGGTACGTTCTCGCCGCAGCTTGACGATGTTTCCAAGTTGATGGATGCGTCCGCGCAGGACAGGATTTGGCGCTTCCTGGAATTCTGCGATCAACCGGTCAACGTCACCGTCGAGTGTCAGCAATTGCTCCATCGCCATTGAAGAAACATGCCGGTCTTCATCTTCGAGCAGGTTGATCAAGGCTTGTATATGTTTACGGCTCTTCGGTTTCATTATGGGATCGACGTTCCCTGCTGAATGTTCTGTAGTGCTGCGTCACATGGTTAATATACTTCCGCGTCGACGAGAAGGGAATTGTATCAACAATCTTTTTTTCGCCGGCAGCGTCCGCCCACTCCTGGGCTCGGCTCGGGCCGGCATTGTACTGGGCCAGGCTCAGCGCCAGCACATCGTCATGCCCCTGCCACTTTCGGTAGCCCTGCGCCAGGTACCAGGTGCCGATCTCGATATTGAGCTTCGGACGAAACAACGAACCGGGCGATCCAAAGCTTTTACCGGTAGCGCGTTCCCAGTCCTTCGCGGCGCCTTCGGTAATCTGCATGAGACCATACTCTCCAGCCTTGCCACGAGCATTTGCATCGAAATTGCTTTCCTGGAAAATGACGGCCCTGACAAGGTTCGGATCCATATTGTGCCGGGCCGCAGTCTGCTCAATCAGCGAGTCGTAACGTGCCGATTCAGTGCCGGTCCGTTGCGACCACCAGCGCCATCCGAACATCGTTGCGACGATCAGAACCGCCAAAATAAAAAGGCTGGCCACTCCCTTCGTTGAGCGCTTCTTGTGTCGGATCACTGTTACGGAACTGGCCAAATGGACCTCGGCATCGTTTTTTCGCTCCCCACTCGTCGTCGTCTTTCGTCATCAACGCGATTAAGAAGAGCACTTAGAAATGAAAATTCGAGTACGCCAACTGCCGCCTTCTTACACCAGCAACATGCAATCGCCGTAACTGTAAAATCTCATCCGCTCGGCAATCGCCCGCTGATAGGCGGCCCACACGTGTTCGTGCTTCGCGAATGTAGACACCAGCATCAGCAAAGTCGAACGCGGCAGATGAAAATTCGTCAGCAGCACGTCGACCGAACGCGGGGTGTACGGCGGGTACAGAAAAATTCCCGTCGCTCCCGCACCGGGTTGCGTATCGCCGTCATCTGCGGTGCACGTCTCCAGCACCCGGACACTGGTGGTGCCCACAGCAATCACTCGGCCGCCCGCGGCTCGACGCTGATTGATACAGGCCGCCGCCTCGGCGCCGAGCTCGTACTGCTCGGTGTGCATCACATGATCCTCGAGCCGTTCCACCGTAACGGGCTGAAAGGTGCCGATGCCGACATGCAAAGTCAGGCGCGTGATCGCAACGCCCATTGCCTCGATCTGCTCCAGCATCGTCTCGTCGAAATGCAGCCCTGCTGTCGGTGCCGCCACTGCACCCGGCACGGCGTTGTACACCGTCTGATACCGTGTCGCATCGGCGGCGGCATCGGCACGCCGAATGTACGGCGGCAGCGGCATGTGTCCGCATGTTTGCAACAACTCGGGAACCGCTGTCGTGGAGAAAGTGATCTCGAAAGTCCCTGCAGTATCGCGCCCGGTGACTTCGAACTCGGCATCGCTGCCGGTGATCGCGACGCGGCTGCCGTCTGGCAGGCGGCTGCCGGGTTTGAGCATCGCCTGCCAGACGCCATCACGGATGGGAGTGGTGAGCAACGCTTCGACCGCACCGCCAGTTGGAATCTTTGTTCCAAAAATACGTGCCGGGATGACCCGGGTGTCATTGAGAACCAGGCAATCGCCGGGGCGCAGATATTCTGCGAACTCCGCAAACTTGCGAACCTCGCAATCGCCGGTTGTCCGCGACATCACCAACATGCGCGAAGCACGCCGTTCAGGCGCCGGCACCTGGGCGATCAACTCTTCGGGCAGCTCATAGTCGAAATCCGAAACATTCATATCCGGTGGCGGGTGGCCAGCCTCCGTCCCACGGCGCGGTGCTCTAACCGAGTGGCAAGTGGCAAGTGGCAGATTTCATGGACCTGGATACTGTTAACTGACACGCGTCACCGACCCCTTTCTTACCTGTTCTTCATTGCCTTGCGCATTTCAATCTCCGCCTCGCGTTTTTTGACGGTCTCGCGCTTGTCGCCTTTGCTCTTTCCACGGCAGATGCCGAGCTGGACTTTTACCTTGCCCCGTTTCAGATACAGCGACAACGGCACAGCTGTCAGGCCTTTGGCGTCGAGTTGTTGCTTGATCTTGCGGAGCTCCGAGCGGTGCACCAGCAGTTTTCGGCGGCGGCGTGGATCATGGTTGAAACGGTTGCCGTGGACAAACTCGTCGATGTGTACATTGTACATCCACAACTCATTGCCTTCGACGCGGGCGTACGCGTCCGCCATGCTGATGTTGTGGGCCCGACAGGACTTGACCTCTGTGCCGACCAGCGCGATGCCGGTTTCGTAGGTCTCCAGCACATGAAAGTCATGCCGCGCCTTACGATTGCGGATCAGTTCTTTTGTCCCTGCCGTTGCCACGTTTGATCCCCAGTTACTTAGTCAGCCAAGGGTAAGCTGAACAGCACTCCGTCACTTTTTCCCTTTCTGCCCTCACATCCTTTTCAGTCGAAACTACGGACAGATGACCATCTTGGTTACCTGCATTTCTTCACGGCCGAGCTTCGTCATGATATCGGGCGTCTCTTCTAAAGTACAACGCCCGGTGATCAGCGGGGACAAATCGATGTTGCCCTGATTGATTAAATCCACGGCATCGGCGAAGTCTGCACAGGAGAAGCCATAGGAGCCGCGGATGATCGTTTCCCGCCAGGTGACCAACTGCATGGGCAACGTAAACTCCTGGTCCAGATTGCCGATGACGACCAGCGTCCCGCCGGTTCCCAGCAAGTCAAACGCAGAGCGCACCGTGGGGCCGCGTCCGACCGCTTCGAAGGCGCCGTTCGCGGTCGGACGCCCAGCGATCTCCTGCATCACCGCGGCTGGGTCATCGGTCTTGATGTTGATCGGGTGCGCGCCGAAGGACGCGACGAGTTGGAGCTTGTCCGGAATCATGTCGAGCACGAAAACATTCCGGACGCCGTGCGCCTTCAGCGCGATTGTCAAACCGGTACCAATCATGCCGCCACCGACAATGGCAACGACGTCGCTGGGTTTGGGGTTCATCAACTTCATCGCGTGCATGCCGACGCCGATCGGCTCGGCGAGCAGGCCGATCGCCGGATCAATCCCGGGCTCCAGCTTGTACAAGCCGCCGGCAGGGTAGGTCATGTACTCCGCCATGGCGCCGTGGTCATCCAGGTTGACACCGATGATCTCCTTCGTTTCGCAGAGCTGCTCGCGACCGTCGTCGCAGAATTCACAGTCGCTGCACGGTACACTGGGGAATACCGCGACGAAATCGCCTACCTGGAATCCGGTGACGCCGTCACCAAGCTCGATGATGCTGCCGCAGGCTTCGTGGCCCATGATCATGCCGGGCCGGCGCCGGCCACTTTCGCCGGTGAACCCGTGGACGTCGCTGCCGCAGATGCCGACCGTTTCGATTTTGAGCAGGACTTCGCCGGCAACCGGCGTCGGGTCCGGTACGACTTCCAGAGACATGTCCCAGGGGCCGTTGTAAACAAGAGTTTTCATAGCCTTCACTGATTGATGATTCACACTCGGACGAGGGTATCGAAACATACCCCTGCGGCCGGGGATGTCGAACCTGCGAAAGCCGTAAGAGGAAAGATCGATAACGGACTGATGCGCAGGACGCCTTCCTTGTTGCACGGCCGGCCGGCTGTGCAGGCGCCGTTGCAAAACCGAGCGAGCCGATGGGATTGGAGCGACACCGCAGTTGTTGAACGGATAACCCCGGGCGCCATTGTACTAGCCGACCGACCGCCAACCGATCACGCTTTACCACGCAAGCAGCGACAGGCGACGGCAACACAGCCACCCCCTTCAAAAAAATCAGGTCTGCCGACATACCCAACCCCCTTCACGTGCGTCTGCGCACCGCTATCATTCGTCTGCAGGCACATCATCCAGGTGGATCGCACCGGCAGTCTTATAGTCGGCATCACCGGGCCATTGGGTTTCATCGTCGTACAGCGCACGGCGGAGTTTGGCACTGATTGGGGCCGCACTGCTGAGGTCGGCACTGCCGAGGTTGGCACCGCTGAGGTTGG
>DPYP01000574.1:0-5743 GCA_003545375.1 Lentisphaeria bacterium
GTACGGAAAGATCGATGCGGCCCACACAGCGATGATTACAATTATGATGGCGAATCGTGTAATCAGTGATTTCTTCATCACTCATGCTCCCTGTTTCGTAGTCGCAAAGCCGGCGCCGTTGTCAGTTGCGTTTGCGCCGGTTCTTGTTTCCGCTTGAAGGGTCTTCATCGGCAGCCTCGGTCTCTTCCGTACTGAGGATGCGCGTGATGCTACTCTTCTCAATTTCGAGTTTGACGTTGTCCGCGATCTTCATCATGAAGGTATGATCCTTGACCGCAGCAATTGTGCCGTGGACCCCGCCGTTGGTGACGATGCGATCGCCGGCTTTCACCCGCTTGACACGATCCTCATGCTCACGCTGCTTCCGGCGCTGCGGACGGATCAGAATCACGTACGCAATCACCATCATCAGTGCCATCGGCACTAGAAGCTGCATGATACTGCCCGACTGTTGCCCCGCAGGGGGGGCGCTTTGGGCCAATAGGAGGAGATCCATTGTCATTGACTGAAAACACGCCTTCGTACGGAACTGCCGTACCGTGAAAATTACACAACAGTCGACGGGTAAACAGCTAGTCTACTGCCTCACCCGATCTTTGGCAACCACAATCATCAATTAAAAACACCACATTCACGGCACATTATCCGCCGCAGAAGCGGCACGATGCCGCAGGAGCAGTGCCACCCGGCATTGCCCAGTGCCAGCGGCACGGGCTGGTTGCCCCGATCAATCAACAGAAACACCGACGACGTGCCGGCTACACCGGTCACTCCCAACGCGATGCCGCCGCCGACAAAATGGCCTGTACCCTGCCTGAAAATCCTGATAGAATGCCTCGGCCCTTCCTGTTAGTGCTCTTTGATCTTAAGCCCTTAAGGTTTCTCAAATCCAGCTTGAGCGGCTACCTTATGTGACCATGTATCTACCCCGAAAACTCGTCTGCAGCCTGTTGCTGCTGGGCTTGATCACCGCGTTGCCGCTGCGTTCCGATCCCGAGAAATCGATCACCGACAGCGACAGCGGTGCTGTGCTCAACCATGCCGCCCGCCGCAAGGCGGCTGTGCGTGCTGGCGATTTCCTGCTGCGTATCCTCGACGACTCCGGACGCTTTGTTTATCGGATCAACCCGATGCACCCGAAGATCAAAGCCAAATACAACTGGCTGCGTCATGCCGGCTCCGTCTATGCGCTGTGCCAGTTGTACGAAACCACCCGCAAGGAGAAATACCTCGATGCCGCCAACCGGGCAACCGCCAATTTTGTCCAGCACATCAAGCCTGTCCAGTGCGGCAATGCCGGTGTCTACGCCGCGCTGATCTCCGACCCCGCGATCACTGGCAGCAAACCGGAGCTAGGCCCAGTCATCAAGACCGGTGGCTGCGCCTTGGCGATGATTGCGATGACCTACGTTGACGAGCTCAACGGCAATGAGCGCCATCGCCCGACGCTGCTCCTGATGTCGAACTACATCCGCTTCTGTCAGAAAGACTCCGGCGACCTCAACGCCAAGTACATCCTCGGTTTGCAGGGGTTCCATGACTGGCAGTCGCAGTATTATCAAGGCGAGTCGCTGGTTGCTCTGGCCCGCATGCAGCGCGCCTATCCGACAGATAAAAACCAGACGGCCATGGTGCGGCTGCTCATTTATCTGGCCGACCAGTGGCAGGCGTCGACCGTCATTGACAGGTCGACGCAGCGTCCGCTGTCGCGAGCGTTCGATCATTGGGGATTGCTCGGGCTGAATGCCTGCTTCGACCTGGTCACCGACGAGCAGCTGGCGGCGCACAGCAGTCGTTGGACCCAGAAGAAACTCCTGCAGCTCGCTGTCGACTACTGTGAGGACGAACTCAAACGCATCCTTGTTACCGGCTCTGCACCCTACATCGGCTGCTTCGAAGGACGCGAAGGCGCAGTCACGCCGACCGCCATCCGTATGGAGGGTATCCAGGCGGCGCAGAACCTCGTGTTCATGTACGGCCGGGCACACGAAGTCCGCTTTGGTCAGACCATCTGGTGGTGGGATCAACGCATCGACCTGGCGCTGCGCTTCCTGCTTTCGGCCCAGTACACTGCGGGGCATGCTGCCATGTGGCCGGACATCGTCAATGTCGACGGTGCTATTCACCGGCGTGCCGTGCTCGGCCTCGAGGAACGCAGCTCGGAGATCCGCATCGACTATTGCCAGCACGCGATCAGCGCGCTGCTGGGAAAATATTGAACCGGGCGACGCCCCTATGCTTGTCATTTACGGCGTTTGTGGCAACGCTCGTCCGTCCGCGTCAATCATGAGCGCTGAGGCTCGTGGAACGTTCGTTACTGTACATAAAAAAACCGCCCGAAAGCGGTTTTCTGGTGGAGCTGAGGGGACTCGAACCCCTGACCTGTTGATTGCGAACCAACCGCTCTAGCCAACTGAGCTACAGCCCCATGTCCGGTTCTCCCGTACTGTAGCGTTGAACACGACCAATGCAACATCCTGTCGAACCCCGAACCTCGAACTTTGAGCCACCGGCATGTTGAACCAGCGCGGCTATTTCGGTCCCGCCGATCACAAGCTTTTCGGCGCGACGCACCGCAGCAGTGACGCCCCGGCCGGCGCTGCACTCCTGTGTGCGCCGTTCGGTGAAGAGCGCAAGTGTGCCGCCCGGTTGCTGTTCGAAACCGCTACAGCACTGCAGCAAGACGGCATCGACTCGTTGCGCTTCGACTACAGCGGTACCGGCGACAGCCCGGGTACCCATGCCGCCGCGACGATCAGCGGTTGGCAGGCTGACTGCCGCGTCGCTGCCGAAACATTGCAGGGCGCTGTTGCCGATGCCAAAATTACCGGCATCGGCGCCAGACTCGGCGCCAACCTGCTGCTTGGTTGCGCATCTGCTGAAGGATCTCCGTCGTCCCACACGTGTATTCGCCGCTTCGTGTTGTGGGAACCGTTGCCGACAGGTGCTGATTATCTGGACGAAATGATCCGTCGTAAACAGATCAAGGAAGCCATCGGCGCCGGTCAGGTTGGCGAATACAGTCGTGAGACCCTGTGGCGGGACTCGAATGTTGTCGATTTCGACGGTTTCCCCATCTCCGCGACGATGGCCGATGAGCTGGCGTCGCTTGATTTGATGGCGACCCTGAATAATCTTCCCGACTGCGACGTCCTAATCCTGCATGTCACCGGCGCGCGCAAACTGCCATTGAACTGGCAGCGGCTCGCCGATCTGTGCGCGGACCGGCAGGGCTTCGAATTGCGCGTCATTCATGACAAACCCTTCTGGGGCCGTCTTGATCACTACCAAGCCGACAAGTTGCTCAATGCGACCAGGAACTTCTGTCTGGAGGCGTAGCCTCACACGCCTCGCTGTCGTCACGCTTTTTACCGTGACCACGGTTGCCCAGGATAATGATGATTTCATGGGCACCGTCGACGCTGCCCCGTGGCCGTGGGAGACGCGCAAAGACGAAGTATGGCACGCGCAGCAGGCGTTTCTCACGGATCTGCGCGAGCCGATGCGCAACGGAATGAATGTGCAGACGGCGCTCGAAGCCTGGTTCAAGGCCGAGGCTGCCAACCCGACGATGACGAAAGAGGAAAAGATCGCCATCCTCGAAGCCGGCCAGGCCACGATCGCTGCTGCTGAAGCGTTGCCGCAGGCCGACTGGCCCGACAATCCGTCCGGCGTCGAACTGAAATTCCTCGAGAGCCTCAGCCTCCGCGACTACGAAGATATCGCCTGTCGCATCGTCGAGTTCGAGGCCGACGAACTGACGCAGTACGGTGTCGTCCTGTATCCGAAACGCGACGACAAGTTCCCGCTTATCCTCTACCTCCACGGTGCGGCCTATGGTGTGCCGACGCATTCGCTGCCGTGGCTGGCCGAATTGTCACGCACCGGCTACGTCATAGCGGCACCCGCGCTGCGCGGTGAAAACCTCTTCGCCTCATGGTACACCAAGAAGCCCGAGTATGTCTGTGAAGGCGAGATCGAGAACCTCAAGGGCGAAGTCAACGATGCCCTGGCCATGGTCGACGGTGCGTGCAAGCTGCCGCAAGTGAAGCCCGGGAAGTTCGGGATCATCGGTCATAGCTTCGGGGCCGGGGTCGGCCTCCTGACGTTGGCGCGGGCTGGCGATCAGGTCGCCTGCATGGTCAGCTACGACGCCTGGTTTACCAACCCGTTTCGCTATTATTTCGACCGGCTCAGCAACGGCTACAATAACTGGTTGTCTTGGGAGGAGTATATCGACCTGCCAATCGAAGAGCAGCTTCCCGGACTCATGGAGCGCAGCATCGTGCACAATGCCGGGGATATTCAGGCGGCGTTGCTGCTGTTCATCGGCGGCGGCTACTCAGGGATCTTTCACGATACGCACGAGCATCTGATCGAGCAACTCAAGAAATTCAAGAAGAATTACACCTACGAGATCGTACCCGATGGCGGGCACAATTTCGTGCTCTACTACGGTTCCCGCCCGGCACTGTACGCCTACGAGATTCAGACGACCTGGCTCGATAAATACCTGCCGCCGGCCCGGGCGCCAGCCGCAGCGGAACAAGACGCGCCTGCCGAGGGCGCACTGCAAGAGTGACGGCCCCCCCTTTCGATACTGCCGTGGCGCTCTCGCCGCAGGTCAACGAGCGGCCGGTCGAGTTCTCTGTCGACGGTCAGGCGGTTCGGGGCATTCTGACAACCGTCGCCGATCCCCAGCCAGTCGCTTTGCTGTTCGTTCATGGCTGGGGCGGCGTCCGTGGCGGACCGCATAACCTTCTGACCCACCTTGCCCGCGCTGCTGGAGAAGCCGGCTGTTGCAGTCTGCGATTCGACCTGCGCGGCCGCGGCGAGAGTGATGGCGCCGCGCCTGATGCCTGCCTCGCCTCCATGGCTGCCGACACCGTTGCTGCCGCCGAGCATCTCAAGTCCGATTGCGGAGTCTGCAGCATGGTCATCGTCGGCATCTGCTCAGGCGGCAATATCGCCATCGCCGTACGTGAACGTATGCCGGACGTCCGGGGGTTGTTCATGCTTTCGGTTTATCCGTTTTCCGACGGTGACAATTTCGGGCGCGATGTCCGGCGTACTGCTCACTTTATCAAGGTCTACTGGGACAAGCTGTGGCGTCGCCAGACGTGGGGTAAACTGGTTCGCGGTGAGATTTTTTTCGGTTCTATCCTGCGTGTGCTCTTCGGTCACTACCAGCGCGACCAGCGCCAGGCCAGCGGCGACGGCACTCCGGCAAGCCCGCTCGAGAGTCTGCGCCGGCATCCGGTGCCGGTAACAATCATTTATGGCGCTGCTGATCCGGACTATCAGGCTTCATTCGATTATTTTGCGGAGTTTGCAAGTAAGAGCGGCGTCGATATCGGCTTCCACACGATCCCCGGCGCCAATCACAATTTCTATTCAGAAGCCTGGAAGCAGGAGATCACT
This sequence comes from Lentisphaeria bacterium, assembly GCA_003545375.1. Lineage (GTDB taxonomy): Bacteria > Verrucomicrobiota > Lentisphaeria > JABSQK01 > CAJWLW01 > CAJWLW01. Next base: position 5,422 of record DPYP01000574.1, read on the forward strand.
GGCGAACTGCTCGAGTTCGTCGCGGCGGTTTCCGCTCAGACACAAAGCAGCATTGACGCACCGTGAGCTCGCCGGGCCGCGGCAATGCTACGGCCCCAGTGGTTCCGCAGATCCTTGTGGAGAAGACGATGCAACACCAGCGCAAACGTTGTATCAGCAACCGTGGCTATGCCCGCGGGTGAGCCGAGTTGTAAACGGCGACCAGACGTTCGGCTGAGACGTGGGTGTAAATCTGTGTGGTCGACAGGCTCGAGTGTCCGAGCATCTCCTGCACCATGCGCAGATCGGCACCGGCATCGAGCAGGTGGGTTGCGAAGGAGTG
>DPYP01000574.1:6125-12060 GCA_003545375.1 Lentisphaeria bacterium
CGCTTGAAGGCGCGCTGCACCGAGCGCTCGGTCAGCGGTCCGCCCGCCTGATTGAGAAAAATACGGCCGGCAGCATGTTTGTCGGCAAGCCCTGCTTTCTGACGCTCCGCCAGATAAGCTCGCAGCGCCTTAACTGCCGGTGGCCCGAGAAAACACATGCGCTGCTTTTTTCCCTTTCCCTTGACGGCGCATGACCGGCCGTGCATGTCGACGTCCGCTGCTTCCAGGCCGATCGCTTCGCTGATGCGCAGGCCGCCGCTGTAGATGACTTCCAGAATCGCCGCATCGCGGGCCGTGCAAAACTCTGCCGAACCGCGGATTCTCTTATCAACGGCCTTGGCGTTGCGCCAGAACTGCGCCGGCGCCTGCAGCAGGCGGTCGACTTCGTCGACATTCAGGACGAGCGGCAGTGGCCGGCCGCGTCGCGGCGAGTCGAGCATGGTGAACGGATTGGATTCGAGCACTTCCTCGCGTACCAGGTATTTGCAGAACGATCGCAAGGTCGAGAGCTTGCGCATTGTCGAGGTGCGAGCCAGGTCTTCCCCGTTCAGTGCCACCAGGTAACGACGTGCCATCGCCAGATTAAAGACACGATCGTTGAACTCGATGTCTGCGCAGTCCGCAAAAGTCAGCGCCGCGAACTGGAGGATGTCGCGGCGATAGCTGTCGATCGTGTGCCTCGAGGCGTTGCGTTCGGTCGACAGGTAGCGCAGAAACTGCTCCTGCCGCTCGAGCATGGTGAACGGATTGGATTCGAGCACGTCCTCGCGTATCAGGTATTTGCAGAACGATTGCAGGCTCGAGAGCTTGCGCATTGTCGAGGTGCGGGCCAGGTCAAGCCCGTTCAGTGCCACCAGGTAACGACGTGCCATCGCCAGATTGAAAACACGATCGTTGAACTTGATGTCTGCACAGTCCGCAAAAGTCAGCGCCGCGAACTGCAGGATGTCGCGGCCATAGTTGTCGATCGTGTGCCTCGAGGCGTTGCGTTCGGTCGATAGGTAGTGCAGAAACTGCTGCCGCCGGCGATGGAACTCTGTAGCGTTCTTACTCATTTTCCCACAGTGCGTGTACGTCCTCGACAAGTGCGGTGTCCATTTCTGCAGCGACTGTGCCCGCCGGGTTCCCGTGACGCCGAACGCATCGGGCCGAAGCACCGCACGGACACGTCAAGGTCGGTACCTGCCAACTGAGGATATTGCATGATTCGATTCCTTCGTCTCGGTTGTGCCGGTGCGTGGTACGAACGATGTTCATACATTACCTTGTTGCATTGGAAAAGAACACAATCACAGGAGTTGGGCTATGTCCCGGAATAATGTTGTCACCCTTGCCCTGACGCCGTCTTTCGGTTTCGGCGATCGCATTGGCGTCGCTACGCCAGGGCACGTGGAATCGATGAAACGCGCCGGCCACGGGATGCTGCCGATTTATCCGCAGCAGTCGATCCGCGAAATGGCACGGACGCAACGCCAGCCCGACGAAGTCATGGACGACGCCTTGCATGGCATGGCGCAGGCCGGCTGGACCGGTGAGACCGGCGCCGATGCCGATCACCTCAAGACGACAGAAGATGTCGACCGCACCGTGGCAGCCGGCTTCACGTTTTTCACGATAGATCCGTCGGACCACGTCGACGAGAAATCAGACGGCTACGACGAAGCAACCTTGCGCCGTCACTTCGATATGGTGAAGGACCAGATCGACTGGACGGACACCTACAATGGTGAGTCGGTGACGCTGCCCAACGGCACAGTCGTCGCGCTCGACGAGGAAGCGATCATGCGCGCCGCCGTCAAGTACGGTGTCGCTTTGAACGAGGGTATTGAACTGGCGAACTACATTCGCTCAGCCAACGAAAACGCAGGTCGCGACTACGAAATCGAACTGAGCGTCGATGAAACGGAACAGCCGACGACGCTGGCCGAGCACTACATAATTGCCGACCAGTGTCTCGGCCGCGGCATGAAGCTGGTGTCGCTGGCGCCGCGGTTCATCGGGCATATGGAGAAAGGCGTCGACTACATAGGAGAAGTCGGGCTTCTGGAAAAATCACTTGAAGATCACAACGCGGTCTCCGAGCTGCTCGGCCCCTACAAACTGAGCCTGCACTCCGGGTCGGACAAGCTGTCGATGTATACCGCTTTCGCGCGTGCCACGAAAGGCCGCTTCCACGTAAAGACTGCCGGCACCTCGTACCTCGAGGCGCTTCGGGTCGCTGCCATCAAGCAGCCGGATTTGTTCCGTCGCATTTGCCGGTTTGGCCGCGAGCGGTACAACACCGACAAAGCCACGTATCACGTGCACGCCACACTCGAAGGCGTACCGCCGGTCGAGGACATCACCGACGACAAGCAGCTCGAGCGTGTCTATCTCGAATGCTGGGAGGATGTTCCCGAAGGCGTCGGCTTTACCGAGGCCGGTCGTCAGATTTTGCATTGCACCTTCGGCTCGGTGCTGACACATGAAGAATTCGGCCCTGCCGTACGCGACTGCCTCGATGCCCATCCGGACACGTATACGGAAGTGGTCGCTGTGCACTTCGAGAAGCACCTCGCCGCCTTGCAGGCCGGCATGCCTTAGTTGTACGGGGCTCTGCGTTTGTCCAAATCAAAATCTCATACGCTCACAAACTGAGGACATTTCATGCAGCTACGAACCGTAGGCAGCGCCTTTGTTGGAACTGGGATCGTCGGGGAAATGCATGGCCGCGCTATTAATCGCAACCCCACGTCGCGGCTGGTCGGTGTCTTTGACAGGGACGAATCCAAGGCGGCTGCGGTAGCAGCAAAGTTCGGCGGTCAGGTCTATGCCAGCCTGGACGAACTGCTTGCCGACCCGGATGTCGAGCTCGTACACGTGCTCACACCGTTGGTATCGCATCTGGAGATCGCACTCAAGGCGCTGGAAGCCGGCAAGCATGTGCTGATCGAGAAACCGGTCGCCCAGGAGATTGGCGATATAGAGACGTTGCAGCAGAGGGCGGCGAAGGCGGATCGGCTCTGCATGCCGGCGCACAACTACATCTATACGCCGTCGATTCAGCGGGCCAAACGCCTCATCGATGCGGGTAACCTCGGCGAGATCTGCGGTTTCTGGATGTTCTTCAACATCTATCACAGTGAGGAGATCGCGGCTCGCTACGGAAGCGTACTGCGCGAGACTTGCATCCATCATGTGTATTCGATGCTGCACCTGCTCGGACGCCCGGTGAACGTGACCGCGATGAAATCGTATATCCACTACGAGGAGTTGGAGGTTGAGGATCAGGCGAGCATAATGTGTCAGATGCCCAACGGTGCAATCGCCAACCTGTGGTGCAGCTTTGCTGCGAACGACCCCACGACCGACCCGTGGTCCGTACTCTACAAAATACTGGGAACCAATGGCGGAATCTGTTATTCCTGGAACGAAGCGCAGTATGAAGACAACCGTGGCCCGGCGTGGGGGCTGCCATGTTACGAGGACGGCTTTGCCGGGGAAGTGGAGTACATGGTCAATCGCTGTATCCTTGGTGATGAGGGGCCACTCTCGACCCTGGACGATGCGATTGACGCGCTGAAGATCGTGCAGACGGCGGAGCACGCCGTAGCCACCGGCACCGGTGCGGTGAAAGTGGCGTACTGAGAGGGAGGGGCGGCCGCCACAAGCCCGCTCGCAACGCCGCGTCGTTCACCGCACCGCAATCATCCGATTAGCGGTCGTCTCGATGCGTCGGCTCTGGGAGTAGTGATTCACAGCTGTACTGCCGTCGACCGGTGTCGGTACGTTGACTATGAACTCGGCCCATTGCGGGCAGTTATGGGCGACGTAAGCCAGGCGAAATCGCTCGATCGGCAGCGATACGTTCGGGATATCATCGGGGAACAGCACCGGGCCGGTATCAACCTGGTAGTAGTGTTCGCGGTCGCTGACATTGATGCACTTCACGGGATACTCCAGCGACACCTTTGTGCCATCAACGAGTTCGTACTCGGTCTGAGACACGACTGTTTCGTTGGCCATGATCGCGTCGTAGACAGCGTCTCCATCGGCAAGTAACTCCCCGTCGATTCGCCGTGTGTCGATGCGATGCATGCACCACGCGTCGTCGCACTTGCCCGCTTGTCGCTCGAGTTGCAGCGGACGGTCCGGGTCGATTTCGTTGGAGGCTTCCTGACCGCAGCTCGCGAACTGTTTGAGGAGGAGAAAATCATCGGCCGATGCGACGACGCAGAAATCCGCATTCGGGTCGCGCCAGACATTCTCTGTTACGTTGACCCGCTCGGTCTTGCATGAGGCCCCGAGCATGTACGTGATGTCGTCCATGACGCAAAGGCACTCTATCGGCAAGCGTACATGGTTCATCGTAAACGGTTGTTTCGATGACACGGTAATCGGCTGTCGTATGTCAAAATCTACGCGGAAATGGTGGAAGGAATTGTTGAAGTCGCAGACTTGCATGGTGGCATGATCGGGTTCGAGGTTAACAATTCAAAGTCGACGGGGGCAATGTAACGCCCCGTTTCATTTTGCGACAACCCTGATGATCGTGGCGACAGCCTGCTCCAGGTCGGCGCGTTGGTGCTTGGCGGACATCGACAAACGGATCCTCGCGGTGCCTTCAGGTACGGTCGGCGGCCGGATGGCGACCGCCGCAATGCCCGCTGCCTGCAGATCATCCCCTACTTCCACGGCCCGTCCGGCATCGCCGACGATCACGGGGATGATCTGCGTCGTCGATCCGCCGATATCCAGGCCGGCTTCGCGCAGTGCCTGCCGCATAAAAACGGCATTCTCCTCGAGACGTTCGCGGCGCCATTGTTCTGCCGATGATTTTGCCAGGCTCTGGCGAATCAGTTCGACCACTACCGGCGGCAGACCGGTCGTGTAGACCACGGTGCGCACATGGTTGACCAGGTACTCGATCATCGTTGCCGACCCTGCGGCGTAGGCGCCGTAACAGCCATAGGCTTTGCTGAAGGTGCCCATCTGCACGTCGACGCGATCTGCTATGCCGGCGGCGTCCGCCAGTCCGGCGCCCCGCGCCCCGAAGACGCCGCTGCTGTGGGCTTCATCGATCATCAGGATCGCGTTGTGCTGTTCTTTCAGTTCGACGAGCCGCTGCAGGTCGGCGATATCGCCGTCCATGCTGAACACCGTGTCGGTGACGATCAGCTTGCGCCGGTGCGAGGCGTGCTCACTGAGCAGCTGGTCGAGGTGCGCCAGGTCGTTGTGGACATAGCGATAGTGATTGGCACCGCTCAGCCGGATGCCATCGACGATGCTGGCGTGATTGAGGCGGTCGCTGAAGGCGGCATCATGACGCCCGAGCAGGGCGGGAATGATACCGATATTGGCCAGGTAGCCACTGCCGAAAACGAGCGCTGCTTCAGTACCTTTCAGTTCTGCAACGTCCGCTTCCAGTTCGTTGCAGCCTGGATGGTTGCCGACAATCAACCGTGACGCAGTGGCACCGGCACCGCCGCCACCGTCGGGAAGTTCGAGGTCTTCGCACAGGCCGAGATAGTCGTTCGACGCCAGGTTCAGCAGGCGTTTGCCGTCGAACTGTAGATAGCCGTCTCTGAGCGGCTGCGACGTCCGCAGACAGCGGTGCAGATTACACCGGCGCAGCGCATTCAGTTCCTCGATTAGCTGCTCGTCGATGGACATGGCTTCGAAGATTTCGTCTGCCGTTTCCGTTCGTTCTCGGTCAGGAGTCGCTTGCGCATTCGAATGTTGTTCGGCGTCACCTCGACGAGCTCGTCGTCGGCAATGAATTCGAGAGACTCTTCCAGATTGAGCTTCTTCGCCGGTGCGATCTTCATAGCCTTGTCGGTGCCGGAGGCACGCACGTTTGTCAGCTGCTTGCCGCGTTGGACATTGATCACGAGGTCGCCTTCCTTGCGGTTCTCGCCGACGATCATACCTTCGTAGGATTCATCGTTCGGCTCGA
>DPYP01000574.1:12281-34749 GCA_003545375.1 Lentisphaeria bacterium
GTGCTCTCCATGCTGATCATCTCACCCTTGCGCATACCGGCAAGTTCGATGACTTTGCCGGCCGATTCGTCGGGAACGTCGATGGTCAGTTGCTCGATCGGTTCTTCGCGCTTGCCGTTGTTGTCACGATAGATGACCTGCGGCCGGGACACCGAAACTTCGTAACCTTCGCGCCGCATGTTTTCGAGCAGGATGGACAGGTGGAGCACGCCGCGGCCGCTCACTTCGAAGTCGTCGCCGGCAGTCTCTGCGACGTGCAGTGCCACATCGCGCTCGGCTTCCGCGAACAACCGTTTACGGATATGGCTGCTGCTGAGAAATTCACCGTCCTGGCCGTACAATGGCGAGTCGTTGACGCGAAAGATCATGGAGATTGTCGGTTTGTCGAGCACGATCGGCGGCAGAGCCTCGGCGTGTTCGGCATCGGCAATCGTGTCGCCGATATCGATACCCTCGATACCGATGACAGCACACAGGTCGCCGCAGGGGACTTCGTCGACATCGCTGCGGTCGAGCCCGTCGAACACTTGGATCTGTTTGATTTTCGCCGGCTCGATGGTGCCGTCACGTTTGATGACGACAAGTTGCGCGGTATGCTGCAGGGTGCCGCGATGCACGCGGCCGATGCCGACACGCCCGACATAGTCGGAGTGATCCAGGGTGGTCACCTGCATCTGCACGGGCCCGTCATTGCGCGGCGGTCCGGGCAATTCGTCGATCAGCGCATCCATCAACGGCATGAACGAGGTGCCGGTGCCTTCGGATTCCCGCGCGGTCCAGCCGTCGCGGCCGCTGGCGTAGATGATCGGGAAATCGAGCTGTTCGTCGGTGGCTTGCAGTTCGACGAAAAGATCGAAAACTTTGTCGGTGACTGTGTCGGGCCGGGAGTCCGGCTTGTCCATCTTGTTGATGATGACGATAACGCGCAGGCCCAGGTCCAGTGCTTTCTGCAGGACAAAACGAGTCTGCGGCATCGGTCCCTCTGCGGAGTCGACCAGCAGCAGCGCGCCATCGGCCATGTTCAGGACGCGCTCGACCTGGCCGCCGAAGTCGCTGTGACCCGGGGTGTCGATGAGATTGACCTTGGTGTCGCGGTAACGGATGCTGATGTTTTTCGACAGGATCGTGATGCCGCGCTCGCGCTCCAGATCGTTGCTGTCGAGAAAACAATCGCGCATCTCTTCGTTGTCACGAAAGAGTCGGACCTGCTTGAGGATATTGTCGACAAGGGTGGTCTTGCCGTGGTCGACGTGTGCGATGATCGCAACGTTACGGATTGCTTCCATGGGCGTGATACGGGATGCGCTGTGGGGGCTGGGAATGAAGCCGCGTACTATAGGGGGGGTCTGTGGGGAATCAAACGGGTTGTTGCCGGCCGGCGCATTACCTTAGTGCTCTTGCTACAGGAACCCGCGACGGCGGATCAACCGAGGATGGCGTTGTCGGTGCCGAGAAAAATGCCGTTGAGGTTCATGCGGAGCATTTCCGGATTGGTCGCCTTCTCGAGGGCCAGGTCTTCGGTGATCAGCCCTTCGTTGCATAGATCGAGCATGCACTGGTTGAATGACTGCATGCCTTCGTTGCGGCAGGCCTCGATGGCCTGCGGCAACTTGTCGAGCTTGTCCTGCTCGAGCAGCTTGCGGATCGTGCCTGTATTGATCATGATCTCGAGCGCCGGGACGACTCCCCGTCCGACGGCGCGCGGCATGAGGCGCTGGCAGATGATGGCGGCGAGGTTGGTGGCCAGCGACTGACGAATCTGATCGCGCTCGTCATGGCCGTAGAAATCGAAGATACGCTGAATCGTCTGCGAGGCGTTCGACGTATGCATCGTCGACATCACCATGTGCCCGGTATCGGCCGCGGTGAGGGCGGTGTCGAAACCGTCGCGATGGCGCATCTCACCGACCATGATGACGTCGGGATCCTGGCGCAGGGCATGAATGAGTGCAGAGTTGAAAGAGATCGTGTCGATGCCCACTTCGCGCTGCTCGAAGATACAGCTGCGGTCCTGGAAGTGGTACTCGATCGGGTCTTCGATAGTGATGATGTGGCGGGCGAAGTTGTCGTTCATGAACTCCAGCATGCACGCCATCGTCGTTGATTTGCCGGAGCCCGTCGTGCCTGTCACCAATACGATGCCGCGTTCTTCGGAGGCGATCTTGAGGAGGATTTCTGGCAATCCCAGCCCTTTGTAGTCCGGCACCTTGTCTTTAATATGGCGGAACGTCAACGCCATCTTGCCGCGCTGCCGGTGCAGGTTGACACGGAACCGGCCGACGCCGTCCTCCTGGTGTGCGAAGTCTGCATCACCGGTTTCGTCGAACGTTTTCTTGCCACGTTCGTCGATGATCTCATCGACCGCTGCGCTGATGAATTCTTTGTCCGGTACGAAGTCGGCGATTTCAACGAGACCCGCATCGATGCGGAGGGCAACGGTGCTGTCTTCACGGATATGCCAATCAGAGGCACCGGCTTCGACGCCGGCCTCGAGGATAGCCTGAAATTTTGACTGTGGCATCGGCTTTTTTCTCACAAAAAAAAACGTCTATTCAGAGCGCCTGCACGGTAGCGGGATCAGGATTGCAAATCCTCCGGGCGCTCGGGGAACACTGGGAGATACCCCTCCAGTGATGACTGCAGGTTCGACAGGCCGTCTTTCACATGCACCAGGTGGTTGTTCATGTTGATCAACCGCACCGCCAATACCTGCGCGACGCTGATGGCGACTTCCGGGTTCTCGAGAACGAACTGCTGGAAATTATCGACCACGAAGAATGTCGATTGCTCGACGGTTGTCACCGTCGCGACGTTGGTGGTGCCGAGCAGCGCCGAGATCTCACCGAGGATGGTGCCGACATCGTCGACTTGCGCGAGCTCATAGCCCTTGGAGCTGATCTTTACACTGCCGGCAACGAGGACGTAGACCTTCGACTCGCGGCCACCCTCTTCCAGCAACGTCGTGCCGGACTCAATCTCCACTTCCGGCAAATTGAATTTGCGCAGTACATCAATATTCATGGTACACTCCCATATGATAAAAAAGGGCGTGACCGCTCGGAACCCTGACCGATCAGGTTAGGAGCCGGTAGATACGGTAATGTCGTTGGCGGGAATTTATAGCGCCGATGCCGGGGCGTCCAATGCTCAACTCTCTATAATGGCATTATCCGTATTGAGGAAGATGCCTTGCAGGTTCATCTTCAGCCCTTCCGGATTAGTCGCCCGCTCCATTGCAACTTCTTCGGTGATGGCACCTTCGTTGACCAGGTGCAGCAAACCCTGATCGAATGACTGCATGCCTTCCTCGGTGCTCGCTTCGATGGCGTTTGGCAGCTTCGACAGCTGATCCTGCCCCAGCAGCTTGCGCACCAGCGGCGAATTGATCATGATCTCAACGCCCGGCACAACACCCTTGCCGATCGCCCGCGGAATCAGGCGTTGGCTGATGATGGCCCGTAAATTCGTCGCCAGCGACAGGCGAATCTGGTCGCGCTCCCCATGAGGGTAGAAATCGAGAATACGCTGGATCGACTGCGACGCATTGGTCGTGTGCAGGGTCGTCAACACCAGGTGTCCGGTGTCGGCTGCCTGCAATGCTGCGTCGAAACCCTCGCGGGTCCGCATCTCACCAACGACAATAACGTCCGGGTCCTGGCGCAGTGAGTTGACCAAAGCCGAATGGAACGACGACGTGTCCAAACCTACTTCGCGCTGATCGAAGATGCATTTGTCGTTGGTGAAGGTGTATTCGATCGGGTCTTCGATCGTGATGATGTGGCGCTCGAAATTCCGGTTCATGTGCTCCATCATGCACGCGAGCGTCGTCGACTTACCCGAGCCCGTCGTCCCGGTCACCAGGATAATGCCGCGCTGGCTGTTGGCAATATCGAGAATCGTCTCCGGCAGGCCGAGCTCGTCTATCAGAGGCACCGCCGCTTTGACATGACGCATCACCATCGCCATCAGTCCGCGCTGGCGGTACAGGTTGATACGGAACCTGCCGATTCGGTTGACCAGGATCGCGAAGTTGGTGTCCCCGGTCTTGTCGAATTCCTCCAGGCTTTTGTCGGAAATGATTTCAGAGACGGCTTCCAGCAGGAATTCCTTCGATGTCACGACGTCCGACATATGCTTCAACCCGCCGTCGATCCGCAGCACTACCGGCGAGTTTTCGCGGATGTACCAGTCGGACGCTCGGGCCTTGACACCCGTTTCGAGAATTGCACGCAGCCGGATCGTTTCCATTATATTCTGCTGTCTTTTTCTGCCGGGCACAGTTGCCCCGGCAGAGGGTGTTCATTATGGCTACAAGTATAAGCAGAGACGGCTTCGAAATCAAGACCCACGGCCCTGAATGTTGAGGCTGGCAGCCGTGAATCGAGGTGTAATAGACGCTTGAAACGTACCAGACCCGACGCTACCGTATCCATTCGATTTCCGGAAAAAATTTCCATGCGCCCGTAGCTCAATTGGATAGAGCGTCTGGCTACGGACCAGAAGGTTTGGGGTTCGAATCCCTACGGGCGTGCCAGTTGATTGTGAGGGCAAGGTAGCTCAGACGGTAGAGCAGGGGACTGAAAATCCCTGTGTCGGCGGTTCAATTCCGCCCCTTGCCACCACCTTTCCCCAATGGCCATCCGGCCAGCCGGTTTGTCACACGAACCGTATCGCCATCGGGTATTCCCAGAGCTCGCCGTTGTTTGCCTTGATGGCGCCGATGACCGGAAAGACGACCGCCAGAATGCCCAGTACGAAGAGGATCGGGATGCCGATGATGACAAACGCCAGTAGAAATGCGACCACGGAGTAGATCAGAAAACTGATCAGCCAGTTGGCGACTGCCCGGCCGTGGGCGTCGCACTCCGGAATCTTGTCCTTCTGCATTTGCCAGATGACAATCGGCACGATCCATCCCACCAGTGGTACCAGGCAGCCGCAAAGCTGCGTGAGGTGGATCAACATCGGCCATAGTTTTCTGGCTTCCAGGGCATCGGGCATTGAAGACAAATTGCCGCTCAGGACCTTCGCTTTTGCCGCCTCGAATTCCTGTTCTGAAAGTGTGCCCTGTTCTCTCAATTCATTCAGTTTGCTCAGTTCATCTGATATGCTCATTTCCGTAGTCTTTCTCCAATGTCGTGTCTTGTAGCCGCAGCGACGTCGCTACCGCGGTGCCGCGTTTGACTTGTCGTTGAGCGACCAATCGTAGGGCAGCCAGTCGATTCCTAGTTCCCGGCCCTTGTCGAGCTGTGCTTTGAGATCGGCATTGAAGTTTCCCGCATATTTGAGCACCGACCCGGAGACCTGTTCGAAGTCCCCACCGTACCATTGATATAGCTTCGTCAGCCCCACGCGGTTTTTCCGCCTCTTAAACTTGAACCAGCTGGCGTGGTTGTGCACAAACGCCGTCTGCGCCTCCAACTGCTCCTCCAGGCGCTCTGTAGCGAATGCTTCGCTGCGCAGCGGCGGGCAGCCCACTGCCGCACACACCAGGGCGAAATGAATCCGTGGCTCCACGAAGGCCGGCCGGATCTGCTCGTGCTCGATCTGGTTCAGACTCCATGTATGGCCACCCGCTTGCCAGCGCACCAGATCCCAGGCGTCCGGAATCTCCTGGATCGAATCGATCGGGTAGTGCTCGACGATCAACTTTATCGTGAATGCGTTGTAGGCGTTGAGCAGAAACACCAGCCGCTCTGAACGCCCGAGCTCGTCCAGCGGCGCGGTCTCCACAGCTGCCAGATACTCGTCAAGTGTTCTGACGTCCGATTTGATACCGGCGTAATCCACCCAACCGTTGGCGTCGACATGCTTCTTCAGCAACGTGTCCAGCGCCGAATGGTCGAAACTCGGGCTGTCCAGCTTGTCCTTGTATGCCTCGCGGAGTTTGACTGCGGGCGGACCGAACAATTGGCTGATGAAGCTTTCGACCGCACTACGGTTAGCCGCTGCACATGCTCCAAAAACAATCGTCAGGACGATTACAACCAGTGCTGCCCACAAAGCCCTGCGCCCGTTTTTTGTGCCTTCATGTCGGGATGTCATCTTTCGTCTCTGTGGTTTTATGGAATATACGTTGGCCTTGTGGATTATGCCTGTTGAATAATTCACGCGTCTGCCAGATAGTAGTCAGGCAATTTACCAAATTGTGTACCCGATGACTATCAAACGCCAACTCTATGTTGTGACTTTCCTGATCGATGCTACGTGCGGAACATTTATTTTTGCTGTCGGGCGTCTACTGGCCGAGGAAAGTGCCGGCCTGCTCAGCCTGGGTGTTGTTGGTGCCGTTGCCGCTGCCGGCTGGGCGATCATCGCTCTGCCGGCGGGTCAACTGAGCGACCGCTGTGGTCGCCGCTTCACCACGCTGCTCGGTGCCTCGCTGCTGTTGATCAGCACTGTGGGTTCCCTTGCCTTCCAGAACTTCCGTGGGCCTTTCCTGGCCTTCTATTTCCTCTGCGGCGTCGGTGCCGGTGCTTCTTATGCCGGCCTCATTCCCTGGCTTGGCGATCTTGACAGCGGCGCGTCGCGCAAGGACAAAACGCGCACACTGATGATATTCTGTTTTGCCTGGAACCTGGGGTTACTTGGTGGCAAAACTGTTGCCGGCCTCCTTTTCGTCGTCAACACGTTCGCTCCGATCGTCCTTGCCGTATTGCTCTCGGGCGCGGTCCTGATCTTGTTGTTGCGCCTGCCATCAGATGCCAGTGCGCCTGAGTCTGAGCCGGCGCTGCCGCCCATGGCAGTAGACCAGCGGCTGTCCGTTGCGTTTGGCCGCATGTGCTGGGTCGCCAATATCGCCGGCACCTGCTGCGTCGGCATTGTCATGTACCTCTTGTCCGACCTTGCCGTTGCTCTTGACGTGTCGGCACCCGGCCAGGGTTTGATCCTGGGGACCATGCGTGTTGCGGTCATGGTCACCTATCTGGCGATGCATCACTCTGATTTCTGGCATCATCGCTTGGGAGCCATCATTGGCGCCCGTATCCTTGGGCTTGCCGGCCTGGCTGTCGTCTGTGTCGCCACTGGTCCTTTCGGACTCCTGATCGGGCTGAGCAGCCTTGGCTGCATGTTGGGCTTCAACTACTTCTCCAGCCTCTACTATGCTATCTCTGGCAGCAGCGATTGCCGGCGCGGCCGTGCTTGTGCCGTTGTCGAATTCACCCTCTCGTTAGGTGTTGTCATGGGCACTCTCCTGGGCGGCTTTACCGGCGCGGCCTTAGGGGTTCGGGCCCCCTATCAGACGGGGTTCGTTGTCGTTGTTGTCATGTTTATCCTCGAGTTACTCGTTTTTCTATTCTACGTCGCCCCGGTTCACGCCGCCGTCAAAAAAACGAATTCCCGACACTTCTAACAAAGACAAGTGGAATAGCTGAGTGAGCGTAAAGCTTGCATCTCTTGAAAAGACACCTTAAAAGACAGGTAACTTAAGGCGGGGGATAAAGCATATCAGAGAGAGCAGCCGAGACGGCCTCGGGCGAGTTGGAAGGCGGTCAGTTCGGAGGAATTGAGGTAGGGTTCGTAGTCGCCACACACACAGCTCGCACACAATTCCAGCAATGCCTGCTGATCGTGTGCCGCATCGCCTGAAAGATGGAGGTCGGCGTCAGTATCGGGCGTTGTCGAGATCAGCAGGGTGGGAATCATCGGATTCGCCTGGGACAACTCGCTGTCGGTGACGACGCAGATGACTTGAACCCCGGCAGCGCCTATACCACTTAGAAGTTCTATGTCGTCGCTGTTGGGTGCGTCCATTATGTGAAAGCCGGCACGTTCGTTTGCCCGTCCATAGGCCATCGTCGGCTGCACTGTCTCGAGACCCAGTCTCGAACAAAAAACATCGGATGCCAGGATAGAAGCATTGGCTGTCAGGACGATTGTGCCACCACCGGCGACGATGGTGGCGGCGACAATTGCAAGTGCCTCCGCGGTCGTGTCAGTGACAGGCTCCAGGCTGTGCAACCCGACGCTGCAGCCGGCAGGGGCGGTAGCAGGCAGCCCCTGCTGCAGGCGGTCAATGACCCATTGCTCGATTTTCTGTGTTACGGCGTCGATTCCACCGTCGAGCTGAATGCTGCCCCAGCCGAATGCGGTTGGATCGACACCGCGCGTTGCGAGGAGATCTTCAAAAAAGTCGTTGTGGAATTTCTCGCAGCCATGCTCGAGCAGGACGCCGACCTGCACGTAGGGATGCACGAGATATCCGGCGAGAGTACGCGCGGCGATGTCGTCCTCGCCGGAGGAGCACCCACAGCCCTCGGTGTGGGGCAATGCCACGTACTGCCGGACGCCGGCATCCGCGCCGATTGCTTTGTCCTGGAGCGACGCGGCGATGAGGCCGGCGACCTGACTGGAGCACAGGCTGTTTGGCAGGATCAGGCCGAGTTTTCGCGGCACGTCGCGCCAGGGTTGCCAGTCGGCTGCGGCTGCGGTGTCGATTTCCAGTGGCTGGTCATCGAACTTTTCCCCGGCTGCGATTGCGGCGGGGGAAGCGCCGGGCGCCTGCATCCAGTCCCGCCAGATCTGCACCTGTGAATGGTTGGCGCGCTCGCCGGCGGTACGCTTGCCGCCGGCAACGGCTATCGATTCCTCGAGAGTACCCTGGGTCAACGTCGGCATGTCGATGCCATCGAGGTATCGGCCGGCGTTGATGTCCATTTCGTTTTCCAACAGCTCATAGCGTCCGGTGGTGGTTACGACTTTGACAGTCGGGACGAACGGGAAATTGGTGATCGAGCCGTTGCCTGTGGTGAAGAAAATCAGGTTGCCGCCGCCGGCGACCTGTCCGGCGATACTCTCGAGGTCATTGCCGGGCGTGTGCATGAAATAATAGCCGGGCTCGGCCATCAATTCGGCGTAATCGATCGAGTAATCCAGCCGCATATCGGGTGTTTTTTTGCGGGCGGCACCAATGGATTTTACGATGATGTTGTAGAGACCGCGCAAGCGGTTTCCTCCGGATGGGTTGCCTTCGGCGCTTTGTCCGTGCCACGATGCAAGGGCGCGGAATTCTTCTATGTACTCGAGGTATTTCCTGGCGGTCTGGTGATCGCGCACATTGCTGAGCATGTAGGGTTCGGCACCGATGAGTTCAGTGGTTTCGGCGATACAGGCTTTACCGCCGTATTGCACGATCGACTTTGCCAGGGCGCCGATGAGGGGGTTGGCGGAGATGCCGGAGAAGGCATCCGACCCGCCGCACTGCAGGGAAAGGTTGAGGTTGGCGATGGATTGCGGTGTGCGCCGGGTACGATCAACGTCGTCGAGCCAGGCGAGAATCGTTTTTCGTCCATCGGCAATTACCTGCTTAACGCTTTTGCCGCCGGCGCTCTGAAAGGCGACCGGATGACTGCACCAGTTGTAGGCCTGCGTCTCGAGAAAGTTACGCAGGCTGTCGTTGTTGACGGGTTCGTCGCCGACATCGACGGCGAGCACGGCGCCGACGTTGGGGTGGACGACAAAACCGGCCAGTGCCCGCACGAAAAAGTCTTGATTGTTCGGCATCTCTCGGCTGCCGCCTTCGGTATGCATCACCGGCACAACGCCATCGATGTTCGGGTGGCTGGAGTCGATCGAGGCGACGATACGTTTGACGACGGCATTGGTGCGCGAAGTGGTGGCGAGAACGACGATGTAATTGCGGGTACCGACACCGCGTCCGTTGGCACGGAGGTATCCGTCGAACGTCCGGTCAGTGGGCAGGCGTGGTAATTGTTTGCCGATGTTCAGCGTGGCGGTGTCGAGGTGGTATGGCTCGGCGAAATCATCGAAGTTCGCGGATTCCGGCAGCGATAAATCGAGGCGTCGTCCTTGCAACGACTCGAGCATGAGATCGTTGCACAGGTATTCGCCGGGTGTGATGTCTCGTCTGGTGGTCCCGAACGGCAGGCCCCAGGACAAGACTTTGGCCCCTGCGGCGATTGCGGAGTCCGCAAAACGGTGGCCTTCGAGGACGGTGTGGGACAGCGTGTAGCGGGCGTTGTCACGGGCGATTTCGGTACCGGCTTCGAGGCGGCGGATAGTGATCGCGACGTTGTCGGCGGGATCGGCCAGGCGGGCAACGTCATTAAATGCGACAGCTTTTGCCATGTCAATTCTCCTCCCAGAGGTTCGCGGGGTAGGTGCCTTCGTTGATGAAGCTTTGGACAGCGGCCATGACCAGCGGCTTATCCAGCTGGTAGGTGATGCCGTGCCAGCGTTCCTGTGAGTGCAGAACAGTCAATTGGGCGCGGCTCTCGCCGATGAGTTCGTCGATGATCACGGGCAGGAGAAATTCAGACTTCGGGTCTTTGCCGTGTTTCTCCAGGAACGGCACGAATCGTTCCTGCAACTGTTCGAATACGCGCGGCATGAAGCCCCAGAAATTCATCGATGTCGGTTCGTTACCGGTGAACTCGGTGGTTGTGCGGTTTTCCTCCTGCATGCGGGCGCCGCCGTTGCAGCGCTCGATTTTGAGGCACTCGCGGACGGTTTGCAGATATCCGTCCTCGCTGACCTTGCAGATACCGCGCGCGACGGTGCCGTGGTCGGAGAGCGTGTTTCCGAGACGGAAGGCCACCAAAGCGTATGTCGGCGCGTTGAGGTCTTGGAGCGTTGCGAGGTGCTCTGCGAGAACGGCATACGTGGTGCGTCCGTAAAAATCATCAGCGTTGATCACGGCAAAGGGTTCGTTGACGTGGCCGCGACAGGCCAGCACGGCGTGGCCGGTGCCCCAGGGCTTGGTCCTGTCTGCTGGAGCGACAAAAGGTTCGGGCAGTGCGTTGATCTCCTGAATGACATAGTGTGTATCGATCTGCGACTCGAAACGCTGGCCGATATGTGTTCGAAAGTCTGCTTCGATGGTGCTATTGACGATCATCACCAGCTTGCCGAAGCCGGCCCGCAAGGCGTCATAGATCGAGTAGTCGATGATGATCTCGCCGGCCGGTCCGATCGGATCGATCTGCTTGCAGCCGCCGTAGCGGCTGCCAATCCCGGCGGCCATGATGACCAGTGTTGGTTTCATTGTTTCTGGACAAACGTAGAATGATAAGATGCCAGGTGGGGAGACGAACGGCTGCACGTGAAGGTAGTCGCGGTCCACTGATTTTTAAAGTTACGGATTCATGTGCCGCCGTTCTGGCGCTATTGTATGCCGCGAATCTTTGGAGTCCAAGACATGCTCATCAAAACCAGATCATACGCGCGAGCGGGGTTGCTTGGCAATCCGTCCGACGGTTTTTTCGGCAAGACCATTTCCTTCACGATGTCGAACTTCGTGGCGGACCTGGAGTTGTGGGAGAGCCCGGAGATTCATTTCGTCACGGGCGCTGTGGAAGACCTCCGATTCGATAGCCTGGACAATCTTCTGACCGAGATCGGGCTGTACGGGTACTACGGGGGCATTCGTCTGCTGAAAGCGACGACCAAGGTGTTTGTTACCTGGTGCCGTGAGAACGGTGTAGAACTGCCAAACCGGAATTTCACTGTTCGTTACCTGTCGACAGTCCCGCGCCTGGTGGGCATGGGCGGGTCCAGCGCCCTGTGTACGGCGATGTTCCGGGCGTTGATGAAGTTCTACGAGATCGATGTGCCGATGCAGATCATTCCGACTCTGTGTCTGCGGGCAGAGACCGAGGAGTTGACGATCCAGGCGGGGTTGCAGGATCGAGTCATCCAGGTGTACAACGGCGTGATGTTCATGGATTTCGACGAGCAGCTCATCAAGTCACGTCAGTACGGCGACTACAAGCGCATCGACAAAGCCAGCATGCCGAACGTCTATGTGGCCTACGACCGGGTACAGGCGGAAGTCTCGGGCAAGTACCACGGTGATCTGCACAGCCGCTTCGACCGTGGCGACAGCGCCGTGATCGATGCGATGCACGAATTTTCGGATATCGCACAGCGCGGCTACGAATGTCTGACGCAAGGGCGGCCGCACGAATTGTCAGCGCTGGTGGATCAGAACTTCGACGTCCGCGAACGCATCTCCGGCAACGGCATCTCCCCGGCCAACCGCAACATGGTCTCGGTCGCGCGTGATGCCGGTGCATCTGCGAAGTTCGCAGGCAGCGGCGGGACGATCGTCGGAACGTACAAAGACGACACGGCACTGCAAGTGTTACGCGAGCGTCTTGAGGCGATCAACTGCGAAGTCGTCGTACCGGAAATCCCGGACGTATGACAGCGGTGCGTACAGCCATTCTGCCCGCCGCCGGCCTGGCGACGCGCTTTCTGCCGGTCTCCAAGGCTGTGCCCAAGGAGCTTTTGCCGTTGGGCAACAAGCCGGTGATCCACTGGATTGTCGACGAAGCGGTGGCGGCGGGCGTTGAAGAGATTGTCCTGGTGATCAGTCCGGACAAGACGGCTATTCGCGAATACTTCTCGCCGGCCCCGGCGTTGGACGATATTCTGCAGGCGCGCGGCAAGTCCGAACTATTGGACGAACTGAACCGCCTGCTCGATCGTGTCGCCTTTACCTTTGTCATCCAACATGAGCCGAGTGGCCTGGGGCATGCCGTGCTTTGCGGCCGCGACGCGGTCGGAGATGAACCCGCGCTGGTATTGCTCGGCGACGCACTGATCACCGCAGAGGTGCCGGTTGCGCGTCAGCTTGTCGCCGTATTCGAACAGGTCGGCAACAGTGTGCTCGGCCTGGAAGAAGTCCCGGACGAAAAGGTGATGTCGCGCGGAATTGTCGCTGCCGAAACAACGCCGGACGGCTTCCTTCGTGTCAGCGCTGTCGTCGAGAAACCGCCAGTTGCGGAGGCTCCAGGCAATCTTGCCATCTCCGGCCGTTACCTGTTGACGCCGGCGGTGTACGGCTATTTGGAATCTGCGGCGCCACGGGCGGACGGGGAGATTTGTCTGACGTCGGGGATTGCCGGTCTGATTGCGGACGAGGCGGTGTATGGCTGTATCTTCGACGGCGTGCGTCACGACACCGGCACACCGGCCGGGTATTTGAAGCTTCTGAATACGCTGGTGACGCAGTAGTGACGAAATGAACGGCGGCAGTGGCCTGTTCTGCTTGCCTGCAGTTGTGTCAGACATACCTGTCGATGATCGCGCCGAGTTGATCGACTTTTTCTTCGATATCCTTGACCAGGCAAAATTGGGTGTGGGTGCGGTCGAGATTTTCCTCGGCGTAATGAATCTTGTAATAGGTGTCGCCGTTGAGGTAATCGGCCAGGAAGCGGATGCCGTTCTCGAAAGTCATGAGAAAACCGGCATGCGGCAGCAGTTCAATCTCCCGCGGCTGCAGAAATGACTTTGCTTCGCCGACGTAGCCGCGCACCAGCGCTTCGTAGCGTTCGATGTCGAGTGACACTTTGCCAAGGTCCTTTTCATTCTCGGCGAAGTCGCCGGTCGAGGTCCGGACCAGTTCACCGAAGTCATACAGAAGCGAACCTGCCATGACCGTGTCCAGGTCGATGACGCAAACACCGGCACCGGTTTTAACGTCGAGCAGGACATTGTTTATCTTTGTGTCGTTGTGCGTGACGCGCACGGGAATCTCGCCGGATTCCAGGCCGTCGGTAACGATCCGGACCGTGTCTTTGCGGGCCAGCGCGAAATTGATTTCGTCGCGGCATTGGGCGACTCGCCCGGCGGTGTCTGCGGCGATAGCGGATTCGAGTGCCGCCATGCGTGAGGGCGTATGATGGAAGCCGGGAATCGTTTCGTTGAGATCGTTGGCGTCGAGGTCGACGAGCATCCCTTGAAACCTGGCAAATGCGAAGCCGGCCGCCTCCGCCTGGCCCGGGTTTTGGACGAAGTCGTGATACTCAGTGTTCTCGACGAAAACGTAGGTGCGCCAGTAGTAGCCGTCGGCGTCGCGGCACAACGTGTCGCCGTTGCGTGCCTTGACGATTTCCAGCACCTGCTGCGGACCCGAGTCGAGTTTGCTGCCGAGATGTTCGCAGACCCGGACAATGTTGCGCATCATGCCGACGGGATCCTTGAAGACGTGATGGTTCAGCCGCTGGTGGATGAACCGCCTGGAACCGTCGCCATCCCTGTAGGTCGCGGCGTAGGTGTCGTGGATATGACCGTTGCCGTAGGGTGTGCAGTCGACGAGGTCGCCCTCGATCGCGAAACCGGCCAGTACGTTTTTGATATCATCCGGAACCATGCCACTGAACGTAAGTGCGAACAGTTCACGAGTCAAGATTGCCGTGCCCGGAGATGCCGTCAAAAAAAAAGATGCTGTCAAGTGTAACCTTAGCGTCCTTGCCGACGACTAAGGAGGGTGAGCGCTCGATTCCCGCAATCACACATTCAACTCAAACTCGAAGAGGTTTCCGATGAAATCCAAGCTGCTGATCGTCTGTTTCGCCGTTACTATCGCTGTCACCGGCCTGGCGCACGGAGAGTTGATGGGCTTGCGCCGGGAGCATCAGCCGCAGATCGATGCGATCACCCAGCGGGCGATTAACGAGCTTGCGGCGCATCTGGATACCGGCCAGCACAACAAACTGGAAATCATCTACGCGGCGGCTCATAAGCACTGGGAGATTTAGAATCGCGCCGGCGCTTCAAAAACGCTTCCGGACGTCGGTTCGGCGCCGCGGCAAGATGGCAGCCGCTGACTTGGATTTGTGCTGTAAGATCATTATACTTATCACGTTGTCACGATTCGTGCGTGCCAATGTGTGGAAAGTTGTTCCCCAAGCCATCCATTGCAGGGTGAAACATGGATAAGCTGTCATATCTCAACAACGCCAACGGTGCGTTCATCGACGATCTGTACCGACGGTACATCGATGATCCGCAGTCGATCGAGCCTTCCTGGCAGCGCTTTTTCGAGGGTGTCGAATACACGACCCAGCGCAAAGAAGCCGACGAAGAGGTCAGCACCAGCGACAAAGAAGTCGCGGCGATGAAGCTGATTAATGCTTACCGGGAACGCGGCCATCTTTTGGCCAAGACCAACCCGGTACGGCCGCGCCGCTATCACATGTCGGATCTGAACCTTGATTTTTTCGGGCTCACCGAGATGGATCTCGATCTCGAGCTCGACGTCAGCAGCCAGGTCAAGCTCGAACGCACCACGTTGCGCGCCATCGTGCGGCATCTGAAGAAGACCTATTGCCGTTCGATCGGTGTCGAGTACCGGTACATACCCGATTCGCGGATCCGGCGCTGGCTCAACCGCCATATGGAATCGAACGGCAACGATCCGGCATTCACCGATGAAGAGCGCGGTCGGTTCCTGAAGAAACTGGCCAAGGCGGTTGGTTTCGAGAAATTTTTACACGTCAAGTACGTCGGTCAGAAGCGCTTTTCTTTGGAAGGCTGCGAGGCGTTCATTCCGGCGCTTGACGCGGTGTTTCAGCAAGGTTCCGAGCTGGGTGTGCGAGAGTTCGTCCTGGGCATGGCCCATCGCGGGCGGCTGAACGTGCTGGTGAATCTCTTCGGCAAATCTTACGAGCAGATGTTTTCACAATTCGAAGGTGGCGCATTGCCGGAAGACGTGTATGGCGACGGCGATGTCAAATATCACCAGGGGCATTCAGCGGACATTATCACCGACAGCGGCGCGCCGTTGCACCTTAGCCTGGCTTTTAACCCGTCGCATCTGGAAGCCGTCTGCCCTGTCGTGCTCGGCAGCGTGCGTGCCAAAGGCGAGCGCATGTTCAAGGGCGATTTTTCCAAGATCGTCCCGGTCGTGGTGCATGGCGATGCTTCAATTTCAGGACAGGGCGTTGTTTACGAGTGCGCGAATCTGAGCGCGCTCGATGGCTATTCGACCGGCGGCACGATTCATATCGTCATCAACAATCAGGTCGGTTTCACTGCGAACTATCGTGAGATGCGCTCAAGCCTGTACTGTACCGACATTGCCAAGGTGACCGAGTGTCCGGTGTTCCATGTCAATGCCGACGACACCGAATCCGTGATTCATTGCGCCCAGATGGCGGTCAAGCTGCGGCAGGAATTCGGCATCGATGTGTACATCGACATTCTCGGCTATCGCCGCCACGGTCACAACGAAGGTGACGATCCGAATTTCACACAGCCGTTGCTGTACAAAGCGATCTCCCGCCACCCCACGGTCCTCGACATTTACACCAAGACCCTGATCAAGGACAAGGTGATGGACGGGGACGAGGCACAGAAGATCGGGACCGATTTCCATGCCGAGCTGCAGGACAGCCTCGACGACGCCCGCGAGCACAAGCCGTCGATCGAAGTGGATTTTCTGGGGCGGCAATGGAGCGGCTATCGGCCGGCACAATCGGAAGATTTCGATCAATCGGTAGACACCGGCGTGCCTCGCAAGAAGCTGATGAAGATTGCAGACACTCTCGTTGCCGTGCCGGACGGGTTTACGATCTATCCGAAAATGCAGCGCATCATTGACGGCCGCAAGCAACTTATTTTCGAAGAGGGCCAGGTGGACTGGGGCCTGGCGGAGTTGCTTGCTTACGGTTCGCTGCTGACTGAGCAAGTGCCGGTTCGTATCTCCGGACAGGACTGTAAGCGCGGCACATTTGCTCATCGCCATTCGGTGTTGTTCGATGCCAATGACGAGACCGAGTACCTGCCGCTGAACCATATTCAGAAACGCCAGGAGCGTCTGCAGATTTACAATTCGCATTTGTCGGAGTACGGCGTCATGGGTTTCGAGTACGGCTATGCCGTGGCGATGCCCAATGGTCTGGTTATCTGGGAGGCCCAGTTCGGAGACTTCGCCAATGGCGCCCAGATCATCATCGATCAGTTCATCAGTTCGGCGGAATCAAAGTGGCAGCGCATGTGCGGTCTCGTGCTGTTCTTGCCGCATGGTTACGAAGGCCAGGGGCCGGAGCATTCCAGTGCGCGCATCGGCCGCTATCTGGAGCTGTGCGCCGAACTCAACATGATCGTCTGCTATCCGACAACCGCTGCAAACATGTTCCACCTGCTGCGCCGCCAGATGCATACGGAATTCCGCAAGCCGCTGATCGTGATGACGCCGAAAAGTCTGCTGCGCCATCGCCTGACGCGTTCCGACGTGACCGAACTGACAGTCGGTCGGTTTCGCGAAATCATTGACGACGATGCCGCCGACCCGAAGACGGTCAAGCGTGTGCTGCTATGCTCCGGCAAGATTTATTACGAGCTCCTCGAGTACAAGCAGGCCGCGGATATTGATTCAGTGGCGATTGTGCGGCTCGAGCAACTCTATCCATACCCCAGAAAACAGGACGCTGCGCTGCGTGAGAAGTATGGCGCCGCCGAATGGATTTGGGTTCAGGAGGAAGCTGCCAATATGGGGGCATGGATTGCTGTGCGCGACCGTTTCGAAGGCATCGTATTCCGGCTCGTCTCCCGGAAGGAATCGGCGAGTCCGGCGACCGGTCTCGCAGCGCGACACAAGGTAGTCCAGCAATCTCTCGTTGCCGATGCTTTCGCTGGCCAGTGACGGCTGTTACGCTCGGCGGGCCACCGACTTCCCGACACCAACCCCATTGGGCAACCAAGTACCACAGCTTGACACCCGACACTTGACACCTGATACATTACCTTATGAGCAAACTGGAAATTACCGTGCCGGCTGCCGGCGAGTCCGTTAGCGAAGGCGACATTGCCCGATGGTTCAAGGAAGACGGCGACATTGTCGAACTCGACGAGCCGTTGCTCGAATTGGAAACGGATAAGGCCTCCTTAGAGATTCCCAGTCCCGGTAGCGGCTGCCTGAGTATCACGGTGCCCGAGGGCACGACAGTTCTGGTCGGGGAAGTGGTTGGACACGTCGACACCGCCCAGCTCGAACAAGCCGAACGTCCGCCACAGGCAGACGAAGCGGATCCGTCCGTCACCGGGCAGACGGAGACGGCGGAGGTCGAGAGCGCCGAAGAAGACACGATCAAGGCTTCTACCACGAAGAACGTCGAAATGCCGTCGCCTGCCGCCCGCAAGCTGATGGTCGAGAATCAGGTTTCAGCACAGGACGTGCCCGGTACCGGCAAGGGCGGGCGCATAACCAAGGCCGATGTGCTGCGATATATCAAAGAGCGCGATGACATGGAAGCGACGGCCGACATCGACCGGTTCGAAAGCAAGGCGCCACCACCGCAGCCCGCCGATAGCGAACCGGCGAGACCGGCGGGGAGGGATGAAACGGCGCCGATGAAAGGAGCTCCTGCGCCTGCGCCGCCACCAGGTGCGCCGGCGGCACCAGCGGCGCCAGCACCGCCCGGATCCCGGCCGACACGTCGGGAGCACATGAGCCGCCTGCGCCGAACTATCGCCGAGCGCATGGTATCGGCCAATCAGTCGATGGCCCTGCTGACGACGTTCAACGAAGTCGACATGTCCAAAGTCATGGAGATGCGCACGAACTACAAAGAAGCGTTCAAGAAAAAGTACGACGTCAACCTCGGGTTCATGTCGTTCTTTATCAAATCGGCGACGCAGGCGCTGATGGATTTTCCGGCGATCAACGCCTATGTCGAGGAAGACGATATCGTTTATCACGATTACTGCGACATCTGCATCGCTGTCGCGACAGCCAAGGGCCTGGTGGCGCCAGTGTTGCGCGACACGCAGACGTTGTCGTTTGCCGACGTGGAGAAGACGGTTTACGATCTGGCGAGCCGCGGCCGCAACGGCGAACTGTCGATCAATGATCTGACGGGCGGCACGTTTACGATCACCAACGGCGGTGTGTTCGGTTCAATGCTCTCGACGCCGATCGTCAATCCCCCGCAGAGCGCTATTCTCGGGATGCACAACATTGTCCAGCGCCCGACTGTGGTTGACGGTGAAGTCGTGATTCGTCCGATCATGTATGTGGCGCTGTCGTACGATCACCGCATCATCGATGGTGCCGAGGCCGTGAAGTTCCTGGTGACAGTGAAGCAGTTCATCGAAAACCCGTCACGCCTGCTGATCCAGATCTGAGGCGCGCTTTGTCAAACCAATATCAACTGATCGTGATCGGCGGCGGCCCGGGCGGCTATGTCGCCGGCATCCGCGCTGCCCAGCTCGGCATACAAGTCGCCGTGATCGAGAAAGGCTCGACGCTCGGCGGCACCTGCCTGAACGTCGGATGCATCCCTTCGAAAGCCCTGCTCGATTCTACGGAGCTTTACCACCAGGCGAAGGAGAAGTTTGCCAACCACGGCATCAGTGTCGGTGACCTGCAGCTGGACCTGTCACAAATGCTCGGACGCAAGGACGAAGTGGTTTCGGCGACCGTCGCCGGCATCGATTATCTGTTCAAGAAGAACAAGATCGATCGGTTTGTTGGTACTGGCAGTTTTGTCGATGCCAACACGGTCCGGGTCAGTGGCGAGAAAACCGAGGACCTGACCGCGGACAACGTCATTATCGCGACCGGTTCGGAGAGTACGCCGCTGGCGGTTGCACCGGTTGACGGTAAGCGGGTGATCACGTCGACTGAAGCGTTGAACCTGAGGGAGGTGCCGGGGCACATGGTCGTCATCGGCGGCGGCGCTATTGGTCTGGAACTCGGATCGGTATTCGGTCGCCTGGGCTCGCAGATCACCGTCATCGAATTCATGGACAACATCATTCCGGGCATGGACAGCGATCTCGGCAAGGCCCTGCAGAAGGCGCTGCGCCCCCTGAACTTCAAGTTCCATCTGCAGACCGGCGTGACCGGCACCAAAGTCAGCGGCGACAAAGTCACGGTCACAGCAACCGACAAGCAAGGCGAGGAACTCACTGTCGAGAGTGATTACGTTCTGGTCGCCGTCGGGCGCCAGCCTTATACAGACGGGCTCGAACTGGCAACGGCGGGCATTGAAGTGGATGACCGCGGTTGCATCCCGGTAAACGAGAAACTGCAGACGGCAGTGCCGCACATTTACGCGATCGGCGATGTCGTTGCCGGACCGATGCTGGCACACAAGGCCGAGGAAGAGGGCGTTGCCGTGGTCGAATGGATCGCCGGAGAGCAGCCGCAACTCAATCACAACACGATCCCGGGCGTTGTCTACACGTGGCCGGAAGTTGCGGCGGTCGGCAAGACCGAGGAGGAACTGAAGGAAGCCGGCCGGGAGTACAAGGTTGGCAACTTCCCGTTCAAGGCCAGCGGCCGGGCCCGCGCCGCCGACGAGACCGACGGTTTCATAAAGGTCCTCGCCGACGCCGAGACCGACGAAATTCTCGGGGTCCATATGATTGGTCCGCGCTGTGCCGACCTCATTGCCGAAGCTGTCGTGGCAATGGAGTATCGTGCCTCGGCGGAAGACATCGGCCGCATCATCCATCCGCATCCGACCTTTACGGAAGCCTTCAAGGAAGCCGCGTTGATGGCAACGGACGACCGGGCGCTGCATTTCTGAGCGGTAGATGTCGGCACGCGGCTGCGGCCGTGAATGTATTCCGAGACATCGAACAGACGAAGGCGCCCCCTCGAATGCCGGTCGATCAACACTTGCGCTACTTTGGTGCGGCGGCGGGCAGCTTCTTGGGGTCGGTGCGTTTCATCCACTGCAGCAGGCCGGACCAGTTGTTTGGTCCGAGTTTTTTCTCGAAATACCGGTAGCCGTCGCCGTAGATCCTATCGGGCGAGGTTTGGATCGATTCGAGTTGTTCTGAGAAATTGCGTTTCCGGCACAGGAGGACTGCGACATACTGGCAGATGCCTTCCTCGGCCCACAACGGCAGGCCGTCGAGGTGCGGAAAGAACTCTGCGATCATGTCGTGGGTGAACTCGTGGACCGCGGTCGTCAGAAACGTGTCGGGCGAGAGTGCGTAGAGTATATAGATCGTCTTTTCGACTTTCTTCGCGGTTGTGGTCTTACCGAAGCCGTTGCGGCTGGTCCTGGTAGTTTCAGTCCGGTGATAGAAACCATTGAGCTGCATGCCGTCTTGCTGATCCACCCGCAGATTGGTAAGCTTGTTGAGCCGATCGCGACCGACGATTTTGAGCTTCGGGATCTGCCGGCTTTTGCGGGCGGTAATCTGGTAGAGTTCCTGGCGGGCGAGCCGGAAGAGTTTCATCGCCTCTTCCATGTTGTAGATGACGATCTCGTTGCAGGTTTCGCAGACATACCGGAGATCGGGCAGCTCGCCGCCGCGCAAGAACGGCAGTTGACAGGCTGTGCAGCGCGGGCTCTTGGCGTGGAGATCGCAGAACACGTGTCCCTTGATTGTGTGCCGCCGTATCAACGGTTTCTCACAGATCTCGCATTGCGGTAGAATGCTTTCCAAGCAGGCATTCGAACAGAATTTCTTCTTTTCACTGGTGATGTAGCGGCTTTTGAGCTTGATGCCGCAGTGATCGCACTCATCCAGGGTCGTCACAAAGCATGTTTGTGAGCAGTAGGCCTTGTTGCCGGACGTGATGTAGCGGCCTTTGATTGATTTTGCACAGGTGCCGCAGTTCCGCGCTGCCTGGACGACGGCGGGGGAGGCGAACAAGGCCAGTAATGTCAAAACGACAAGCGGTGATCGTTTCATCGACTTTTCCGGTATTTTTCAGGTTGGGGGCTCATGGAGTTGCACCTTCATGTGACGCTGTGTCATGTGTATTTATTCGGCGAGAGGATTGCGGTTTGTCGCAAATCACTTGCAGCCGCACATCGCATGCCGTATCTTTGGCGCTCTTTCACGCACCGACTCACATGCATGGAGAACTAT
This sequence comes from Lentisphaeria bacterium, assembly GCA_003545375.1. Classification (GTDB taxonomy): domain Bacteria; phylum Verrucomicrobiota; class Lentisphaeria; order JABSQK01; family CAJWLW01; genus CAJWLW01. The sequence continues at coordinate 33,864 of DPYP01000574.1, forward strand.
ACATGCCTTTCAAGGTATTGATTACTGATGTGGTATTTGAACCGGATATCGAGCAAGAGATTCTCGGCGACGGAGTCGAGATCAGCACGGAGACCGTCGAAGGCCAGCACGCGCCCGACGCGGTGTACAGCGCGGCCGATGCCTTGATGTGCTACCACACCCTCGAATTCGCTCCAGAGATCATTCGTAAACTCACCAACTGCAAGATCATCTCCCGCGTCGGTGTGGGATATGACAACATCTGCCTGCAAACTGCAGCGGATATGGGCATCCTCGTGTGCAATGTGCCCGACTACGGGACCAACGAAGTTGCCGACCACGCCATCGGGCTGATGCTTGCGTTGTGCCGGGGGATTCCGCAGATCAGCGAGGCAACGCGCAAGGGCGGCTACGATTTTGCCGCCTTCGGCAAGCTGCCGCGCCTGTGGGAGCGCAAGTTTGCCGTGATCGGGCTTGGACGCATCGGCACCGCTACGGCATTGCGTGCCAAAGCCTTCGGTCTCGATGTATGCTTCCACGATCCTTATCTTCCTGACGGCGTCGACAAGGCGCTGGGGATCACCCGCTACACGGACCTTTACGAAATGGTGGCTGCTGCCGACATCATTTCCATACACACGCCGTTGACAGTCGAGACCCGCAATCTGGTCAACACCGAATTTGTCGCGACCATGAAGGACGATGCCTACCTGATCAACACCGCCCGCGGCCCGATCGTCGATGTCGACGCGGTAGGTGATGCATTGAAGGCCGGCCGCTTCGGCGGGGTCGGGATCGATGTGTGGCCGACCGAACCGCCGCAGGACGAAGCGCTGATGACCGCCTGGCGCGCCCGTGAACCCTGGACCGATCGCCTGCTGGTGACCGCGCATGCGGCGTTCTTTTC
>DPYP01000589.1:0-3662 GCA_003545375.1 Lentisphaeria bacterium
GTTCGATGTCGCGCAGCAATGTTGCGTAGGCGAGCGTCGTTGTCGGTGTGCCCAGCAGTGGCGGATTCGTTTGCCCGTCGGTGACCGGTCGGGGTGTGGGGCCAGTGTTGCTGTCGCTGCTCATGGCGATGATGATGAAAGTCGCCAGCAGGGCCACACCAACCCCGATAACCAGCCACCGAATGATCCTGAGACGACTGCTCGAATTCTTCGGTTGCGTGGCCTGCATGAGGCGTGGTACCGTCGAGGTGCCACGCAACTTTTTAGCCTGGTCGGCGCCAAGCTTCAGCTTTGGGCCGGCGCCCCGGCCGGCCGCCCTGGACTTCTTTTTGTTTGGCACTGCCACAGCTGCTTCCGACGGCATCTTGCCGTCGAGGACGCGGTCGATGTCATCGACCAGTGTCTGCCAGGTCTCGTGTCGCTCGCTTTGGGGCTTTGCGAGCATCCGTTTCAGCAGCGCACAACAGCCGTTGGTAAGTGCGGAGTTCTTCTTCTTGGGCGACGGCACGGGTTCGTTGATGTGCTGGGTCATGACAACCAGCGGATCTTCGTTGTCGAACGGTTCGCTGCCCGTGACCATGTGATAGAGCGTTGCGCCAAGAGAGTAAATGTCGCTGCGAAAGTCGAGATCATTGCTGCCGCGCGCCTGCTCTGGACTCATGTAATACGGCGTGCCGACGACATATCCGGCCGTGGTCTGACCACCGGAACGCGGGTCTTTCAGGCTCTTGGATATGCCCAGATCCATCAGCCGCACTTCGCCGCTGTTGTCCAGCATGATATTTCCGGGCTTGATGTCGCGATGCAGCACCTGCCCCTTGTTCCAGGCATAGTCAAGGGCACTGGCAACTTTCCGGACGATCCCCAGCGCCTGCGACTCCGCCATCACGCCGTCCTTGACCAGGATGACATCAAGATCCTGGCCGTCGACGTAGGACATCGCCAGATAATGGAGGTCGCCGACCTTGCCGGCTTCAATCGCGGTGACGATGTTCGGATGCTCGAACTTCGCTGTCATCCGCATTTCGTTGAAGAAACGATCGAGCGAGTCGCGGTCGGTCGTCAGGTTCGACGGCAGGATTTTCAGTGCCACTTTGCGATTGATCGGATGCTGGACGGCGAGGTAGACATCGCCCATGCCGCCGACGCCAAGAAGCTTATCGATGCGGTAAGCGCCGAATGTCGAACCCGTCTCCAGGTTGGTCTTCGGCAGTTGCACAGCGCGATGACAGTACGGGCAGGCGACACGGTCGACAGTCGTGTCCGGCGCCAACTCGACCGCGAAGCCGCAGTAGCCGCATTCTATGGAGGATAACATCGTGCTGATGTCTCGCTAAACCTGCGTTGACTATGTGAGTGGCAGGTGACCCGGGAATCGCACCAGCTCAGTACCACATGATTGACTGCAATCTTTGTGTCAGGCTTCGATCAAGCCGCGATGCAGTGCCTTTATCGCCAGTTCGAATTCCGATTCGTCGACGATAAACTGCATGTTGACCTGGCGCATGCACTGGTCACAGGCCAGAATGTTGATCTTTGCCTCGGCCAACGCATTGGCGGTTTTGGAAAGGAACCCTGGTACTTTCATGTTGCTGCCGATTGCCGAGACGATGGCAACATTGCTGATTGTGACTCTAGCGCTCGGATTCGTCGATTTGATCTGCTCGATGCAGGCATTGAGACCGGCGGTATCACCCGGGACATAGTGGGTAATCGTATTGGCGTTGGTGTTTTTGGCGATGTAGCTGATCCCGTGCGCATTGAAATGCTGCAGCAACCGGTAATCATACCCGTGTTGTCCGACCATGTCCGGATCCCACACTTCGATCCCGACCATGCCGCGGCGTCCGGTGACTATCTCGACGCGAGGGTTGTCGCTGTGATAGTCATGGCTGATCAGCGTGCCATCGTGATCCGGCTCGAAGGTATTCTTCACCCGGATCGGAATGCCGCTGGCCTCCATCGGCTTTGCGGCCTTCGGGTGAATCGCTTCCATGCCCAGATCCGCCAGCTGGTCGGCAACATCGAAATTGGTCTGGCCAATAATCCTGGCGTTCTTGACGCCGACAAGGCGTGGATCGCCACTGCTCAGGTGAAACTCCTTGTGGATCACACCCTCGCACGCCCCGGTCAGCACGGCGATCTTGCTGAACGTGATTTCGCTGTAGCCGCGGTCGTAGGTCGCCATGATTCCTTCGGCGCACTTCGTGTAGCCGGTCACAATCGGCAGGCATGTGTTCAGGTCCAGGTTGGCGAACGTCGTTTGGATCTTTTCGTCGAATGACAGGTTTTCCTCGTCCATCCATCCGGAAAGATCGATACAAATTGCATTGACGTCCTTCCCCTGCAGGATCAGTGTGGAGTTGTAGGCGCTGTGTGCCTCACCGATCGCACTGAGCATCTCGCGCACTGCCGGCAGATGCTCGTCGAGCTTGAAATGGCCGTATGAACACAGTCGGCGCAGATCGAGAAGACAGTTGCGGATGCCTTCGATCCGTTCCTTGACGAAGGCGTCCGCTGCTGCGACGTCCAGCCCGAGTTTTGCCAGGCCTGCGTTGGTCTCGCACATGTGCGTCAGAACGCCCTGCAGCAATGCTTGCCAGTCGCCGGAATTAGCGGCGTACGCACTGTATACCCCCGATTCACCCGACTTTTTGTGCTCCAGCAGCATGTTGGTGATGCCGCTGTACGCCGAAACCACGAAAACCCGGTTGTATAGACCTGCCGCTGGGCGCTTGTACAAAATTATATTGTCCAGCACGAGATCGAAGCGGTTCATCGAGGTGCCGCCGATCTTTTCGACCGTATGATTGCCCATACCCGGAAATTCCCATGAGTTCGACCCGTCCGAAGTCTCTGGAACGGACAGACGATTTGCTTTGTTTTTGGTTCTCCGTATTATAAGGCGTCAGGTCAGTGCATTCAACGTCACGACATGCTTCTTTGCGATGCCGGATCCCCATGAAGACAACTGTTTTTCGCGCTTTTTGCACCGTTTCGCTGTTCCTGAGCTGGGCTTGCAACAGCGATCGCACCGCTCGCACCGCTCGCAACGAGGACAACGCCTATTTCACGCAAGCGGTTGAGTTCCAAGAGCAGCAGCAGTATGCTGCCGCTGCCGAGGCGTTCCAGCTCTGTCTGCGCTACAGCCCCGAGTCCACCCTGGCGCATTTGCAGCTTGCCATGCTGTACGAGGACCATCTCAATGACCTGCCGCGCGCCATCGTCCACTACCAGGCGTACCTGAACGCCGATGTCCATGACAATGAAGCGACCGTAGCGAAATGGCTCGAACGCGCCGAGCGCCGGCATTACGAGGTATTAGCCGAGAGGTTCGGCGGGATCAAGACTCCTGAACCGTCGGTTGTCGACAGCGAATCTGCACCGCCGCCTGCCGAGCTTCCACCACTTGTCGCTACTGTCGTCTACACTGTAGAGGCTGGCGACACCCTCAGCGGCATCTCCAAAAAGCTCTTCGGTACCACGCGCCACTGGGAGTTGCTGTACCAGATAAATGCCGCCGACATCCCCGACCCCGCTCGTCTGTCGATCGGCCAGCAGCTCAAAGTCCCGGAAATCACTGACGAGTAATCCGTAGTTTGACGCTCACGGGGCGTTCCTGTCTGGCGGAAAACGTCCCGTCGCATCGCCGCCCGGTGAGG
>DPYP01000589.1:4040-4982 GCA_003545375.1 Lentisphaeria bacterium
GAGAGTGGGAGTAGCGGGCAGCAGCCTTAAGGCAGGCAAGGAATTGCCTGTCCTCTTGAGATGCTTGAATAACAGCCGTTTTCAGCGGGCCGTTTTGTTGATCAGCTCGGCGGCGTGCTCGAGGACGACCTCGGAATTGCCGCCGTCGCCCAGCATTCGTGCCAATTCGAGGCGGCGAGCCTCGTCGTCCAACGCCGTCAACGTTGCGGTGGTGCGCTTGTTGCGGACTTTCTTTTCTACCCGGAAGTGCCGGTGTCCGCCGGCCGCTACCTGCGGCAGATGGGTGATGCAGATCACTTGGTGTTTATCACCGAGTTCGCGGAGTTCGGTGCCAACCTGAGCCGCTACGCTGCCGCCAATGTTGGCGTCGATCTCGTCGAATATCAGGATTGGCACCCGGTCGGCTGAAGCCAGAACCGTCTTGACGGCCAGCATGACCCGGGAAATTTCGCCGCTGCTGGCGATTTGCCGAAGTGGTTTGGTGCCCTCGCCAGGATTCGGAGAAAAAAGAAACTCTACTCGGTCGATGCCGGCGGTGCTGGGTTCGGCATCTTCAACAACGATCTCGAAGCCGCAGTCGGAGAACCCGAGACTGCACAGCTTTTCAGTAATCGCCTTGGCCAGTTTGGTTGCGGCTCGCCGCCGCTTCCTTGACAGTGCCCGGGCATGCTTGAGAAACTCGGCTTCGGCTTCGGCGCGGTTTTGCAGCAACTCTTCGCGCCACGCAGCAAAGTTTTCGAATGAGTTGAGCATCTCCTCGATACGATCGGCGAAAGCCAGGGCCTCGGTGATGCTCCCGCCATACTTGCGTTTGAGGCGCTGCAGCAATCCGAGACGATCTTCCATGGCGGCGAACTCGCGCGGATCGATCTCGACATTTTCGGCTAAGGAATTGATCTCGTCGGTCAGGGTCTGAAGGTCGGCGACGATCTGTTCGAGCAG
>DPYP01000187.1:0-12284 GCA_003545375.1 Lentisphaeria bacterium
CCGCAGGAAGAAGTTATCACGCGTACGTGGACCGGCACGGATGACTGCGGCAACAGTTCCAGCTGCGCCCAGGTTGTGACGGTTGTCGATACGACGCCGCCGGAAGTGCAGTGCAATGCCTACGACATCACGGAATTCGACGGCGACGACGATGACGATGATGACGACAGTGTTTCCTTCACGGCGACCGCCACGGACTTGTGCAGCGATGTGCGGATCAAAGTCGGCTGGATTGTCTGCGTGCCGCCGCCCGGCGACGACGATGACGATGACGACGACGACGATTGCAAGGTCAGAGCCTACGGTGCGACGATCACGGTCCTCGACAGCGGCGATCCCGGCACGGTAATCAACTGGACGGCGAAGGCCACCGACGACTGCGGCAATATCGTTGCGGTCAACTGCTCGGTCACAGTGCTCGAAGCCGAAGAAGAAGAAGAAGAAGAAGAAGATCACGGTCACGGTTCCGGTCACGATAAACCGTGGTGGTGGCACTGGCGGCATTGGTAGAATGTGAGTTCCGGCGCCATGGTTGTGGCGTCGGATGAGTCAGGGGCGGGGCGGTGGTCGTTCAAATCGGACCGGCTGTTGTCCTGCCTGAGTGATGGAAATCGACCGAACTGAGCGAGAAAAAAGAACTTGAGTTTACGAAATTTATTTCGTATACTTGTCATGTTGACTATTTTCTGATCTAGCTGAAAACAACAATGGAAAAAATTCTATCGACTACATGCGGAGGCTTGGAATGAAGCGCTTATCTACCACCTTGTTGGGAATTACACTGTCGGCACTTTTGTCGGCACAGGGGTTTGCTCAATGCGCCCCGGATAATACAGCGCCGGTGATTTCGGGCGTACCCGGTGAGGCCACAGTTGAATGCGCCGCCCTGCCGCCGCCCGTTGCCGTGACGGCAACCGACGAATGCGATGCGAATCCGACGGTGAGTCTCGACCTGACCTACGGTTCGCCCGGGGTTGGCGAAGTCGTCGTCGTTACCCGAACCTGGACAGCCACGGACGCCGATGGCAACTCCTCGAGTGCTTCGCAGACGATCACCGTGATCGACACCATCTCTCCGGAGATCAGTTGCCCGTCGGATGTTTCTGTGGAATGCCTCGGCGACGTTGATCCGTCGAACACCGGCAGTGCCACTGGCAGCGATAGCTGCGGCAGCGTGACGATCAGCCACAACGACACGCTGATGCCCGGAGCCAGCTGCCAGATCAAGCGCGTCTGGACCGCCGCCGACTGGTGCGGCAACGAGACGGACTGCAAACAGATCATCACCTTGACCGACAACGAAGCACCGGCAATCACCTGTCCTGACAGTGCCGAGCTCGAGTGTCCGGCAGACACCAGCAGCAACGGCACCGGTGAAGCGACCGCCACCGACAACTGCGATTACGAGATCAGCAGCTCCGACGAAACCACGCAGGGCTGTGGCGACACCCTTAAGATTGCGCGGACCTGGTCCGCCACCGACAGTTGTGGAAACAGTTCAAGTTGTGTGCAGATGATCTTGGTCATCGACACCACTGCGCCTTCCATTGCCTGCCCGCAGTCGATCACGCTGGAATGCCCGACAGACACCGGTGTCGGTGCCAACGGCAGCGCCACCGGCAACGACAGCTGCGGCGACGTGACGTCCATCGTGTCGAGCGACAGTTCGGCCCCGGGTTGCGGCGGCTCCGAGACGATCACGCGCACCTGGACCGCGACGGACGAGTGCAACAACTCCAACAGTTGTGAGCAGGTCATCACGGTGCTTGACACGACGGCCCCGGAGATCACTTGCCCGGCAGACGTGACGGTCGAGTGCACTGCCTCGACGGCGCCAGGCGGCAGCAACAGTGCTGCCACCGCGACTGACTCCTGCAGCGGCTATGGCATCACCTACAGCGATGCTGCGGCCCCGGGTTGCGGCAACACCGAGACGATCACGCGCAGCTGGACCGCGACGGATGAGTGCGGCAACAACAGCAGTTGCGACCAGACGCTCGCCGTTGTCGACACGACGGCGCCGTCGATCAGTTGTCCTGCCGACACGGTAATCGAATGCACCAGCTCGAGCGCGACGGGAGTAACCGGTGAGGCCACCGGCAGCGACACCTGTGGCGGCGTATCGATCGATCACAGCGACAGCGTGGCCGATGGCGACTGCGGCGACAACATAGTGATCACGCGTAAGTTCACGGCGACCGACGACTGCGGCAACAGCAACAGCTGCACGCAGACGATCAAGACTGAAGACACGACGGCCCCCTCGATCACCTGTCCGGATGACGTGGTAGTCGAGTGTGCCACCTCCATCAGCCCGGACGTCACCGGCGGTCCCACCGCCAGCGACACCTGTGGCGACGTAAAGATCGTTTACAGCGACGAGGGGAAGTATACTGACTGCGGCTTTAACGCAGAGATCGTGCGTGAATTCACGGCGATCGACGACTGCGGCAACAGCACCACCTGCAGGCAGACAATCACGAGCGAAGACACGACGAGCCCGTCGATCGCCTGTCCGGCTGATGCGACGGTGGAGTGCCTGGCAGACACCAGTGCCGGAGCCACCGGCAGCGCCACGGGCAGCGACACCTGCGGCGACGTGACGATCGGCTCGAGCGACAGTTCGGCACCTGGCTGCGGCGGCAGCGAGACGATCACGCGCACTTGGACTGCAACGGACGAGTGTAAGAACTCCAACAGTTGTGACCAGACCGTCACGGTAGTTGACACGACGGCTCCGGTGATCGCCTGTCCGCCAGATGTGACGATCGAGTGCGCCGTCGACAGCCCCACCGGTGCTGCCACCGCGACCGATGCCTGCAGCGGCGTTGGCATCACCCGCAGCGATGCTTCGGCTCCGGGCTGCGGCAACAGCGAGACGATCACACGCACCTGGACTGCGACGGACGATTGCGACAACACCAGCAGCTGCGATCAAACGATCACCACTGTTGACACCACGGCCCCGTCAATCAGTTGTCCGGCAGATGGCACAGTGGAGTGCGGCGAGTCGACACGCGTCGGCAGTGCGACCGGCAGCGACAGTTGCGGCGGGATCAGGTTCCATTCGGAGGACTCGTTCGAGCCGAGCTGTGGTGGCGACGCGGGCGTGATCACGCGCACCTGGACAGTGACTGACGACTGCGGCAACAGCACCAGTTGCGGTCAGACCGTGACGATCATCGATACGACACCTCCGGAATTGTCCTGCAACGCCAACGACATCACGGAATTCGATGGCGACGACGATGACGACGATGACGATGGTGTTTCCTTCACGGCGACCGCCGTGGACGTGTGCAGCAACGTGAGGGTCAAAGTCGGTTGGATTGTCTCCGTGCCGCCGCCCGGTGACGACGATGACGACGATGACGATTCCAAGGTAAAGGCCAAGGGTGCGACGATCACCATCCTCGACAGCGGCTCTCCCGGCACGGTGATCAACTGGACGGCGAAGTCCATCGATGACTGCGGCAATATCTCTGCGGTCAGCTGCTCAATCACGGTGCTCGAAAAAGAAAAAGAACACGGTGACTACGGTGACCACGACGACGATGACGACGGCGACCACCCGTGGTGGAAGCGTCATTGGTAGAGTTTGTGTTCGGCGTTTGCCGGACTGTAAAGAAACGGATTGAAATTCGAGAATATTTTCCGCCCGGACACTGTCAAAACGGTGTTCGGGCGGACGTTTTTAAACGCCTGAATTGTCCACTTTTCTGCAATATTTGTAATGAATGGATCAAGAAGCGATACGGATCATGTCCGGCCTGATTGCGCTGGATGCAGAGCAGTGATGAGGCGCGTTGCTGTCCGGATTATCTACTATGGGTGTTCTTGGTTGTCCGCTGGTCACCCATGCTTCTGTGGAAACTTGATTTGAAATTCGTTCCGGGGCTCCGACGAGTGCTCGACATTACCACCGAGCTGTTCGGCAATAGAGTATACGATTCGCATGCCGAATGTCTCGATATTCGAGGAATCCCAGTCGTCGCCGTATGGCCGTCCGTCGTCGCCCACCGTCAGAGTATAATGTCCATTCTGGGCTTTGAAACTGATAGTGATCTCACCGCTCGGATTGTCCTCAAAGGCGTTTTTCAGCGAGATCACCACGAGTTCGTTGATGATCAGTCCGCAGGAGTACGCAGTTTCGACCTCCAGCCGGATGTTTTCGTCGATGTCGAGGTTGACTGCCAGGCTGCCGTCGTGAATGCCGTAGGACACCAGCAGATTGGCAAGCAGGTTCTGGATGTACTGCGTGAAATGAATGTTCTCAGATTCCTGAAACTTGTTGATTTCATCATCGACGAACTTGCGGTTCGGGATTTTCTCCCGGCATTGGACGATCAGGACGGCACCGTTGATGTAGCCGTCGGCATCTCGCAGCGGCCGCACTGTGGAGTCGTCCTGATCACTGTCGCTGCGACTGTCGGTGACGAAGTTGTTTTTCCCGAGGCTGGCGACCGTGCCGTCACGCAGCACTTGTTCGATGACATGGTTGGCGGCAATCCGCCCGCCCTCGTCGTTGAAGGCGAGCATGTCGCACATCTTTCGGCCAACGGCATCGCTGCGGCGCAGCCCGGTAACGACCTCGGCCACGGCGTTCATGTAGGTCACATAGCCGTAGCTGTCGGTGGCGATGACGGCATCGCCGATGCTGCGTAAAATCATTTGGAGCGAACGTTCGTTATCGACGATCTCGGTGACTTTATGAAAACGGTGAATCGCCATTTCGATGGTGGTATGCAGATCGCGGTCTTCGTAGGGCTTGAGAATGTAGCCGTAAGGCTCGGTGAACTTGGCCCGTTCCAGCGTTTCCGGATCGGAATGCGCGGTGAGATAGACGATCGGTACGTTGACACGCTGGCGGATGCGCCAGGCGGTTTCGATTCCATCGATATCGCCTTTGAGGCGAATGTCCATGAGCACGAGATCCGGACGGTTATCGACGATCTGCTGAACCGCATCCTCGCTGTTTGCAGCAACGCCGGCGACTTGGTAGCCCAATTGTTTGAGGCAACGTTTTATGTCCATCGCGACGATCGGTTCGTCCTCGACAATCACAATATTAGCTTGCGTCATTTAGCGTCTCAGGTTGAAATTTCGTGGGTTTCGTCGGTGCGTGGCCTGAAGTCGATTTGAAATTTTGTTCCCGTTGTACCATTGCCCAATGAGATCTCACCGTTCAGCTGCTGGGTGAGTGCGACAACCAACTGCAATCCCACGGATTCCGTTTTTCGAAAGTCGAAGTTTTCCGGCAACCCCTTGCCATTGTCATGTACCGCCAGTTCATATCCCCCATGGGCATCTCGGTGCAGGCTTACATTGACGCAGCCGCCGTGACCGTCATTGAATGCGTGCTTCAAAGAGTTAGAGACAAGTTCATTAATGATCAAGCCGCACGGTATGGCAGTATCTACATCGAAACGAATATCGTCAACATCTACCTTGGTTGAAACGTATTCCGTCGACATACCATACGAGCGAAAAACGTTGGCGACGAGGCTGTGAATATAATCATTGATGTCGATTTTTTCTAAATCTTCCGCGCTCATCAACCGTTCGTGAAGCAATGCCAGTGACCTGACGCGATTGCGGCTTTCGCGGAACAGCTGGAGGACAGACTCTTCCTCGATGTTTGCCGACTGCAGGCTGAGCATACTGGAAATCACCTGCAGGTTGTTTTTGACGCGGTGGTGAATTTCCCGCAGGAGCGTGTCCTTTTGCCGCACCGTACTGCGTAGTGCCGCCTCGACCCGCAAACGCTCATCGACCTCTGTCTGCAGTTTTATATTGTCCGACTCGAGCTGGCTTGTACGCGCCTCCCATTCACGGTCGCGCAACCTCACGTCCTCGGCGTTCTTGCGCTCACTGATGTCCTTCACGAAACAGTAACTGCCATCGAACTCGCCGTTTTTGGCCTGCGTCTTGACCAGCGTGATCTGGGCATGAAATGTCGTGTTGTCCGGGCGTGTGACGAGTGCCTCGAACTCGGCCTTGCCATCGTTCATCATCTGCTGATAGGCGGTTATTGCCTGCTCGGCCTGGGGGGGCGATATGAAATGCTGCCACTCGCAGCCGATCATTTCATCGGGTTGCTTATAGCCGTGAATTTCGACATACGCCGGGTTCACAGTGTGCAGACAGCCGTCGCGGTTCACATGCGCGATGCCTTCAAGCGTGTTTTCCAGGGCCAGGCGTAATACGTGCAGAGCCGCTTCCGCTTCGATGCGCGGGGTAATGTTGTGACTGATGCCGACGATACCGGCGGCGTTGCCATCTTTGTCGCGCAGGATACCCTTAGTCGACAGGAAATGCTGCGTCTGCCCGTCCGTGACAATACTCTCCTCGGTTGTCCTGGTGTTTCCGTCGGTCAAAATGGCACGGTCGTTCTCAATGAGTTGACGGGCGATTTCCGGCGGAAACAAATCCTCGTCGTGCTGGCCTTCGATTTCGGCTCGCGGCCGGCCGTAAACCCTGGCGCCGGCAGAATTCATCAAGACATAGTGGCCACTATTGTTCTTGACGAAAATCGTGTCTTCCGTGCTCTCGACGATCGAGACAAGCAGGTTGTTATTGTCTCGCAATTCTTCCTGTGCATGCTTGGCCTCCGTGACATCTCGGAAGACGACAAGGCCGCCGCGCAGTTCGCCGTTGCTGTCGCGCAATGGACGGCCGCTGACATTGATGAACGCGCCGTCTGGAGTGAAGGAGTTGCGGATAAACATCTCGAGATTGTCCAGCGACTCACCGCGCGACGCTCTCAGTATCGACAGTTCACTGCTTGGCCATGGCGTCACCGTGTCTGTTTCGAACACACCATAAATCTCCGGCCACTCATGGGGTGCCGCATCCGTCGGCCCCACCCCGAGGATTCGTTCCGCCGCCGCGTTGAACAGGATGAGATTGCCGTCGACATCGGCAACCACGAGCCCCTCGCTCATGCTGTTGATGATCGATTCCAGCATCTGGTTGGTTTCCGCCAGCTTCGACTCGACGAGCTTGCGTCGGCTGATGTCACGCATCACCATGACGCTGCCCTGGACGTTGTTGTCGGCATCGAGCATCGGCCGCGCATTGATACTGACAAAGCGGTCGTCACCGGAGTCCGGGTCGTGCAGGACGAGTTCTTGTTCATCGACCGACTCGCCTTTTAATGCCCTTGTAATCGGCAGGTCGTCAACTGATACCGGCCGTCGATTTTCGTCGAGAAAATTGCCGTAAATGGCACTGGTGGTGTGCTCATGAGCCGCGCCGATCATTGATTCTGCCGCCGGGTTCGACAGGATCAACTGGTCCTTGGTATTGCTGACGATGACGGCATCACCCATGTTGTTGAGAATCGACTGCAGTATCTGCGTCTGCTTTTCCAGCGTAATATTCGACTGGTCGAGAGCGGCTGTGCGTTCCGCGACCTTGTGTTCGAGCTCGTCACGTGTCTGGCGCAGAGCCAAGGTCATGTCGTTGAACGTATTTCCCAGCGTCGCAAACTCGCTGGTCGGACTGAGGTCCAGACGCTTATCGAGCCTGCCTTCCCGGATGTCCCGGGCGAACCGCGTCAGGATGCCAATCGGCCAGGTGATCGTGCGGGTGAAACCCAGCGCGAAAATGACGGCGATCACGGAGGTAGCCATCATGATCAGTATCAACGAGCGGCGCAAGTTGATGATGTCGGCCAACACCTCTGACGTATTGCCCTTTACCAGCAGCGTCCAATCGGGTTTCGGTATTGGATATGCCAGGGCTACAACCTTTGCATCGCTGTAGTCCACCGTGTAGCTCAGTCGACCATTGGCAGTTGCAGCCGTCAACTGCTGCACCTCGCCAACTGTCAGATTGCGACCATGTATCGCAGCAGGGCGGCCGTTCAGGTAACGATAGTGGGTGTTGTCATCGGCGGGTGTCAGCAGCAAAGCCTCCCCGGTCTTGCCCGGGCCGAATGGATTCTCCAAAATCCGAAAAAAATCAGCGGCGTCGGCAATGAGCATGATGACAGCGATGTTGTGGCCATCATCGTCCTGCAGCGGCGCGCCGAGGTACCAGCGTTTCTGACTGAAATCCATGCCGGTCACCTGGTATCTGTCACGGCTGTCTGCAAAAAAATCGGTGCTTCCCAGTTCGGCCGCGGGCAGTTCAGGATTTGAGGTTGCGATTACCGAGCCGTCGCGGTCGAGGACGACGATGGCGTCGACAGCTGTGAGTGCGGCGTTGGCATCACGTACTATCTTGCGGATTCTGTCGACACTGCCGCTGTTCGCATCCGGATCGGTCAAATACTTGCCACAATGCAGACGCAGGGCAGTGCGGCTGGCGACCAGGGCAAGCCGGTCATGATTGTGCTGGAATTCGGAAGCCAGACGGTCGCGCCTGGAAATTGCGGCCAGCTCGAGGTACTCGTGAGCAACGTCTTTCACTGCCTGCTCGATGAAGCTGTATACGATGATGTTACTTAGTGCCAGTGGCAGAATAGCGACCGCAACAATAAGTGCTGCGAGCTTGACGTTCATTTTCATATCTAATCCCGCGGCGTCCGGTAGTGCAAGGTCCTATTGTTGCAGTTAGTACTCGCACTGTAAATTAACCGGGAACAGGCCAGCTTGTCAAGGGCGATCGCCCCCGCCCCCAAGCGGTGCGGTAGATATTTGATCCACCGACGTTAAATTGCGGCTGTCGAAACCGAACTGCCGGGAATCCGTCATGCCCAAAGACATTTGTAACCAGTTCGGAGATAACAAGCTGTCCCACAGCGTTGCCCACTACCTGATGATGATCAAGGCGTTGCTGTTCGGACAGGGATACACGCGGCTTGCCGTCATTGCCAAACGGTTCAATATCACACGAGAGAGTTGTTGCAACGGCCTGAAACCGCTGACGAAATGCAGCCTCGTAGTCGAAGACCAGAATAAGTATCCGCAACTCTCCGGCGCCGGAGAATGTCTTGTCAACATGGTAGACGGCGTCCCAGTCCGGGTGTTCCGCCAAGACATGCGTAGCCTTTTCGCGACTTGTACGCATGGCTTCGAGAATTGTCCGACCTGCGACAATGTCCGTTACCTTGAGGACGAGCAGGTGGTCACGGAATGAATGGCTGGCATACCGTCGTCATCAGCGATGTACACATTGGTTCGTCATTCTGCAGGCATGAACTCTTCCTGGAATTCCTTGATACGCTGAGGTCCGGGACCACGGTCGTGTTCAATGGTGACACCATCGACAATCCCCGGCGGCCACTCAGTGACATCGACCAGATGCTCGTCGGTCGTATCGAAGATCTGGCAAACCGCTGCACGGTCGTCTGGCTACCCGGCAACCACGACACCGAATACAGGCCCTGTAATAGCGGCGCGATCAGCTATCACGATACCTACACCATCGGCGACCGGTTGTTGGTTGCGCACGGCCACCAGTTCGACGTGGTCAAACCGCAGCATCGCCTGTTTATCAAATCCTTTCGGATTTTCTACCTCGTGTGGATGACGCTGACTCGCCAGTCGATGCACGAGGCGCAGTTCGCCAAGCACTGGACCTTCCTGTACAACCACCTGCGGCGCAAAGTTCGCCAATTGGCGCTCGATGGTGCCCGGGCCGCCGGCTGTGAGGCGATTGCCTGCGGTCACGTCCACTATGCCGAACACACGAAGACCGACGGCATCAGTTACCTCAACACCGGTGCCTGGACTGAATCACCCACCTATTGTGTCTGCGTCGATGCCGAGACAATCATGCTTTGCACCGTCGAGGAGTTCGTCGATCAGCACCACCAGTAACGGCGGGAAAGATCCCCGGCACAGTCCGCCAACGCCGTAACGATGCGGCCGTCTGCAACAGCGCCGGACTGTGGCGCCGGGGAAGAGGAGGGGGCAGAATGACTCCGGTTCTCTACATCTTTAGTGGTGTGAATGGAGATTCCCGTGCGCCTGCAGGACGACTGCAAGAGTTTTCGCAAATGCACTATATGGGACAACGTACCAGCCTTTGCCGGACGGTCGCAACGTAACGTCGTTACAACAAGGCGCCGCGCCTATTCTGAAAGAGCTCAGAAGCCGTTTGAATTGATCGACAAATCATCTATTTTACGAGCCCTTCATCTACAACCCGTCCGCAGAACCGTCGTGTCTTTACGGACCCATATAGAGGTACCGCAATGTCTGCCAGCAAGAAAAAGTTCAAGACCGAAGTCCAGCAGCTGCTGGAACTCGTCATCCACTCCCTGTACACCAAGAAAGAAATCTTTCTGCGTGAATTGATCTCCAACGCCTCGGATGCCGTCGACCGCCTGAAATTTGAAGCGCTCTCAGACAAGTCCCTGCTCGACGGCGACGATGAGTTTAAAATCCAACTTATCCCCGATACCGACAAGAACACCCTGACCATCGTCGACAACGGCATCGGCATGTCGCGCGAAGAGGTCGAGCAGAACATCGGCACGATCGCAAGCTCCGGTACCCGCGCATTCCTCGATGAACTCAAGAAAGGCAAGGCCCAGGAACGCCCCGAGATGATCGGCCAGTTCGGCATCGGCTTCTACGCCGTTTTCATGGTGGCTGACAAGGTGACGATGAAGACCCTTCGCGCCGGCAAAGGCCAGACCCCGGTCAAATGGTCGTCCGCCGGTGCCGGCACTTTCACCATTGACGACGGGGACAAATCCACACGCGGCACGGAAATCACGCTGCACCTGCGCGAGGACATGGGCGAATACCTGGAAGAATGGCGTCTGCGCAAAATCGTCACCCAGTATTCCGATTACGTCAGCTACCCGGTCACCATGGAAATCCGCCGTGAGGAAGTGCCGCGGGACGAAGAAGGTAAAGCGATTGAAGGCGAGGATTCCATTGTGACCATCGAGGAACAGACCCTCAACTCGATGAAAGCCATCTGGCGCCGGCCGAAAAGTGAGATCACCGACGACGAGTACAACGAATTCTACAAGCACGTGACGCACGACTATACCGACCCGCGCAAAGTCGTCCACTACAACGCCGAAGGCAAGACGGAGTTTACAGCCCTGCTGTTCCTGCCGTCGAAGCCACCGTTCGACATGTATTTCCAGGCGGAGTACAAGGGCCTTCAACTCTACGTGCGCAATGTCATGATCACTGACGACTGCAAAGATTTGGTGCCGGAGTACCTGCGGTACGTTCGCGGCGTCGTCGACTCCAGCGACCTGCCGCTCAATGTGTCACGCGAGACCCTGCAGGACGAGGCGGGCATTCGTCTTATCAGCAAGAGCCTGGTCAGCAAAATGCTCAGTACCCTCACCGAGATGAAGGAAAAGACGCCCGATGACTATCGTGAATTTTGGACCGAATTCGGCAAGGTGCTGAAAGAAGGCATGCATACGGATTTCAGCAACCGCGAAAAGCTCCAGGAGTTGATCATTTTCGAAAGCTCCAAGACCGAGCCGGGCCAATACGTCTCACTCAAGGAATACGTCGACCGCGCACCGTCCGAGCAGGAAGAGATCTACTACATCACCGGCGAGAACCGTCGCGTTGTGGAGAACTCGCCGCACCTGGAAGTCTTCAAGTCAAAGGACTACGAAGTCCTGTTCATGACCGACCCGATCGATGAGTTCGTCGCCCAGGGCCTCACCGAATACGACGGCAAAGCCCTCAAGCCGGTCGACCGCGGCGAAATCGACATTGATTCGGAAGACGAGAAGAAAGAAAAGGAAGACGCCAAAAAGGCAAGCGAAGAAAAGTACAAGGACCTGCTCGAACATGTCCAGGGAAGGTACGACGAACAACTCAATCAGGTGCGGCTTTCCAATCGCCTCACCGACAGCCCGGCCTGCCTTGTCGCCGATGAACACGCGATGAATGCACACGTGGAGCGCATGTACCGCGCCATGAACCAGGAAGTACCCGTTCAGAAGCGTACCCTGGAGCTCAACCCGGGCCACCCGATCATCGACATCATGCTGTCCCTCAAGGGCCAGAATGATGAGCGACTCGACGACTACTGCTGCCTGCTCTACGACCAGGCGTTGCTGACCGAAGGCTCACCAATCGAGAATCCTTTGCGCTTTGCCCAGCTGGTCACCGATCTGATGGTCAAATCCGGGTAGGCGGCGTTCAGCCGGCGCAATCAGCTTATCCTTCCCCTATCCTAAAGAAGCGCTGGCGCCGTACCGAGACAAGCGGGGCACAGTTCCTCCGGGACCCTCCAGTTGCAAGAGGGCAGTCGCCCAACCGACTGTAGGTCGCTGCTCTGGACATCACCATCGCCACAGCGGCAATACCGAACCGCCGATCTGGTGCACTGGTCGGCAATCGGGAGCG
>DPYP01000187.1:12629-13619 GCA_003545375.1 Lentisphaeria bacterium
GAGCCGTGGGCCGCCAGGCAGAGAGATCTTTGGATGGCTGGGCAACAGAGACATTTTGCCGGAACCGGGGTGTTCGCCTGCGATATAGCCAATCGCTTCGGATGCCACGTATTAGACCGTGTGGGAGGGAGTATGAAGTCTTGAAAAAGTACCAGCCTGATCATAGAGTGTAGATGTATATCAATCTCATGAGGGCGCGGTATGTGCGGCATAGCAGGAATACTTTATAAAGATACCGACAAGTGCTTTAACGTTGGTCAATCACTGGTCAAAATGCTCGACGCTTGTCAGCATCGGGGCAGGGACTCGACCGGGTTTGCGCTTTATCACAAATCGACACCCGGTCAGTTGCACCTTCGCTTCTTTGTGGGCGATGACGACGGAACAGCGGCAGCGATCGGCCGGGTCAGGAATATTCTCGAGGAATTCGGGGCTGTCGTCATCGAAGACGAGACCATCGGAAAAACTTATCGCGCCGTCGTTGAATTTGACGGTGACGTGCAGAAATTCGCATATGCCCTCGAGCGTGGTGCCAAGCTGATCTCTATCGGCAGCAGCCTCGATATCATCAAAGACATTGGCACGGCACATGACGTCGATGAATCTTATCATGTCGGCGAGCATCAGGGCACGCACGGCATCGGTCACGTTCGGCTCGCCACGGAGTCTGACGTCAAACCCGAAGCCGCACACCCCTTCTGGGCCACCGGATTTGCGGACATCGCAATCGTCCACAACGGCCAGATCACCAACTACTGGAAAATGCGCCGGCGCCTCGAACAACGCGACTTCGAGTTTCGGACCGAGAACGACAGTGAGCTCATTGCCGTGTTCCTGGCCGAGCAGCTGTCCCGTGGAATCGCGCTGGAAACCGCACTCGAACAATCCATTGACATCCTTGACGGCACCTTCTCCTTCCTCGTATCGACCGACACTGAGATCGGTTACGCCAAGGATCGACTCGCGGCAAAGCCGATGATCATGTACGAA
>DPYP01000386.1:0-132 GCA_003545375.1 Lentisphaeria bacterium
CCTAAAACGGGGATGTGTACAACCAAACCAGCTATACACGAACCAAAAGACAATGGTGATAACTATGCGTGACAGCATTGATGTAATTGATAAGAAAGTTAAATTATATAAACACAGCCGAAGTAACTATTG
>DPYP01000386.1:443-576 GCA_003545375.1 Lentisphaeria bacterium
CCGAAGTAACTATTGGCAAGCCATAATCAAATTACAAAAAGGCGAGCGAGAGCGATTCAGTACAGGCACTGCTGATGAAGCAGAAGCGAGGGAATAGGCATTGGAGCTTTTTAGGGTGCAGAAACTAGAGCAG
>DPYP01000386.1:886-5345 GCA_003545375.1 Lentisphaeria bacterium
GTAAACCAGGTGAGTTAGCACACCTCGCCAATTCAAGAACTCGATGATTTACCTTGCTTCGTTTTCCGTGAAACGAATGCAAGATGAACTCGAAGCGGTTAATGGTAAAATTATTTGTAACCACTACATTCGCGTTATTAACAATTATCTGACGCCCTTCTATGGTAACTACGATGTAGCCATTTTGTTCTTTTTAATCACATGGCTAATACAATATAACTACCTTTTGCTCTGGAACAGCAAGTCATCATGCGGTCTAGATTATTTTTTTCTTTGTTTGTTAAAACATGATCCCTGTGATCAATCTTGCCATCCAGAACAGCCACCTCGCAGGTGCCGCAGATACCTTCCTTGCAGTCGTGGGGAGCGTCGATACCGACGGATAGCAAGGCGTCAAGAATGGTTTGATCAGCTTTAACGTGCACAGTAATATCCGAATCTTTCAGCGTTACATCAAATTCATGTTCGTCATCAGGGTTCAGCGTCGAGCTCTGAGATGAAAAGCGTTCCATATGAAGAATATTTTCGGGCCAGTCGGCCCCAATGTTTTCCAATTCATCAAGCAGTCGTTCCGGCCCACAGGCATAGACCTGCTGTCCTTCACTAACATCGTGAGTGATGACATTAAGGCTTAATCGCTCACCATCCTGTTTCGAATATATCTTAAGATGGTCTGCGTGGTTTAACATCAGTTTTTCTCGCATCGCCATTGATGACTTCGATTTTCCTGCGTAGTGGATGATGTATTTTTTACCCAATAGTTTTAATCGGTCCGCCATCGCGATTATTGGCGTAATGCCAATACCACCCGCAATAAGGATGTATTCAGCGGCACTTTCATCCAGACTGAAATGATTTTTGGGCCCGACTATTTGTGCGAGTTGGCCGATACTGACTTGGTCGTGAATATGGGCCGATCCGCCTTTGCCTTGCGGTTCTTTCAAAATAGCTATCTCGTAGGAAGTCTTGCGCGATGGGGAGCCACAAAGTGAATACTTACGGTTAAATCCACCGATAATTAAATCAATGTGAGATCCGGGACTCCACTTGGGCAATTTCTGACTGTTCGGCGTTTTTAGCACCATACGTACAACATCATCACAGTCATTATGAACTTCCGTGACTTCGATACGGCGCGTAATTTCATTCTTCGCTGGTGACCCGATTTGAAAATGGAGATGCTTTTTCAAAAGCGCCGGGTCGGAACGCTCAGGATTGAGCTTGGGGTCCCACTGTACCCATAAGCTTGAAGGTCCACGAAACGACGTATTCGGTAAATAGCTATATTCCTGATCAGGTACTATTTCCAGGTGCGGCAAGCGCCTGGTAAATTCTTCCAGAAAAATACGCAGTTGCATCCGCGCTATATTCTTACCCATACATTGATGGCTGCCATAACCAAAGGTCAGGTGATCGGTGGTATTTTCGCGGTACAAATCCACCTCGTCCGGGTTTTCGAATTGACGTTCATCATGGTTCGCGGAGGCGAGGACGATGAGCAATCTGGCATCCGCCGGAATATCCACGCCGTCTATTTGCGTGTCCCTGGTCGCCCGCCTTCTCCATGCAACGACCGATCCCTCAAAACGAAGGCATTCCTCAACAGCGTTCGGTATTAAAGTTGGATTTTCGCATATTTCCTGCCATGCTCTCCTGTTCGTGAGCAAAGTGCGTATCGCATTTGCCGAGGCGTTTGACGTTGTTTCATGGGCGGCAACAAGAATGGCCATCATCATAGAATGCAGATAAGATTCAGTGACAATTTCCGGATATAATTTATGTTGGCGGATGGTGTGATGCATCCATCCCGGCCCGTCGGGGTTTGCCTTCATTTTTTCTATGATCCTGCCGGCAGCTTGCCAGAATTTACCAACAGAATGTGCCACCGATAGTTGCTCATCGGGCGATGGACGCCCCCAGGTATTAACAGTATGAGCTACGGAAAATGCACGTAAGCGGTCAATATCTTCGCCTGGAACACCCAGAAAATGCAGGGCAACCATCAAAGGGATTTCCCAAAACATTTCGGCGACCAGATCTACCTCACCTTTATCGATAAAGCGGTCCATGTATTCCCGTGTTAGATTTCGTACCGAGTCCTGATGTTGCTCCAGATCTTCGGGATTGAAGCTATCCATCAGTACACGGCGGCGCTCCATATGGGCAGGCTCATCCTCATTAACCAGGGTACGGTTCAAGGCATAACCGTATGATTTTAAAATTTCTTCAGCCTCAGCTGGGGCAGGTGTTATTTTCTCGAGCGCAACAGACGGTGAGAATAAAATATTGTCACGAAATACCGCTTTAACATCTTGGTAACGGGTGACCACCCAATAGCCTAACTTCGGATTGTAAAATACCGGCTCTTTATCCCGGGACCAGCGCAGTGCTTCTGCAGGATTAACCTGAAAATCCCTACCGAAGACATCAAACTGTGCTGCTTTCGCCGAGATAGGACAGCCCGTCGGGGACGTTTTGCCGCCATACTGATTGCCAGGTGAATTTGGCATTATTTACAGGGCCTCCCAGGCGCCTGACTTTTCCGTAAGATGTTCCAAAGAAATAAGAAGTTCTAAGCTATCGGAGCGGCTTCTTGCTCAATAGCACCAAAAAGTGATTTGCCTTCATAATCCTGATGATCAATTTTTACAACCTCGCCGAATTTAAGAAATTCGGTCTTGGCACTACCCTCGTTTATGATCTCCACAGCTCTCTGCTCTCCAACACAGCCAAACCCGACCGTTTCATCCTCGTTTGACACTGTACCGATGGCAATGATCGTGCCGGGCTCAAACGCTCTGGTTTGGGCGACATGGGCGATCATATCGCCATAATTAAATGGGGTATCAATACCGGATTCCAATTCGCCGAATTTTTTACCGCGCACCCAGCAATTCATCTTGCCAGATACCAGTTTACCGTCCCATAGATCACCAAGCTCATCCGGGGTAATAGCGATCGGGCCAAGCGCCGAAGATGGCTTGCCAGTTAGAAATCCAAATGATCTTTTGAGCTCCGGCGGGATAAGTGCCCTGAGGGAAATATCATTCAAAAGCATGAATAGCTTGATATGTTTTGTCGCCTCTGCGGAAGATACGCCGAGGGGAACATCGTCGGTAACGGCGGCAATTTCAGCTTCGAAATCTATTCCCAAATCTTCACTGGGTAACTTAATCGGATCATTCCAGGCCATAAATCCGTGGGATATGCCTTGATAAATCAGCGGCGCATCCAGGATATCCTCGGGAAGGCTATCCCCGCGTGCGGCCCGGTTCCGCCTGATGTGACTTATGTAACAGGCACCGTCCAAATACTGGTACGCTCGGGGTAGGGGCGCACAGAGCGCGTTAAAGTCAAGCTCATAAACTCCCTGTGCAATCTCCTGATTAAGATCATCGTAGAGAGCTTGCAGTGCTACCGAAGCATTGTCCCAATCATCCAGTGCCGCTTGCATAGTTTTTGCAATGTGAGTGGCATCCACCGCGGTTTTAGTATCTTTACTCACGACAATCAATGCGCCGTCGCGTCCAGCTCTTTTTGAGGCTAGTTTCATTGTCTAACTCCGTTCGTAGCCGGTTTTGCCGCCAAATATTTTTCCTCGTTGCGACCAGTCATGGGTCTCGCTCCATAAATCCAGAACATCATAGGCCTCGTTTTCAAATATTTTATTTCGATCTTCTCCACAGGTATCCGTGGTCAACTCCAGACGATGCCCACTAGGGTCAAAAAAGTAGATCGACTGGATAAAATCGTCATGATTTACCGGTCCAAGCACATCTATTCCCAAGCCCTCGAGTCTTTCTTTTTCGGCAAGCAGGACATCGACATTTTCAACCATAAAGGCGAAATGCTGCACCCATTCGGGCATCTCAAGATCTTTCATATTGCCTTTATCTTTAGGCAACTCAAAAAATGCGATACAAGAACCATCTTCCATTTTAAGGAAGATGTGTATGTGTGGACTATATTCCCCGGTCGAGGGAACATGGTCCTCACCCATCGCATGAGAGAATTTAAGACCCAGGACATCGACATAAAAATCCACCGTTTCTCTTGCATCCCGGCATCTGAAAGCTGCATGGTGAAGTCGCTTTATGCTCATTTTCTTATCCTTTGACTATTTCCGGCGTAACGACCACCCTGGCGCCCACATTATAAGCCGCTATCGGCATTCTTACGACCATACTCGCGCGGACGGGATTTTGTGCATTTCGCACCGCGTCGCGACGCCCTGGCGGTCATGAATCTGAGCATAGGCAATGACGGGTTCACGTTTTCTTTCTCTCGCCATATCCCGTCCAGTGAGATTTATCGTACCGCATTGTGGGATTAGACTATTCCTATATTGAACGATTGTCAACTCCGCAGCAAAATGCTTGTGACGGGTACAATCGCACAGTCCCTACAATTAGCTTAGCCAGTACCTGTTTGACAGTAACAAAAAAGTGAAGGGGTACGC
>DPYP01000386.1:5676-10701 GCA_003545375.1 Lentisphaeria bacterium
GCCCTGGACTTACAACAACGATGGGCCGCACGGAGCCGTCATTCGGGTTTTCTGAGAACATGCAGACGGCATAAAATGAAAGAGAAGCATACCTTTCCAATTGCACACTTCTTTGGTTTTATATCTTGATCAAGCAGTAGTGTCATATGATTGCCTTTTCTAAGGTCGCAAATCAGCGGCTGCCAAAAGTTGCAGAGCGAGGTACGCATAGGCAACTTTTCGATTATCTTTCATAAACCCCTAGCTCTACTCAATTGAAGTATTTCGAGAGCGCCGCCTCAGGACCCCTCGAAGATGACTGTCTTCGAATGGAGATAGCCGTCCAGCGACTCCGGTCCCAGGTCCCTGCCGTAGCCTGATGCCTTCTTGCCACCCTCGGGCAGTCCGGGGTACGGGAAGCCGGGCGAGTTCACCGATAC
Organism: Lentisphaeria bacterium; assembly: GCA_003545375.1. Lineage (GTDB taxonomy): Bacteria > Verrucomicrobiota > Lentisphaeria > JABSQK01 > CAJWLW01 > CAJWLW01. The sequence continues at coordinate 6,096 of DPYP01000386.1, forward strand.
CTTACCGCACTCCAATCCGTCGACCATCGCCTCAGCGTGGCCGAGACTCGATGTCCAGACGGTGGCGGCGAGTCCGTACGAGGTTCCGTTCGCCGCCTGCAGCACATCGGCCTCGTCGTCGAACGGGTAAACCGAGAGTACTGGACCGAAGACCTCCTCCTGGGTTATCGCTGCGCCGTGCCTGGCGCCGGTGACGATGGTGGGAGCCACAAAGAAACCCTGCTCGGGAGTGGAGTGGCTCGAAATGAGCTCAGCCCCGTCGCTCTCGGCGGCGTTGATGTACCCGTCGACTCGTTCCTTGTGGCGCCGACTGATCACAGGCCCGAGGGTCGTGGCCGGGTCGAGGCTGTTCCCGAGGACGTGCTTCGATGCGAGAGATGCAACCCGGTTCACGACGTCGTCGTAGACGCTTTTCTGAACATACAGCCGGGAGCCGGCCACGCAAATCTGCCCGGAATTCAGGAAGATCGCCTCTGCTGCACCCGCCGCAGCCGCATCGAGATCGGCGTCGGCGAAGATGATCGTGGGCGACTTACCCCCTAACTCCAGAGACACGGGTTTGATGTGGGCAGCGGCCGCTCGGCCAACTTTGATCCCCGTTGTGGTCGAGCCCGTAAAGAAGACCTTGCTCACCAGCGGGTGCTCAATGAGCGGCTGACCGGCTTCGGGCCCAGTCCCCGTGACGATGTTCACGACCCCTGGTGGGAAGCCGGCTTCAAGAACCAGATCTCCCAGGAACAGCGCCGTCAGCGACGTGTCCTCGGCCGGCTTCAGGACAATGGTGCATCCTGCGGCAAGCGCGGGCGCCACTTTCCAGATCGCCAGCATGAACGGCACATTCCACGGAATGATACCGCCGACGACACCAACGGGCTCCCGGCGAGTATGGCCCATCACCCGGTTGCCAAAGGGACTCTCGAACGCCATGGTCCGCCCAGCGATCTTGGTCGGCCATCCCGCCATGTAGCGCAGGACACCGGCGGCTCCCGCGATGTCGAGATTGTGAGCCAGGGGCAACGGCATCCCGTTGTCGAGCGACTCGAGAAAGGCCAGCGTCGCTATGTTCTCATCGATAAGGGCTGCGAGTCGGTGCATGAGGGACTCGCGTGTAGTCGGGCTCGCCTTTGTCCAGGATGAGGATCGCAGTGCCGAGTCCGCCGCCTGAACTGCAGCGTCCACATCCTCGGATCGCCCCCGCGCGATGTGTGAGATCACGTCTCCGGTGGACGGGTCGACAACTTCAATTTCCTCACCTGACCCGGAAGGTCGCTTCGTGCCTCCGATGACGTGTGCTGGTGCACTTTGCAGGAACTCCTGGACCTCCTGCGGTGCAGTGGTAACCGATATCGCTTGCTGTTGCGTTGCCATTTTCGCGCCTCCTTTCTCTGTGCCTTTTATGTGCAATCTATGTGCTATCGTCCTGGCTGATCCGGTAGCTCCCGTCTGGATCAACGATGGCAACGACACGGACTCCGCATCCGTCGCCCTCGGTCCATCGCCACGGGAAAGCAGCAAATGTGCATCTCCTGCCAGTCACCGCATCGAGGTCTCCACCGATATTCTCGATACCAGGTATCCCGTTCCCCATGAGAATCTTGTGGGCGGGTTCCCAAAGAGGGAAGTCCTCGGCGGGTTCGTGCCCGAACTCTCGTCGATACTCCTCGATGAGATGAGGGTGCGACGGTCCCGGCCCATGCTCGACAAGCTTCGTGCCGAGAGGATGGTCCATGGCCTGGACGCCCATGCCGACAAGTTTCACCTGGCGCTCAACGAGCCAGCGGGCGGCGGCGTCATAAAGGCCGGGGGAGTAATTGAAGTAGTCGTCGTTGTCGCCGAACAGCCGATGCGACCCGGTGTTGATCATCACGATGTCGTGCGGCTGGATGCGAGGCTCGGCTGCTTCGAGGTCGTCGGGCGTGATCACTCCCCACCGGCCTTTCGGAATCGAGACGGCTACCCCCGTGCCGAAGAAGCGCCACGTCTCGTAACCCGTGATGGTCGGCCAGTCGGCCGTGACGTGAACGGGTGCGTCCATGTGTGTCCCGCGATGCATGATCGCATCTATTTCGTGAACGGAATGCCCATGGTTGGCGTGGAATCGTATCCGGTTGACCCGGACACCGGGAGCTGAGGGCCACTCCGGCATTTCGTGGCCCCACACATGGCTAAGGTTGTAAAATTCAAGGCCGCTCACTTCGTTTCTCCTGTCTCGATTCGATAGTCACCTTTGTCGTCCCGCAGGCCAACCAGTCTCACCGGGCAGGCGTCACCTTCCGGCCACCGCCAGGGGAACGACTGGATCGTGACCCGCTTGCCGAGGAGGAGGTCGACATCGCCCCCCACGTTCTCGATAGTCGGGATCTCAGCCTCAAGTAGCACCCGGTGAGCCGGATTGAGCTCTGGGAAGTCTTCGGATGCGACTCTGCCCGTTTCCGACTCGTACCGGGGGACGAGGTACGGCGCCAGAGGGCCACCTCGATGATCGGCGAGTTGCGTCGCCAACGGGTGGTCGACATACGCTGTGTCGACGCCCACCAGTTTTGCTCCGGCATCACGCAGCCACTGGGCCGCCTCCGGGGCAAGGCCTGGCCCGTGAGCGAAGTAGTCCTGGCTGTCGGAATAACGCCGGTGCCATCCGGTGACGATCAATACGATGTCACCCGCTTCGACCGCAGGTGTTGCCGACTCGAGGTCGGCTACGGTGACGAGTTGCCACTGCTCTTTCGGGATATCGAGGACGACACCATTGCCGAAGAACATGCCCAGGGGGAGCGTGCCGATACCCGCGGCTCGCTGGATGAGATGGATGGGTGCGTTGACGTGAGTGCCCGTGTGCATCACCGTACGAATGCGCTGGGTCATGACGCCGTGACTGGCGTGCCTCACGGAACGCTCCATCCGCGTGTCCGGGAAGCCGGGGTAGGCCGGTGCCCCGTGGCCCCACGGGTGACTCAGTTCGTATAGCTCAAGGCCAGTCTGGGGATCGATTACCGGACTCGGCGCAGGTGTGGGTTGGTGGCGCGTAACGCTGGGATTCATATAATTCTCTCTTATTTGAGCGGTTAAGGGTCGCCTTCGGCTGGCGACATCCGGGTGTTCCATTGATCGAGCCGTTCGCGGACCGCCTTCGCCTCTGCCGGGGTCCAGGTTCGAAAGCCTGCGCCGGTATCCATGCCGAGTTCGCCCTTGTTGACCTTCTCTATGAGGTAGGGGTGAGCATCGGCCGTTCTGTCCAACGTCGGCATAAGGCTATTATGGATCGCGAGGGTAAGATCGAGGCCAACGAGGTCCGACTGCTCCATCGGGCCGAGCACGGCCATTCGGGCTCCGAACCCGAACTTGACGACGTCGTCGATGGTGGTGGCGTCGCAAACACCGTCTGCGATAAGCGCTATCGCCTCACGTTTCAGGGCGTGCTGGAGCCGGTTCCCGATGAGTCCGGGCACCGTTCGCTGCAGCGACACCGGCGCCAACCCGGCACCTTTCAGCCAGTCGGCGACGGTGTCCATTGCCAGTTTGTCAGTATATGGTCCCGGTGCGACCTCGACCAGCGGAATGGCATAGGGCGGGTTCCAGAAGTGGGCGTAGACCAGTCGGCCAGGGTTCGGAAAGTCCTGCGCGAAACTCTCGATCTGCAGCGATGAGGTGTTCGTGCCGATCATAGCATCCGCCCTCGCCGCCCCTCCAAGTTCGTTGAATAGAGCCCGCTTGATGGCGGTGTCCTCCGGGGCGGCCTCGATGATCAGATCAGCGTTTTGGACGACCTCGTTCAGGTCACCGGAAATGAGAATGTCGGATGGCAGCGGACGATGCAGCATCTTCGCCACCTCTCGGAGGCGGTCACTCGCCCGATCACGCGCCGATTGATCTGGTTCGTACAAGCGAACGTGGTGATCGCTTTGGCCAAAGACAAAGGCGATGGCCGTCCCCATGCGTCCTGCGCCGAGGACTGCAACCTTCGGTAGTGTATTCATCATCCTGCGGTGTAGCCGCCGTCGACGTACATGACCTGACCGGTGCAGAAATCCGACGCCGGAGACAGCAGGTAGATGGCCATGCCGAGGAGGTCGTCGACTTCACCGAGCCGGCCCAGGGGGATGCGCGCCAGGCTTCGTTTCCGCGTGGCCTGGCCGAGCTCGTTGTCGCTGAACATCCACTCGGTCACACCCGACCGAAACACCGTCGGCGCGATCGCATTGACGGTAATGCCGTACTGCGCCCATTCCGTCGCCAGCGAACGCGTCAGCGCGTCAGTGGCGCCTTTCGACGTGCAGTAAGCCGTATAACCAGAGTAGTTGCCGTGACGACCGCGCACAGATGAGATGAGCAAAACTTTGCCGCCTGTTCCCTGTTCGAGGGCTCGCTTACCGAACGCCTGAGCCATCAGCCAAGCCCCACGGACGTTGGCATCCATAACCTTCTCCCAGTCCGCCAGATCCTGCTCGTGAATGAAGCCGGCCTGGTTGAACCCGGATGCGATGACGAGCAGGTCGACGGACCCGAATGCGTCCACAGCTCGCTCGACAATGGCCTCGGCATCCTCGATGCTGTCGGGTCGACGGTTGACGGTTTGTGCGATGCCACCGGCCTCCGTGATCCGTCGGGC
>DPYP01000237.1:0-3433 GCA_003545375.1 Lentisphaeria bacterium
TGGCGGAGGGACAGGGATTCGAACCCTGGGGACAGGCAAAACCCGCCCAACGCATTTCGAGTGCGCCGCCTTCAACCGCTCAGCCATCCCTCCACAAATTAAATGAGCGACACGATAGCCTTGTTTCAATCCGATGGCAAGGATGTTGTTCGGCTGCGAAGATCAAGGCCGCGGTTGTTTGCACGGCTAATATCAATACACCGCCGGCAATGTAAAAGGCTCGTTTTCCTCTGCAGTGATTTCCGGCAGTCCGTGTGCCGTATCCTCAATTGCTGCAATCATTCGACCGCTCCTGCCCAGGACCTCATCGGCCATCCTTACCAGTGCCCGATTCGGTCGCGCTACTGGGGATGCGCAACGCAAGGCCAAGGCGATCTCCCGCTCGTCGGCGGACGAATTGTGCAGGCAGGCCGCCATGAAGGCTACTGCCGTGGAGCGACTAACGCCGCCGTGGCAATGGATCAGGATGCCGGCAGTTCGTTCCCAGTCGGCGAGAAAGGTGAGCAAATCATCGATGTGCCCGGCCGAAGGTTCGACCAGGCCATCCTCGGCCATGTCTATGTCATGAAACGACAGGCGCAGATGTCGACCAGCATACGCAGGGCCAGACTCAGGGAAGTCGCAACCGGGGTTGATCATACTGACAATACGCTCCGGTGCGTGGAGCTCGATCATCTCATTGACTCTTGATAGCGGGCAGACTATGATGTTCATAGGGCGCCTTGGAGTAGGACGGATCTCTGCTTTCCTTTGAACGCCTTGATCGGATGCGGAGATCTATTTCAGTTGTTTGGCGACCAGAAGAAACCGCGACGCATCAGGCCGCCGATCTCGCTCGAATTGAGGACACGGATAGCGATTGTGTTCTCCTGCCCGAACTTGATCGCCTCGGTTATGTCGAGTTCGAAGTCGTGGTTGTGGTACCACCAGAGACTGTATGGCTTGTAGCCGACGAACTTGCCATTGATCCAGACCCACCCCTCGTTGATGGCGCCGCCGCACCAGAACTTCAAGGGACGGTCAGCAAACTTCGCATCGACGGTGAATCTGGAGCGATACCATCCGATGCCGTTGTAGTCGTGACCGCTCTCGTCTTCGGGCGGGTCCTGCTGGTCCCAGGTGTAGTAGGTGTTCTTCCTGCCCCAGTCGCTGTCGTCGAATTCGGGATCATGCCAGTCACCGACAATGCCCTCGTTGAACAGGTCGCGCCGGAACGTCATCTCCAACGGCAGCGACGCCACGAGCTCACCCGCGGTGCCGTCGACCTTCTCGGCGAGCGATTTGAAAATCTTGCCGCGCCCGGTCGGGAAAAGCTTACTCGCCTGCGGAGGACCGTTCTCGATAAAGAACGAATAGATGTCGTGCAGACGGTTCTCGAGCTGAACCATACGCCCGGCCGCCGTCGCCGCCGCGGCGTAGTCCAGACGCATCTCGGCTGCATTCATCATGGCGAATGCCAGCAGGTGCTCGGCGATAAGCGCAAAGGCTTCGACGCGCTCACCCTGCACATCCGTCGCCTTTGCCCGACGCGCCGCTTCAACGTGCTTCTGGATGCCACGAACGAAGTCGATATTGTAAATGTGATTGATGAAAAAATCCTCATGCACCTGCATCGTCTCCCGCACCAGGGCATCTTCGCAGGCGTCCCACCAGGCCTGTACATGCGGCCCGGCCGCGGGACCGAAAAAGGTGTTGTATAAATCCGCCTTCAGCACTTCGATATCGGTGTCGGTGTCCCACAACAGCTTGGCGCGCGCGTAGTAGCTCGTCCAGGTTTGCATGAACGCCTTGCGCCCTTCCGTGCGAAACCCTTTGATGCCGACCTTCTTGTAGATCGCCGCGTTGACCGCGATGTTGGCGGTGTCGCGCTCGGGCACCCAGTTGCCGATCAGCAGGCCCGGATTGTAGTCGTATATCGTGATGTGCGGCGTCATCTTCCGCCACTTTCTGAGGATCCGCATGTGGTCCCGGCGCCGCCAGAGGCGAGTGTCGTTCGGATGCAGAACATCGCAGGCGATCGGTGCGTACATGACCATCAGGTTGTCGGGAATGTCGATGCCCTCCGGCACCATTTCCCGCAGCGAATAGGCCATGGTCGCAGCAATTTTATCGGGGAACTCCCGGGCCAGTCCGGCAGCGAAACCGAAGAACTCCTCACTCTGGTACGTCCGATCAAAATACTCCAGATATTTGAGGTTCAGGCTCTGCGCCTTGCACCCCTTGCAGTAGCAGTACGGCGTGCCGTCGGGTGGACTGATTCCAAAACCAAGTTCGGAAACGTTGCCCATCTTTTTCTCACCCGCGAAGGCAGCCCGCAGGTTCTTGACGCTCTCCTTGAAGACCTCCGGATTGGACAGGCAGAGCATCGTGGTGTTCTCATAGTAAACAAGCGTCGCATGCTCACCGGCGTGACGTTCGCCGCGTTCGTTCATCGCGAAGAATTCGGGGTTGCTCGCGAAATAGTCGTTGGGCGGGGTCAGGTAGGCAAGGAATCCGTCGCCCACTTGCGGATAAAACGGCGCGAAGTTGAAACCGATCTTCTCGCCCCAGTCATGATAGATTGTTCTTTCGTCATTCGACATAGGCACCCAGCCGGACGGGTTGATGGTTCGCACCGCGAAGTCCGGACGTGACCGGATGTCGAGGTCGGCAACAGCGATCGTCTTGCGCTCAGGGATGACCTCGCCCCAGTCCCCGGGAAAATACCAGCGGCAACCGAGGCGCTCGAGCAGAGCGTATGCCGCATAGACGGTCCCCTTGTAGGGGCCGTCGTTGTTGCCGGCAACGACAATGTCCTGACCAACAGTTTTGAGGACGTAGCCTTCTTCCTCGAAAATGTCGGGGCGGATCGTCTGGTCGAAGCCAGCCGGGATCGTCACACCGAGCCCGCCGGCCGCTGCCGTATGCCCGACCAGCAGGCGAACGGGAAAGCCGTCCGGCATGGCTGTCCCCTCCTCGACCAGGCCGAGTCGTGCGCCGCTCATTTTTTCGATGTACGTCTGCAGCGCTTCACCGGCCCTCATTGCCTTGGGCTGGTCCGGTTCGACGACGATCACCGCGCGGCCCCTGCCCCCTTCGACAATCGTGAGCGGTGCGGCCTGAAGCATCGACGCGGCCAGCATCGTAAACAGGAATACGCTGAACGATGCCGCAACCCTCACCGGCATGACCACCATGCCACGCCTTGGCACCGGGGCGTTGGCACTCGGATCTGCAGGCGCCGGTTGACTGACACGTCGACGACAGTCTGGGCTACACCGCCCGGCACGTAGATGGTCACCTGCGCACCGATCGCCGAGTTGTTTACCAGTCCCTTCTCGCTCTGACTGCGGACGAGTTTGGCCTTCGGATAATCGTTGTCCGGCCAGTTGACGCGATCTTGATCCTGCACTCGGCAGACTCCATTTCCTTTCACTTTTCACCATTTCACACC
>DPYP01000144.1:0-1990 GCA_003545375.1 Lentisphaeria bacterium
GCATCGAGGGCGAGGATCGTTGCGCCTGCAGCGACGACAGCCTCGACTTCATCCATGGTCGGGGTGATGATGACCTCGGAACCCGGATATTCCTTCTTGTAGATCCCGATCACGGGTACGGACACCCGTTCGCGGATGGCCATGATGTTTTCCGGGCCGCTGGCGCGGATGCCACGGGCTCCGCCCATGATCGCGGTCTCCGCCAGCGCCGCCAGGCGGTCGGGGGTGTTCAGCGGAAACCCCGATTCGGCCTGGCAGGAGACGATCAGGGCGCCCTTTATGGTGTCAAGCATGTTGGGAAGCCATGAAGGAAGTGGATGAGTACCGCATCGAGGTCCGGATCCTGGAAAATATCCTGCGCATCGGTGGTGGCATATCGCCCGCCAAACGTGTCACAAAACGTCTCCGCCCCTGGCCCGGTCGATATCGGCGAAAGCTGTCACCGTCGTTCCCGGTACGAACTGGCTGTTGTGCACATGAACACGCCCGATACCGCCGCAGCCAATACATCCGAAGCGGAGTCCGTAGGAACCGGAGTCCAAAGCGAAAATATTCTTGGAATAAAAACCCGGCGATAGCTGTCGCCTTCACAGTTTTCTGGATGGCCGCGGCCATCCAGAAATACTTGTGCAAGGCTTGGTTCGGCTCTAACCCCTCTCTATTCAGCTTCTGAATAGAGACTTTCCTTGAGCAGGTTCTGCGTCTCTACAAGCGTGTCTTTGACCTTGAAGATAACGATGAGCACCTCGCAATACACTCTCACGACCAACGGCCCGAGTATAATCATCAGAATGCCCGGCCAGGGAGACGCGTCAAAAGCAAGCGACTGTTTCACAAGATCCACTCCGCTCCATAACACGAACGCAATGCCAAACCAGAACGCGATTTGGATAATGATCGGTGTGACCATCTTCTTGAACTTCAGGAAGTCTCCCATTTTTCACATCTCCTTACTATAGGGTCTTTTGTTTTTACGTCCGATTCCGCCGACCCTGTCTGCGGTGCCGAACGTCATAGCTCAGGCGCGAAGCGACGCTGCTTGCACCGACTTGTTGGGCCTACTTTTTCTTCCAGCCAACAACGTAGGTTCCATCCGGATTCTTCTGCCAACTGAAGAAATTCGCATAGCAGTTCCCTGCGGTTAGTAATAGTCGATTTTGTTTCATAATTTTGGGCCGAACAGTATATCCTGCATCAGGGCCTATTCTTAGGATTGCGCGAAAAGCGTCACCGAGGCCCTCTTCCGTTAGATAGTCCGAATGACTCCGAAGTCTCGCTCGCGGACAATCACCGATATAATGTGGCGGGGAGGTGCAGATACAAGTCGAAGGTCGCCATTTTTTAAAATTTGTCGAGCGCGCTTGCATGGGAGCATCCCCACGGTGTTTTCATTACTGCCGCTCCGCTGTTAAGGCCCATACCTCGACGCCGTGCGCCGCGTTATTGACCAGCACGTCCAGCGAATCCAGTCCGTCCATCAGTCCCGCCACGGCCGGCTCGTCGCGGATGTCTGCGGGGACATATCGGCGCGCTCGGCCGGGACACCTGGATCGGCGTCCAGCAGGTCGGTGGCGCCAGGGAAAACCGCGGCTTGCCGACATGCGTTCGCCGCTGAAGATGCCAGAAGCACGGTGTCCGCCTTCAGGGACTGCCCCCAGGTGTCCCGACGGACTGTGACTTGAAAAATAACCAGTTTCACAGCACTGTCTGTACAAGCTCCCAGGCTTCTGGACTTCACGAACGGCATTAACCCAAACGAGATCGACTTGAAACCGATCAATCTTTACAGCGACACCCAGACGCTTCCCACCGAAGAGATGCTGGATGCCATCCGTGCCGCCGAATTGGGGGACGACACCTATGGCAAGGATCCCACCGTAAAGCGTTTCGAGGAAATGGCTGCGGACCTGATGGGGAAAGAAGCGGCCATGCTCGTTCTCAGCGGCACCATGGGTAACCTGGTGGCGCTGATGTGCCACGGCCGGCCGGG
>DPYP01000144.1:2377-5133 GCA_003545375.1 Lentisphaeria bacterium
GTTGCGGGCCTGTCTCCCATGCCGGTGCCGAGTCACAAGGGGATGATGGCCCCGGGCGAACTGGCGGCGGCCATTCGCAAAAAAAACCTGCACTGCCCGGTCCCCCGCCTGCTTTGCCTGGAGAATACCCACAACCGCAGCGGCGGCCGCGTGGTGCCGCTGGCCCTGCACAGAGAACTGTGTGCCGTGGCCCGTGACCACGGACTGCGGATTCACCTGGACGGCGCCCGCATCCTGAACGCCTCCGTGGCCTCCGGTGTACCGGCGGCTGCCTATGCTGAGGATGTGGACACCCTCATGTTTTGCTTGTCCAAGGGTCTCTGCTGCCCATTGGGCTCGGTGCTGGTCGGCAGCCGGGAGTTCATCGCCGGGGCCAACTTCGCCCGCCGTCGCATTGGCGGCGGCATGCGGCAGGCCGGCATAATCGCCGCCGCCGGGATCGTGGCGCTGGAGACGATGGTGGACCGGTTGGCGGACGACCATGCGAATGCCCGTTATCTGGCGAAACATCTGTGCCGCATCGACGGCCTCGACGTGGACTTGGAAACGGTGGAAACCAACATGGTCAATGTCGACCTCGTCGGCCCCGGACTCGACACCGCACGCATTATCTCGCTTTGGCAGGAATACGGCGTCGAAGTCTCCGGCCGCCCGCCGTCACAGGTCCGTCTGGTCCCCACCCACGATCATGGTCGGACGGTAATCGACGAGGCGCTGGATCGAATTCGCACGGCAATGGACAGCCTCGTTGGCTGACGATGCCTGCGTCGATTGTGGTTGCCGATCAGATTTCACCATCCTGCCAGACGCGGATATAACCGGCGAAACTGCTGGTAGGCTTCTTCGTGAATCGCCGCATTTTCCGGAGCGAACACCTCGCCCGACGCAGGCCAGGCTGCGGCTGCGTCCTGCCAGCTCAGGAAGCGGCCGGCGGCACAGGCTGCCAGCATCGCGGCACCCATCGCCGTCACATCTGCATCGATCCGCGTGAGCGACTTCTGCATAACGTTTGCGATCAGCCGGCAAATCGTCTCGTTGCGCGCGGCGCCGCCGGTGATCGAAATTTCGTTTGCATGTACACCCAGTTCAGCGAAAACCTGCGCCGCGTCCCGGAACGAACACGCCACGCCATTCAGCACAGCCCGGGTCATGTCGGCGCGGCTCGTGGAACCTTCGAGCGCGACAAAGCCTCCACGCACCCGGGCGTCGAGGTGGGGCGTACGCTCACCCGCCAGATACGGAGCAAAGAAAACGCCCGACGGCCCCACACCCTCGACCTCCGCCACCATCTCATCGAGCGGCATATCCAATACATCGGACCACCATTGAATCGATGCGCCCGCTGACTGCAGCACACCGGTGCAGATCCAATGCTCGGAATCGACAAAGAACCCGGTGTGGACCCGCCCTCGGCTGTCGATAATCGGGCGATCGAGGACACAGTTGACATTGCCCGCTGATCCCACCACGATCTGCAGCCGTGACGAATCCGTCAACCCTGCACCGAGAGCTGCAGCGATCGAATCGCCGGCCCCGGCGGCAACCGGGATTCCGGGCGGTAACCCCGACCACTCTGCACCCTGGCGGGACACATGCCCGACCACATCGGCAGAACGGGACAAATCCGGCAGGTTCACTGAATCCAGGCCAAGGGCAGACACGATCGATTCATCCCACGAACCGCTGCGCACGTCCAGCAGCAGGCTGTTGGAGGCATCGGAAATGTCCGACCCCACCGTTCCAGACAGCAGCAAAGTAAGATAATCTTTCGGGAAAATCAGGTGAGCCGACCGGGTCAACACCTCCGGCTCGTGTTCGGCGAACCACATGAGTTTCGGCGCCGTGTACCCCGTAACTGCACTGTGCCCTGTGATCTGGAGAAGTTTCTGAGCAGGAATCCGTGACTCGATATCCTCGCACTGGGCGGCGCAACGGGCGTCACACCACATCTGGACCGGTGCAACCGGTCGCAAATGGGCGTCGAGAAGAACGGGGCCGTCCATCTGACCGGTTGCCGCTATTGCAGCCGGCACGTGTCCCTGTTTTCCCAATTCCTCAGTCAGCGCACGCAAACACGCACCAGCCTCCGATTCCCAGTCTGCCGGCCGGTGTTCAGCCTGCCCGCCGGGGCCGCGGTAAATCGTCAGCGGCCGGCTGTGGCTGGCTACACAGGCCCCCGTCTCGTCCACGGCAACCGCCTTGACCGCGCTGCTGCCAAGATCAATCCCAATGTACATAACTGCTCCCGCAAGCTGCAACGAAGCCGACCAGGATAGCAACGTGTATGAGTTGTTGGTGTGATAACATCGGCGTTCCCTATGATCCAGAGACTTTTCGACAATTCATAGCTTAGTCGTCGCGACTCAGCGAAGTCAAGCAATTGGACGTTTCATATTCGACACTCTGCCGTAGACGTTTCCAGGCGCAATGTACTGCTGGGAGAATGCAGGTGGGCGAGGAAGAAAGTCGGGATGACGCTGCTTAATGCGCTGAAGGAGCGACCGACAAGTCTGCCGAAAATATCGAAGTACGCACTGATGAACGCAAGTACCGGCTGCTGCCCGGTATCGTTCCTGCGGATCAGGTTGCGAGAACTCGGGGGCAGAGCACGATTTCGAGCAGGACGATATCCCAGGGTTCCATCTTCAATGAAACGGTTCCGCTGGCTACTTCCTCACCCTCGGCAGGGAAATGTCTTTCCGATCGAGGCCACCTTTGGAATATCCGCCATTTGCTGTCCTCGGTGAATCCCCATT
>DPYP01000069.1:0-3257 GCA_003545375.1 Lentisphaeria bacterium
GCATCCGCTGGAACGCCGCATGATCATGCCAGACGAAGTCGCAGCAGCGATCGCCTTTCTGCTGTCCGACGACGCTTCCGCCATTTCCGGCGCCGCGCTGAATGTGGATGCAGCGATGACTGCACGCTGTTTCCCGGTCCCGCTAACCGACGACATTCAATTCGATTCGTCCCACAGCGAGAATGCCCGGTAGGGACCTCCCGAACGATCACTTCCGGATCTGCGCTTCCATGAACTCCGTCTCGACCGTCTGCATCGTGTCGACGATCTCGTCGGCAGTGTCGCAGGCGCGCAAAAAGTCAGCCAGGCCGGTCTTGTTAAGCAGCAGGGCGATACGTGCCAACATGCAGAGATGGATACGATCGTCGTGGGCACACGGCATGATGAAAAGATCAGTGAGCTTGCCGTCGGGAGCGCCGAACGGAATGCCGTCAGGCACACGAGCGATGACCAGAAAAGACTCCATGATCAGGTACTCGTCATGGATACGGCTGTGTGGAATGGCAACGCCGCCGACGAGCCCGGTCGGACACAACTCTTCGCGTTCCTCGAGCAACTTGTGATACTCGACCTCGTCGGAGATCTGGTTGCTCTTGACCGCCAGGTTCACCAGGTCGCGCAACAGACGGCTGCGAGTCTTGGCAAACAGATCGGGGTTCACGGTAGAGGAATGCAGGTACTGCGACAGGAACGGCCGATCCCGATCAAGCGCCTGCTCCTGAAGCGTCGGCGCAACGTTGTGCATCTGCTCCGCCTGATCCGATTTGTGGCCCAGCAGTTTCTGACTGAGCCAGTCATGCAACTCGCGCTTGCCAAACTTCGGCTGGTTTCTGACATAGACCGTCTGAATCTCCCCCTGCCGGCTCAGACGCCCAATCTCCTCCACCGAGACGTGCAGGTAGTCGGCGGCTTCTTCGACGCTCAGTTGTGTGTGCAGCATGATCGGGCCTACGTCATTTCGACATGATGACCAGCGTGCGGTCATCGGTTTGCGGGTAGGAATCGGCGTGTTCAGCAACGGCTTCGAGTAACTCGCGCGCTGCTGTCTCCGGGTCGTCGCTGGCAGTCTTCCAGCGGTCGCACAGGCGGTCGATACCGAACTCCTCTCCAGCTTCATTCAGTGTTTCGGAAATGCCGTCCGTATACATCAACAGTGAAGTGCCAGGCAGCCAGGAAAATGCGAACGTGTCGAATTCCACTCCGAACTCATTCGGCAACAGACCCAAAGCCGGGCCATCCGGCGAAATAACCAGGATCTCACGGTTGGTCCGACGGATGAGAAGACCTGTGTGTCCGGCGCGGGCGTACTCGACTGTGTTGTCCCGCTTGTCGATCAGGCACATGGCCAGAGTGATGAACTTACCGTCGTCGGCCGTGTCGTCGAACAAAGTCTGATTGAGATCGCGCAGAAAACTTTCGAGATCGTCCTTGTACCGGGCCACGTTCGACCGCAGGAAACTGCGGCACATGGCCGTGAACATGCAGGCGGGAATCCCCTTGCCGCTGGCGTCGGCGATAACCACGAGCAAGTGGTCGTCATCGACCTCGATGAAGTCGTAGTAGTCGCCGCTGACTTCCTGCGCAGGATTGTTGAGAGCATAGATATCAAAGTTGTCGCTTGCCGGTGCCGTCGCGGGCAGCAGGGATTTCTGAATTTCCCGCGCCAGCAGCAACTCCTGCACGATGCGTTGTTGGTCGCCCATTTCCTCGTAGACCTGGACCAGGACACCGCCGATAGCAACGTGGCTCGACAGGGTCGACAGGAGAAACAGATTCTCCGTGGTAAAGGAAGCAGCGCGATCCCGCTTGTTAACCGCGCAGATCACGCCGATCCGCTGATCGTTGATGCTCATCGGAACAGCCATAACGCTCTCGATCGGCGTCGCCCGGCCACTGCTGCTATGCGAGCGCATGTCGATGCCGCCGGCCAGATAGTTCTCGCCAGTCAGTGCGACCTCGCCGACGACGCCGTCGCCCAATTCGATGCGATCGTGGTCGATCTGCTGGAGCATGCGTGTCGACTTGGAGATCTTGAAATCAACGTGATCGGGGAGCATCGGGAGGGACCCCGACTGTGCCGCCAATCGCAGAATCGAGTCGCTGTCCAGCAGATAAATGCGGACACTGGCAGCACTGACAGCACTGGCTACGGACCCGGCAATCTCGCGCATCCAGGCACGCGGATCGCTGTTCGCGCCGATGCTGTTGACAAAGCGCATGAGAAACTCGACGACCTCTTCACGGTCCGCCATGGCGCGCTCACCCTCTCGCACCGTCTGCCGCGATATCAACCATAGATACAGCTGCAGGACAGCCAATAGTGCGACAAGCCCGTAAAGGATGAATATGCTCATAACCAATATGCCGGTGGAATCATTGCAATGGACAGGCGAAACAATAAATTAGCGGCCATCATCATGCTCGCCACGCTCAACATCGACAATCTGGCCCTGATCGAATCGCTCGAGATTAATTTCTCCCGCCGCACGAACGTTGTCACTGGCGAAACCGGGGCCGGTAAATCAATCATTATCGGGGCTGTCCAACTGCTACTCGGGCAGCGTGCCGATCGTTCCCTCGTTCGCGCTGGTGCCGACAGTTGCCGCATCAGTGCAGTGATCGAGTTGGGAAACAATATAACGCTGCTCGGTGAAGTCAATGAACGGCTCGAGCACGCCGGCGTCACCCCGTGCGATGAAGGGCAACTGATCATTGCCCGAACGATCGCTGCGAAGGGTGGCAAATGCTTCGTGAATTCGGCGCCGGTTACCCTGCAGCTCCTGGCTGACCTCGGCGCCGTGCTTGTCGATGTCCACGGACCTTACGACCACCAATCCCTGCTGCGGCCGCGCAAGCAGCTTCAGGTACTCGACGCCTTCGCTGGTCTGGCCGCTCAGCAACAGGTCTGTGCCGAACGCTTCGAAGCCGTGCAGCACATCGACAATCAGATCGCCGATGCCGATGCCGACGGCCCGACGCCCGACAAAGTCGAAATCCTCAAGTTCCAGATCAACGAAATTCGCAGCGCCAACCTGGAGCCGGATGAGGACGAGACGCTGACGAGCCGTCATGCCCGCAGCGCCAACAGCAAACACATCCTCGAAATTCTCGAAGCAGCGCGACACTGCATGACCGACAGTGACAATGCCGTGGCCGACCAACTGGCCGGGTTGCTGCGGCAGATGCACGAACTCGAATCGATCGACGCCACTGCCGGTGGAACATTCGTCGAACTGCTCGAACAGATCGTCGCCGAC
>DPYP01000354.1:0-11421 GCA_003545375.1 Lentisphaeria bacterium
TATCACCTGCGACACGACGAAGTCGCAACACAGCCGTGCAACTTTCACCCTGATCGAATTGCTGGTTGTAATTGCAATTATCGCGATCCTCGCATCGCTGCTGCTGCCGGCTCTGAACAGCGCCAAGGCACGGGCGCTGAATACGGTGTGCATTGGCAACTACAGGCAGCTTTTCATCCCGATCATCTCGTACGCGGATGACAGCGAAAACTATCTGCCGCCAAGTAATCCTTACCGTTTGTCCTCCGATATCACATACAACTGGCCGTTTCTGCTTGCCAGCAACGCCTATATAGGTGGGGGGGGCTACACCCTGACGCCCACGGCCGGACTCGATCTGTACACGAACCCAGCGGAAAGCGGCTACCAGCAAAACGGCAAATTCGTGGTGCCGCCAAGCCTCTATTGCCCGGCAGATGAATACGGCACGAAATTCGGCAGCGGATACAACGGCAACTGGCATCAATCAACATACTCGGAGATTCAAGGCGTCTTCAGCTATGGCTGCTTGGATGGCGAACCGAATCCGGCATCGCCTACGTCGCCTTCGTATGATGATTTCTGGCCGAAACTCGGCGGCAAACTGCTGGTGGGCACCGGCGAGACCAGTAATGCAGAGTCCACTGTCGTCTGGATGAACGAACGCGGTTTTGGCGCTGGCGGACGGTTCAGTGACATTCGCTGGGACATAACCTACTCTTATATGTACCCGGTCATCAACGGCAGTTGGCGTATCGCTAATCACCACAATGGCAAGTACAACCTGCTGTACGGCGATGGTCACGTCGGCAATGACTCCGCCGTCAATCCGAATCCGCCATGACACTCGATCCATCCATGTACACACGGTATTGGCGCGATGGCTGGGTCATCGTAGAGGATGTCTTTCCCACCGATGAAATCGACCGGATCGCCGGACTGGCCATGAACGTCAGCGAAACGCAAGCCGACCCTGGCGATTCGTATTCGACGGACACCTCGGCGGATGGCGCCATCACCGCTCCGCGCAAGGTGGATTTGCCATTCGTCATCGAACCCGAATTCCGGCCGTTTGTGCTCCATCCGAATCTCCAGTCGCTGCTGGAAACACTGATCGGCTGTCCGCCGCGCTTGTTCGCTGACCAGATAATGATGAAACCTCCCCAGGTCGGATCAGAGAAGCAGTACCACCAGGACAATTACTACTTTCGCCTGGCGCCGGATGATCGTGTGATCACGGCTTGGATCGCTCTAGACGATGTCGATGAAGAGAACGGCTGTCTGCGTTACATCGACGGCTCGCACCGGGACGGATTACTGCCGCATACCCCGGTGCCGGGGGCTCCGCACAATCTGTCACCGCCGGCGGATCAAGTCGATCTGTCAAAGGAATCACTGGCCATCGTCGGCAAGGGCGGCGTCGTGTTCCATCACGGCCTGGCGCTGCACACCTCACACCGGAATCGGTCCGACCGTTGGCGGCGCGGTTATGCAACCCATTGGGTCGGGCCTGACATGACTGACCTCGATGGACCCGACGGCCGGCTCGCCACGGCGTATTTCAACCGACCCGACCTGGCCGACGTGCTGGCGTGAATTACACTTACTCTCCACTCTCCAACCTGAGAAGACACTTCCCATGACGAATCAAGAGCCTCAACTCCTGTTCTTCTTTGACGAAGACCTGCCCGCGAAATCCCGCAACGTCCGTTTCAAGTACGGCCCGGTCGAGCATCTCGGGCCAAGGGTGGTCGGCGACACGCGGCAGGATCACAGTGCCGCCAGCATGTTCTGCAGCAAGATCTTCACGCTGGAGGACGGCACCTACCGCATGTACTACTGGAGCTACGGCTCACTGTGCTGTGAGGATCCGAAAGAATCGATGCCACGCGGACTGGTTGCGACGTCGACGGATCTCCTGAATTGGGAAAAACCGAATCTCGGCCAGGTGAAGCTCGATGGCAAAGACACCAATCTCCTGCACATCGAAGGGCTGGACCTTGACATCGTCGTGGGCTGCAGCCAGGTGCGGATCTCGGAAAACCACTGGCGGTATTACTTCTGGGGCTGCGAACGGGATACACGCCTGTGGGCGCTTCTGGCCGCCGACAGTGAGGACGGTCTCCATTTCAAAGTGATCAATGACGGCCGCGGGCTGCTCTATCATCCGCCGCTCCCCGAGTGCGGCCCGTTGCTCTGCGATGTCGCCAAAAAACTCAAGCGCGATCCCGAGGAGTACGAGCGCGATATGACGCTCCGCGTCAATCGCCTGCAGAGCAACGATGCATCGACCGTCTATTACCGCCCGGATCGCGGCTTCGAGATCATTCATCAGTACCTCGTCGAAAACCGGCCGGAATCGGGACGGGTCGTCAATGTGCCGTATAACTGTCCGGCCTTCCTGCGGGTGATGGCACGCCGCCGCAGTGATGACGGCATTCACTGGGGGCTGCCGGAGTTGATCATCGTGCCCGATGAAAAGGATCCATGGGACCAGCAGTTTTACGGCATGCCGGTTTGCGACTACGCGGGCTGGCGCATCGGGCTGCTGCTCCACTTCCGTACGGAGGCTGGTCAGCAGACCTGTTACGTCGAGCAGGCGTTCAGCCGCGATGGCACCAACTGGTCACGCCCGTTGCGCGGCCACTGGTTCGAGGGCGCGCACCCGGAGGACGCCGGCGGCATCTATCCGTCTGGTGACGCGCTGATTGATGACGGTGACAGCTGGTTGATTTATTACACCGGCGTGTGCACGTCACATGATGTCGTCAATGAAGCCGACTGGAAGCAATCCGCCTGCGCCGTGCGGGTTCCCAAGAACCGCCTGCTGGCCGTCGCCGCCGATGAAGTCGTCGGCGAGTTCATGACCGAGCCCATCTTCCTGTCGCAGGACGAAATCAAAGTTGACGCAACGATCCGCGGCTGGCTGCGCGCCGAATTGTGCGACATCTTCGGCAATAAATTAGCGGGCCATCACCTGATGGACTTCGACCAGATCAGCGGCGACAACACGGATGCAGTATTGACATGGCAAGGCAGCAACACCGCTGAGTATCGGTACAAACCCGTGCGTATCCGTTTCGAAATACTCGATGCAGAACTTTACTGCGTGAAGTACTGAGGATATAAAAATGTTCAGCGTTCACTCTTCAGTGTTCAGACAATGTATGGTGGGAGCATTGCTGGTTATCGTGCCGGCAGCCATGGCCACGGTCCTGATCTCCGAGGACTTCGACTACCCCGACGGGGCACTCGTGACCCGGGCGGGCGGCTTCGGCGTGGATGATGAAAACAAATGGACGGGCCCCTGGCAGAACAGTGCGGATTTGCCGGCCCCGAGCACTGAGATCGCAAAGTGGTCGATCGCCGGCGGTCAGTTGATGGCCGGGTCCGGGATCGGGCATGGCTATCCCAACCTCATTATTGATCGGCCGTTCGCCGAGAATGCCGGGGCAAGGGTTTATTACATCGGTTTCGATCTCAAGCGGCACAAGGGCAACCCGGCCGGAACGTTGTTTGGTGTGACCCTCGATCTGCCGGGCGAAAAAAAAAGTCAACCGAATCTGAACATCATCGGGATCGCCGCAGCTAACGGGCGGTTCGCGATCAATGCCAATGTCGTTACCGGCGGCATCACTGCCGGAGATTTCGAACCCGGCGAGTTCCACCGATTCGTCGGCCGACTCGAGTTTGATAGACTCGGCAGCAGTGATGTGTTGAGCGTATGGGCCAATCCAAAATCGGAAGACGACAAACCGTTGATCGTAAAATTCAACGAGGACATCGGCGGCGACAGTTTAGAGGGCATGACCCTTGGCATCATCGCCCGTGAGATCAGCGGCACGCCGAGCTGGGCCATCGACAACATCAACCTGACAACGGATTTCGCCTCGGCTCGCGATGCGACCATGCAGTCGACGGCAGAAGAATTGGCAACGGAGAAGGAGGAACGCACCGTGGCACCCGAACCTGAAATCGCAGCAGTGCCTGACCGTTATTGGGATTGGGGCACCGGATTCTACTACGTGCGCTGGGCCGGGCGTCTGACAGCACTGGACTGCGCCCGCGCTGACTGGCTGTTGCTGCGCTTTCCGGACCTCGATCCGACCCGGGAAAATATGCTGAAGATCAATCAGTTGATCGAGATGAATCCGCGGCTGAAGATTTTCATTCGTGTCTGGCCGATGAAGGACTTCAATCCAGCAAAGGGCGAGTTCACGCACAACACGCCTACGGGCCGCGCCAGCCGGATGATGTACGACTTCCACTATTCGCCGGAAGCGAAGGAAAAGATCCTGGCCGAGACACGCCGCCACATCCGTGTTGTACTCGACCACATCAGCAAGCCGGAGAACGTTGTCGGCATGTGTCTGTTAGAGGAGCTGCCGCAATTCCTCACCGACATGGGATGTTACATGAAGGACGGTGAGACCAATCCATCTATCGAAGCCTATCGCGAGGAAATCGAAGCGGAGCTCGGCAAGCCCTTCGTCTGGAACGACGACGCCCGCCGCTGGTGGAGCAAGAAGTATGTCGAGATGTTCGATGAGATCCACCTGGTGATGAAGGAAGCCGGCGAGGGGCGCGACATTTTCTACTGGCCGCAGACCGGCTACAAGACGCTCGACCACGTGCTGCCCGGCACGGATTTATCGACCAGCAGCCTGATGGCGATTCATTTCGCCGACATCGTCAAGCCCGATCACTGTGACGGGTTGTTCGGCTATGCCGGCAGTGAGTCCGTGTTCGAACACGAAACACTGCGATTCGCTCGCGAGCGCGGCTGGCCGTTCTGGTCGCAGACATCACACCCGGCCTTCATGCGCAGTGGCGGCTGGGAGGAGTGCCGGCGAGCAAGCAAGATACGTATGCCGCAGAACCTCGGCACACTCCTCTTCTGTGGCGGCTCCTGCGGCAGGTACCCGGGCAATGCGGCGCCGGCAAACGTCGATCCGACATTGCCGGCAGCGGAACAGGTACCGTATCGGCCGCCGAGAAGCCAGCACTTCGGTCCCTACGTGGTAGAACATCATCGGCGATACTACGCGCAGGAAAACGTCGGCATGGACGTCGTCGAAAAATACCTGCAGCCGGAATTGAGCTTTAACTACGACTTCGGTGACCACGACGGCAAGCAAATTCATTCGGTCATCGTGCAGGTCCACAACACAAGGGATGCGTCGTGGTTCATTGATCCGAAGAAAGCGTTGTTGAACGACGTAAAGCTGACGCTGCTTCCCGTCAATGGGCTCAGCTTCGTCGGGCGTATTGCCAATCCGACGATCGCCCTGGGAGACATAGAAGAAGACGGATATCGCATTGCCGAGTGGCTGGTGCGCCTGGAGCCCGGGACAAGAATTTCGGCAGACAATCCACTGCGGGTGCGTTTGACGGCGCCAGATCGACCAGCGGTCGAGGCGATCGCCGACCAGTCGTCGGCAGTCATCAAGGGGTGGAAGACGCATAGCATCTTTGCATCGGGCGATTCCTGGGTAGAGCCGACATTCGCAATTGACGAGCCGACTGCGCCGCTGATTCGCGTTCGTGTCCTGGACAATACCGCGGTCAATCCTGGCTTGTCCGATGGTCAGAACACGATCACCTACAAAGGTACAGTTCGCGCCAGCGAAGAGCTGGAGATCGGTCCGGGGCGCAGCGCCCGCATCATGGCGGGCAGCCTGGTCAAAGGTGATCTCGACATACTCAAGGATCGGGACGGATCAGGCCAGGCACGGGGCTGGAGCGACGGTGAGGAGCTGTTCACCTTGCCGCTGATGAATCCGTCCGAACGCGGCGCCAAACTGCGAATTACGGTTTCCGGAAAAGTCGCCGATGGCGCCCGGCTGAAGCTTCTGATAACGGGCTGGATCCTGCCGGACTCGTACCTGCCATGGACCAGCGACCCGATCGTTGTCGAGGCGCTGAACGACACGTGGCAGGAGGATGTGACGTTGGAGTATCAGTTGCCGGAAATCGCTGACATCCGCAAGATCGTCGCCTGGCGCGAGGGGGATCAGGGAACGATCTGGATCGGCGACATCACGGTCACGCCGCAGGGGTTGCCGGAGGAAGGGATCGATGTCAGTGATCGCTTGGAGGGCACGCTGCCCGTCCTCGGCGAAAGGCCGTTGACCCGTTTTACATACTTCGATGACTCCGAACCCCTGTGGCATCAAGCGCGTGTGCAGGTGAGGCTGGCGTTGCGAGACACAAAGGCTCCATGACCGATCACGAGCCTAACCTGCTTTTCTTCTTCGACGAAGACCTCCCCGCCAGATCACGCAACGTCCATTTCAAATACGGCCCGGTCGAACCCGAGGGTGTGCGTGTGCGCGGCGACACGCCGGCTGATCTGGGTGCGGCCAGTATTTTCCTGAGCAAGATTTTCTTGTTGCCGGACGATACCTATCGTATGTACTATTGGAGCTACAGTTCCCGTTGCGGCAAGACGCCGGACGAGCAGATCCCGCGTGCGCTGGTAGCGACATCCAAGGACCGCCTGACCTGGGAAAAACCGGACCTGGGACAAGTGCAGATCGACGGCACGGGCACGAACCTCCTCGAGATCGAAGGTCTCGAATATCAGATCGCTGTGGGCCTTTGTCCGGTCAAACTGGCGGAGGACCATTGGCGCCTCTATTTCTTCGGTTGCGAAAAGGGCACCCGCTTGTGGGCGCTCTTGGCGGCGGACAGTACGGACGGACTCCATTTCAAATTGCTCAATGACGGCAAAGGCATGCTGTATCATCCGCCGATACCGGAGGCCGGCCCGCTGCTGTGCGATATCGCCAAATCGTTGAACCGCGACCCGGAGGAATACGAACGCACCGAAGGCATGCGGATCCGACGGCTGCAGACCAATGACGGGGCGACATTTGAGGGCAATTTGCAGGACGGTTTCGAAGTCTTTCATCCGTACCTGCTGGACAACGCACCGGAAGACGGCCGCTACGTCGACGTGCCGTATAACGCCGCCTCGTTTCTTCGCGTCATAGCACGACGCACGAGTCCGGATGGCGTCAACTGGAGTGATCCCAAACTGATCATCTGGCCAGATGCCAAGGATCCGTGGGACATGCAGTTCTATATGATGCCGGTGAACGATTACGCCGGTTGGCGCATCGGCCTGCTCGGACACTACCGTACCGAGAAAGGGCAGCAGGACTGTTATATCGAACTGACTTTCAGCAAGGACAGTCATACATGGTCACGCCCGTGTCGCGGCAACTGGTTCAAAGGCTCACATGACGAAGATTCCTGCGGCATTTATCCGGCCGGCGAAGGTCTCGTCGACCGCGGCGACCATTGGCAGCTGTATTACACCGGCGGCAACTCGCGGCATGATGTCTTCGATCTGGGCGGCGCCACGTTTCACACGATTATGTCGGTCAAGATCCCGAAGAACCGGCTGTTGGCCGTTGCCGCGGATGTGGTGACCGGCGAATTCATGACCGAGCCGATCTTTCTGTCACAGGACGAGATCAAAATCGACGCTGACATCCGCGGCTGGCTGCGGGCTGAGCTCTGCGATATCTTCGGTGGCAAGCTGGAAGGCTATCATCTGATGGATTGCGATGTGGTGTCCGGAGATTGTCAGGATCATGTGCTGTCATGGAAGGGGGAAGACGCCTCGGCGTACCGCTACAAACCGGTGCGGATCCGTTTCGAATTCACCGAGGGTGAAGTATATTGCGTGAAGTTCTGAGCAAGAATGATGGTGGCGCTCCCTTCCAGGCGACGACATCGGTGGTACAGGTTCCGCTGGAAGTTTCCGCAAAACAACGCCGCACGCGTTGCGAGATCTACGGTGAGCAGCTGGGCCTGATCCGGTCGGGAGATACCACCCCAAAGTTGATCGACGTGGTGGATGCGACATTACCCAACCTGGGGCAGATATCTATGTTCTTTCAGCGCTGGTAGCTAACGGTACCGTGTTGTACCCAGGAAAAAGGATGGGACATCAAGAACAATGAAGGTCGATACCGAACAGTTCATGCGCGATGGCTATCTGTTGCTGCGCAACGTCATTCCCGTCGACGAGTTGGCCGACATGCGCCTGACCGCCGAGTTGATGGTGGATGCGGCAAAGCGCAATTCGCAGGCCGCACGTCAGGAGGGCGACCCGCAGGGAGGAGATTGGTACGCGGACGTGCAGCCGCGGGTCCAAATCCATGAGGTAGTCACCGAGGAGACCGCCCACCTGGTGGATTTCCTCCTCGGTGAGAACACGTTGGGCGTCAGCGCACAGTTGCTGAGTGGTCCGGAGACGGCCATCTGCAATGCCCAAATCACCTGCAGCGGCTTGATCGATTACGGGTATGGCGATTGGCATCGTGATGCGGCTACCGCCGCACAAGCTCCGACCAGCGGTGTCCAGGCCGACATGATGGCCAACTCCATAGGCTACGTGCAATGGAATATCGCGCTTTACGACGACGACGTGTTCTGGTTTCTGCCCGGCAGTCACAAACAGCGCACCACCGATCTGCAGCGCCGGGAACTGTTGACGGACAACCGGGCCGCCCTCACCGGTGGTGTCCAGATGGATCTCAAACCCGGAGACGGCGTGGTATACTGCAACATCGGCCAGCACTGGGGCAGCTTTTATTCCAGCAAGCTGCGGCGCACGCTCCACCTCGGCTTCCGCTCCTTCGGCTCGGACCTTTTCACCACCTCCCACCACTTCCACTGGGACGCGGATCTGGAATTTACGCGCCCCCTCTCGATGCCGGCGCGCGAATTCTATTCCCGCTCGGCGCATTTGTGGGCCGAGGAGCGCGATCGGATCGAGGCCACGCTGCGCGCCCTGGTCCTCAGGGACGAGGCCGGCTTTCGCGCCGGTCTGGCGGATTTGCATCCCGGACGCAAGCACAGGATGGTGGCGGTGATCCTGCTCTGCCACATCGCCGCCAAGATCACCCAGATCCAAACGCCGGAACTGGCGACGATGTCCGCGGCGGAGCGGCGGCCCCTTATCGATGGTTCACCACCGGCGGTCTATAGCGAGGATATGGCCGCTCGGTTCACGGCCGAAGAAGCGGAGGCACTGGGCGAACGTTTTGCCGAGTTGCGCCGACGGTTGGACTCCGAAGAAGCACGGGTAGAGGCCCGCTACACCAGGTTGCACGCAGAACTGAAACCGGAGGCCACCGCACCACCAAACTTCAAATCCCGGTCCCTGCGCTGCTTTAACAGCGAGATGCCCGAAGGCTTCGACGTCGACGAGTTTATCGCCAGCTGGAAGGAGTAGGTTTGCCGGTCGCCCCCGTGACCCTTACCGCCGACACGCCCGAGTGGGCCGTGCCCGAACGGGAGTTGATCCAGACCATTGATTCGGCCGCCCCGGTTTTCCTTGAGAAGTACACCCATCCCAACGGCGAGCTTATCTGGAGAACCGGGCTACAGGAAGATTCCACGTTCGCCGACGATCTCTACGAGTCATTCTTCAACTAGCCCCTCTTCTACGCCCTTTGATCGGGCGCGAGCGCGGAAATTAGCCTCGTCTAAACAAAACTCGATTCTCTTCGCCTTACGGCTGTACGTTCAGTTGCGCCTTCAGCGTTTCGATATCCTGCTGCTGCTGAACGGCCTTAGCCAGGACCGCCACGATATCCATCGGGGCATGGCCTTTCCCGCTGAGGTTATCTGACAACCGAAATGATGACGTCCTGATAATGATTGGCGCGGTTCCTGTACGCCTTTCCTCGCCACGACCCACGATCTATTTCGATGATCTCCAGCCCGGCCTCTTGATAAATCTCGAGGATCGCATCTTCCTTGTAGCATGTAGTCAGCAACGGGTTGTCGGAGGAGAAGCTCAGGAACCGTCCGCAATCGACCGGCAGTTGGCGGTCGGCGAGGCCAGCGGCCATCGCGTAGCGGCTTTCAGCGTCGACGACGAACCAGGTGTTCACCTGCACACAGCCTGGCATGCAGCGCTCGGCGATTGTCCTGAGCGCAGTCACTGCCGCCTCCGGCGTCATGTGGGTGAATACGCTGCTGCTCCATTGCAGATTGAACGTGAACGCATCCGGGATGCAGTATGCCGACTCCGTGCCGTCGGACGTCGCACTGGTTCTTCCCTTCTCACCGCAGTCCGTGGCCACTGTATTGCCTTCGCCGATGTAGTCACTTTCCTGCTTCGCCCTGTGGTGCAGGAAGCGGATGAACGGGTATTGCTTGTATGCGTCTTGCAGCCACTGGATCGCGTCCTCTCTGATGTCGATCCCAAGGTAGCGGACATCTTCATCAAGAGTCCGCTGCTGACTCGACTGCAGGATCGTGAAGGCTAATGCCATGGGGGCGAAGCCGCAGCCGATGTCAAGCAGACGAATGTCAGCGGGTTCGATGCCATGGCCGGGCAGGGCTTGCAGGAGAAAGGGCAAGATGTGTTCGACATATAGCGCTGCGAAATCGCGCTCATATTCATCACGCTGCCTGCTGCCGGCCCAATTGTAATTGATCTCAACCGGCGGGCAAAGCTCGGATGTCAGTTCACTTAAAATGGTGTTGATTCCGTGATGATACGGTTTGGTGACGCTGGCAGGCCAACGCCGGTACAACAAAACAGGCGCGGTTTCCCGCGCCTGTTTAAGTCATCGATTGTAAGCTGCCTTACGGCTGCGCCTGCAGTTGCGCCTTCAGCGCTTCGATATCCTGCTGCTGCTGCTGCACGACCTTGGTCAGCACCGCGACGATATCCATCGGGGCGAGGCCTTTCCGGCCGTTTGTGGCGACCAGCTCCGGCACGTCTTCAGCGATGAAACCGACGCATTGCTCGTCCTGTGCGACCTTGTAGCGGAAAGTAACCGCATCCAGACCGGAAAGGGTATTCAGCGCATCGTCCAGGGCCAGCGGCATGATGTCATCCTTCAGATCGCGGCTCGAGGCATTCGTCCAGGTCCCACCGGAGGTGCAGGACGCACCGCTGGACATGCTCAGCGCACCTGATGATTCCAACGTCATGTTCGAGGCTCCGGCAGCCGCCCAAAGCTTGGTATAGCCTGGGCTGTAATTGAACAGATGCACGTTGCCGGTAGACTGCCCCAAATAGCTTCTATCGCTGCCGTCCGAATTCTCAAGACGAATTTGCCCGCTGGTACCGGTGCTCCCGCTACGGATCATGACTGCGTCGTCACCCACCACAGTAAACTTGTGGCTTGCCGACGTCGTGCCGACACCGACGTTGCCGTTGGCCAGAATGCGTATGCGTTCAGCTCCGCCATTCGCGAACTTCATCACACCCGCGTTATCATTCACGAAAAACGCGTCCAGGCCTGCTTTACCCATATAAACGCGATCAGGGCCGTCGTTGTTACCGTATCTTATCTGTCCGTCATTGCCGTTCTTGATCAAGATACTTCCAGCAACCTCGAGCTTGGCGGTGGGATTTTCCGCCCCGATACCGACACGCCCCGCCTGGTTGATCACCATCGCGGTTCC
>DPYP01000373.1:0-3107 GCA_003545375.1 Lentisphaeria bacterium
CTCGACGGGGGTCTTCCCGGTGAGCTTGAAGTGGGCCAGGCCTTCCGCGACGAGATGTTTCTCGATGATCTCCAGCATGCTGGTGAACTGACTGAAGACCAGTATGCAATGCCCGGTTGCCAACAGGTCCGGCAGCGTTTCCATGAGCCACGCTAATTTTGCGGACTCTGCAATCGGCGGCAACTCGTCGGTTGATTCGGCGGCGCGCTCGGGCAGCAGGGCAGGGTGGCAGCATAGCTGGCGCAGCCGGGTAATTGCGGCGAAGATATCCATGACGTTGCCGGAGGCGGCGCGTTTCCTGGCGTTGCCCAGTTCGCGGGTGTAGAGCGCGTCCTGGAATTCGTTGAGCGGCAGGCAAATGGTCTCTTCTGTACGCGACGGCAGTTCCGGGGCGACTTCTTCCTTGGTGCGCCGCAGCATCAGCGGTTCGATGCGGTGCCGCAAGGTGCTCAGATCACTGACGGCGAAGCTGTCGCGATCGCCGAGATAGTCGGGGTTGAGAAAATCGACGATAGACCACAGGTCGAGCGGCCGGTTCTCGAGGGGCGTGCCGCTGGCGGCGATGCGACGCTCCGATTGCAGGGACTTGACGCTAAGCGTGATCTCGGCGTCGGGGTTGCGGATGTTCTGTGCTTCATCGATTATGATGGTGTGGAACTCACGTGACCGCAGGTGGGTAATATCATTGCGGACCACGGCGTAGGATGCGATGATTGCATCGGCATCGCCGGCTTCTGCCAGCGTGCGATGGCGGCGCTCGGGGGGACCGGTCAGTTCACGGACACGCAGGTCGGGTGCGAACTTGGCAATTTCCCCGGTCCACACGGCGATGACCGAAGCGGGGCAGACGATCAGTGAGCAAGCAAAAGGATGGGTGACCTTGCAGCAGCGCAGATACGTCAGAATCTGCAGGGTCTTGCCCAGGCCCATGTCGTCGGCCAGTAAGCAACCGAGGGTGTGTCCGGTGCGGTTGTGAAGGAAACGTACACCGTCGGTCTGATAGTTGCGCAACACATCGACGAGGTCCTCAGGGATCTGCAGGTCGGGCAGGGGTGGGCGCTCACGGACGGCTTCGAGCATGGCCCGGGTGTCGCGTGGCATCCGCATGACACAGAGTTGGGCAACGGTGGCAGCGACGGTCGGTGCGCGGTCAATGGTTATTCGATGTTGGCCGAGTTCGAGGTTGGTGTTGTCGAGGAATGTACGCAGGTCGTCTGTGCTGTTGGCGTCAAAACTGAACATGACACCGGAACGCGTGCGCACCGTGGTCTGGCCGTTGTGCAACACGGCATGAAGATCCTCTGCATCGATTGGCTCATCACCGACGAGACCGCCGATTTCGACGTCGAGCCAACCGCTGCCTTCGTGGACCGTCAGTGTCGGTTTGATCGGCACAGTGTCCTTGAACAGGTCCTCGATTTTATAGTCGATCTTGAGTATGACGTCGGGTGGCAGGGCAGTGCGAGCCTGACGGATTGCTTCGACTGTTTCGGGCGTCGTCGGCAGACGATAGACTCCGTCCTTCGACGGTTCTATGGGCAGTTTGTTGAGAAATTGCCGGACATCCTCCAGTACGGGAGACTCGCTCTGCACGATCGTAAAGCTGTCGCGTCCCGGGGCGAGCCGCGCCGGAGTGATTGCAGGATCGGCAAAAATCGGGGCAGTCTTGATGGTGGCGGCGACAATCAGTTCCTCGCCCTCGGATTTTATTTCGATTCGCGGCGTGCCGCGATGAGTGACGGTGGTGACGGATGGTCCGGCGATCAGATCGAGGCGGTGATGGAGAATGGTCGGTAGATGGTCAGCGATGGCGGTCGTCGCTACTTCCGGATCGTTCTTGCCGAAGACGCGGTTGAGCACGTCCCGGTCGAAGGGGACATCGAGCCGGTAGCGTTTCTCGGCGACAGTGACTTCGGAATGTTCGCCGGCGAGTTGTTCGCCGACGGTGTGGAAAGGCGCACGTGTGCCGTCGGGCGCGATAACGACGCAGGCGAGCGTTGTCTTCGTGCCGCGCGTGTGCAGTTCGACGGCCAGCCGGGCGCTGCTTTCACTGTCGGAATAGCTTGCCTGAGTGTCGCGGTCGACGATGGCGTCGGAGAAATCGTTCCACTCGGCTTTCCAGCGGGCAAAATGATCGGCGGAGACTTGCAGCAGTGAGGGGTTTTTGCGGATCAGATGCGGCTTGTTGATGGCCGGCCAGATGCGTGCGAGCACGCGGCCGGTCCAGGATGCCCAGCCGTTCTCCTTGCCGTCACGCAGGCGTCGGCTGAGATTGTAGAGATCCTGGACGTGGAGTTGGCGTTTCCGGCCATCACTCAACTCGTAGAACCGCAGGGCAACTTCCGGCGGGGCATGATCGTAATCGGATTCGAGTTGCAGTTGTTTCATTGTTCTCAGGTATAGGCGCCGATTTTTCGGCGCCACGTTTTCACAGCGGCTGTGATGTCGTCGGCCTGCGTGACGGCGGTGACTACGGCAATCCGTCGGGCGCCGGCGTCCAGCAAGTCTTCGACATTCGTCAGTTTTATGCCACCCATAACAGTGAACGGCAGATCGATCTGCAGTGCGATCTCGGCTATCGCTTCCGGCCCGAGGAAGGTGTGGAGGCCGTCCTTCGTTCCGGTCGGATAGATCGGACCGATATTGATGTAGTCGGCGCCTTCGCGCATCGCTTCCTGTGCCTGCGCCAGCGAGTGCGTCGAGCGCCCGATGATCTTGTCAGGGATCATCTGCCGCGCCACCGGCAGAGGCAGGTCGTCCTGCCCCAGGTGTACGCCATCGGCATCGATGGCGATCGCGATATCTACGTGATCGTTGATTATCAGCAGTACATCGTGCGCCTGCGTCAGTGCACGAAATTGCAGTGCTTTCTCATACAGTCGTCGCATCGACGATTTTTTGTCGCGCAATTGCACGATGCGGGCGCCGCCGGCGATGACGGCTTCCAAGACTTCTACATCCGAGCGGCCGTTCGAGAGGTCCTCGGTCGTAACCGGGTACAGGTCGACGCCACTGAAATGCTGGACGCGCGCGGCGTGGACTCTTTCCAGATCAGAACCCACAGTGCTAATTCCGTCCGACAACGCCCTCAATAGGGCTTGATGCCG
>DPYP01000510.1:0-1410 GCA_003545375.1 Lentisphaeria bacterium
CCCATCAGGTGAATCAGCATGTCGACGTTGTGGATGGCCTGATTCATCAGGCAACCACCACCGTCGAGCTTCCAGGTGCCGCGCCAGGCACCGGAGTCGTAGTAGGCCTGGTCGCGAAACCACTTGATATATGCACTACCATTTACGGGCTTTCCCAGACGACCCGCGTCCATCGCCTTTTTCATGGCAATACTGACGTCCTTGAAGCGCGTTGGAAAAATGGTCACGAGTTTGACCTTGTGACGTTTGCAGGCACTGATAATCTTGCGGCAGCGGGCAGGATTGACTTCCAGCGGTTTCTCGCAGATCACGTGCTTGCCGGCTCGGGCCGCCGCGATCGCCGGTTCCAAATGGGCGCCGGACGGCGTCGCGATCGTGACGATATCGAGCTCGGGATCCTGTAGAAACATCTCGAAATCGGAATACGCCCGACACTTGTGCTTCGCGGCAAAAGCCGCAGCCTTCTCCGGCGAGCGGCTGTAGCAGGCATACATTGTGCCGCCGCGCACATCATTGGCCGCCTCGGCGTGGAAGTCCGAAATGTTGCCGAGTCCGACGACACCGAAGGACCAGCGTTTTGTCTTTGTAGCCATGTCAATCTCCGGGGGCAAGTGGGATCATAGGGATGAAGATGATTGCGGAGAGCAATATTAGCACACAATCATTCTCTCCCAAGTCGTTCCGCAAAATTAGTCGACCGCTACATGGGTTGACAACGATTTGACGTCCCCATACATTCAATTCAATTGATGCATATTATTATTGGAGGGTACAGAATGCCAAATTCACAGTATACGTCCCTTGGTGAGATGAAGAAATCCTCTTTTTTCTACACTAGGATCGCGTTGTTCGTCGAGCGCCTGGAAGACCGTGAATCCCTACCCGAGCTGCAGCCGGACAATGCCTGGGATTCGGATTTGACGGACGAGGTCACAGAGTGTTCACCGATCGACCTTTTCATGCCGGTCGAAGTCAAGGACGAAAAAGCAGCGCAGGCAGTGAAGGCGGGCGTGCTGCTGTGGAACGACGAGCTGTCGCTCTCACACGATATCTGTCAGAGCCTGAAGACACCGGAAGGCAGTTACCTCCATGGCGTCATGCACCGGCGCGAAGGCGACTATTCAAATGCCAAGCACTGGTTCGCCAAGGTCGACAATCATCCGGTAGCTGCCAAGCTGTTCGAGAAATCCACGCAGATCGCCGATGATATCGTGCCCGCTACCGACCAACTCAGCCACTACATCAGTGCCCTGGAACGCATCGGCCACTGGTCCGCGGATAGTTTCGTCGATTGCTGCGAGAGCGCTTCGCAAGGGAATATCGACAGCACCTGCTTGTACTTCTTCAAGAAGCTGCAGATCGAGGAAATCCGCCTCCTCATCGATCACTGCTATAAGCTTTCGATCGGCC
>DPYP01000510.1:1793-2798 GCA_003545375.1 Lentisphaeria bacterium
AATCACACAGCCGCCGCCGCAGTCTCGCGGAAACGCTTGATGTGCACTTGCAGCAACGCAATCTCCGCCGGCGTCACACCATCGATGCGGGCCGCCTGCGCCAGCGTATCGGGCTTGATGCGCTGCAGCTTCAGCCGCGACTCATTGCGCAACCCCGGCATGTCGTAGCCAAACCCTGACGGGATCTTCCACTCCGTCAGTTTCTGCAGGGATTTCGCCTGGTTCTTTTCCTGCTCGATGTAGCCTTCGTAATGCGCTTCGATCTCGAGTTGCCGGCAGACCTCCGCACCGTAGCCACGCAGCTCGTCGATATCGTCGAGTTGCAACTCCTTCGTGCGCAGCCGCCTCCATAGGCTTTGGCCGGAAACCTTCGTATTGTCGAGAAAATCGCGGGCCTCGGCGAGTTGCCGCTCCAACTCGCCGACCTGGCGGTAGTGCCGCTCCGGCAGCAACCCGATGTCGTAGCCGATCTTTGACAGGCGACGACAAGCATTGTCCTGACGCAACAGCAGCCGATATTCGGCACGGCTGGTGAACAACCGGTACGGCTCGGTGATGTCTTTGGTCACCAGATCATCGATGAGCACGCCGATGTAGGCCTGGTCCCGGCCGAGCACGATCGGGGAGCGGTCGCCGCCTACCAGTTGCGCCGCATTGATGCCGGCGACGATGCCCTGGCCGCCAGCCTCCTCATAGCCGGTCGTGCCGTTAATCTGGCCGGCAAGAAACAGGTTTGGCCATTTCATGACTGCCAGTGAATTGTGCAACTGGTGCGGCAGCACGAAATCGTACTCCACAGCGTAGGCATACCGCGAAAGCGTTGCGTTCTCCAGGCCGGGCAGCGAACGCACCATTTGCCACTGTACATCGGGCGGCAGGCTTGTGGAGATACCGTTGAGGTAGTACTCGTCGGTGAAAGCGCCTTCCGGTTCGAGGTAAATCTGATGCGTTTCATGATGCGGGAAGCGCATCACTTTGTCTTCGAACGACGGGCAGTAGCGCGTG
>DPYP01000301.1:0-12968 GCA_003545375.1 Lentisphaeria bacterium
GCCGGTATCGCTGCAGCGGGTGTGATATTCGGGGCGGCGCTGGGCGCCCCGCAACTTTTGCCGTCCGTGGAGTACGTCAACGCATCGCCGCGCGGTGAGATTGCCGGTGAGGCACGGCAGGCGTACTCACTGGAGCCGATCAATCTGCTGCCGAACCTGTCGCCGTTCCTGTTCGAGGACAAAGTTGTCGGGCACTGGCAAGGGCAGGGCGATGACCGACATGTATTCGCGTCGAAGCAGGAAACGCCGGCCTATTTCGGAATTGCGCCCCTGGTTTTGATTGTCATTGTCTTTGTCCTGCACCGTCAGTTGCTGCAGACGACCTACCGGAAGGAATCGATTGCGGCGGTGTCGCTGCTGGTGGTGACGGTGTTGCTCATGCTCGGCAGGTACGGCGTGCTCAACACACTGCTCGAGTGTGTGCCGCTGATCTCGCAGTTTCGGGCGCCGGGACGGTACATGTCGATTTTGTGCGCGGCAATTGCGGTGTTGGCAGGGTTGGCGCTACACTGGCTCACGACACGCCCGTCGAGCTTCGACCGGGGTGCTTGGATTGCGGTGTTCACAATACCGCTTCTATCGACGTTGCTGTTGTTATACGCCATACTGATGGGATCATTACTGATCGACGGGATGGTCGTTGAGTTCAATCGGGTCGCACTGCTGATCGTCGGCCCGGTGGTTGCGGTACTGACTGCTGCCACAGTGATCGTGTTCAACCGTCGGGCAGACAAGCATTCGGGCGTCGCCAGGCTTCTCGGTGGACTGCTGCTGCTTATCTGTGTGGCTGATATTGCGGTCTGCAGCTTCCAGATTCCTTTGACCGCCGCGCGCACCAGTATCGATGATTTTCTACAGAAAACCAAGGACATGCGGTTGACCGCCGACCAGTCGGATTTCCGGTACGTTGGTAAACTCAACCGTTCATGGTGGCAGGGCATGCGGCAGGCGAGCGGCTATCTGGGCATTCCGCCGCCGGAGCCACTCGACCTGTTCGGTGAGCGGGGAACCGGTTTGACACGTCAGCATCTGCAACTGGTGAGTGTCATGTATGCCGTCGGCGCCCAGACGATCTTTACGATTCCCGAGTATATGCCGCGTTTTCGCCTGGTAAATACGCTCCGGCACAGCGACTCACCGCTGGAGGAATTGGCCGCAGTCGACTTGCAGAGCGTGGTGCTTTGCCAGCCTGAGGCAGGCGCGGCATTCGCCGGGCCGTCCTTGCTGCGGCAATCGAGCGGACAGGTCGATGCGTCCTTTGAACACGTGCGGATGCTCAATGAAACGCCGGAGCATCTTGGATTCGCTGTCGCAACGAGCTTCGAAGACCGCATGCTGGTCTTGTCAGACACCTGGACCAGGGATTGGCATGCAACCTTGAACGGCGAACCCGTGCCGCTGCTTCCCTTGTTCGACGGTGTCCTGCGCGGCGTCCACATCCCCAAGGCAGGCAAACATACTGTCGAGATGTTCTACCGTCCGGTGGCCTTTCATCGCGGCCTGATAATCGCTGGAGGCGCACTGGCTGTGGCGCTGGCACTGTTTTTTTTCGGCGTTGTCAGGCGTAAGCACCAAAGTGGTACGGTTCCTGCGCAACTGGAAGGCGATGGGGCGAAAGAGTGAAGATGGTCGGGATGACTGGATTCGAACCAGCGACCTTTTGACCCCCAGTCAAACGCGCTACCAAACTGCGCTACATCCCGATGAAAACTGGAGTTTCGAGGGAATGGCTAAAATAGACTCGCCGGTACAGAACACAAGGGAAAGCAGTACTTTTTTAATGGATTACGTCCAAAGAAATATAGACTTTGTGCAACCGGACGTCCGGTTGTCAGAACCGGTAATCTTTTTGGCGAAATATGTGAAAATCGGCGCACAGACTGTACTATACACATGTAAGGATGCGTGTGTGCATAAGCACGGGCGAAAACTCGGCACTGACGACAATCCAGCGTGGCAGGGATTCTATATGGACTGCGATTTGTGCGGCGACAACGAGGCGACGAACCACATTCAGATGGTTATCGACGGTGACAAGAAGTCAATACATCTGTGTTCACACTGCGCCAACAAGAAGAAGGTCAACCCGAATATGTTCGAGGGCGTTGCCCTGGCGGAGCTTTTGTACAATTTCGCGGAGATGACCAAGAAAACCCCGACCGAACAGCCCGCGATCGTGCCGCAGATAAGTTGTCCCACCTGCGAGTTGACCAGCGCCGAGTTTCAGAAGTCCGGATTGCTTGGCTGTGCCGACTGTTACGAAGTCTTCAAGCCTTTCCTGCTCGAAGCCCTGCCGTCACTGCACAAGGGTGTGAATCATGTCGGCAAAATGATTGAACTTTCCGATGACGGCAGCGTGCCTGCTTTCGCTGTCGAAGCGCCGGTGAATCGTGTCAAGGATCTGCAGGAAGCCCTGCGCCAGGCAGTCAGCAACGAACATTACGAAGAAGCGGCAGCGTTGCGCGACGAAATCAGAAATCTCACGGAAGAAGAACCGTCGGAAGACGGACTCGACGACGAGTTTCTGTCATGAAAGCGAAAAATCCCATCGACCAACTTGCCGATCAGCCTGTGCAATGGCTCAGTGACGATGGCCCGGATGCCGGAATCACAGTGAGCACACGCATCCGGTTGGCACGTAATCTGGCGGGCATCCCGTTCCCGACGAAGGCCAACACACGCCATCGCCAGGCGGTTCTGCAGATGGTCCGTGAAGCGGTCGCTGGTGTGCCGTTGATGGATGGATGTATCGATGTCAAGATGTCGTCTCTGGCGGAGCTCGACCGCGTGTTCCTGCTCGAACGCCATCTGATCAGCCGTGAGCACTGCAGTACGCGCAAGACTGGCAACAGCGTGTTCGTAGCGCGCGGCGAGAACTGCAGTATCATGGTCAACGAAGAGGATCATCTGCGGTTGCAGGTGATGACTGCCGGCATGCAGCTCGAACAATTGTGGCAACTGGTGGACCACGTCGATTCACTATTGACCGAGCGGCTGCAGTACGCCTATTCCGAGGACCTCGGGTTTCTGACGGCGTGCCCGACCAATGTCGGCACCGGTATCCGCGCCTCGGTGATGCTGCATTTGCCTGGGCTGGTATTTGCCAACCAGATCGAAGCGATCACGCAGGCGGTGCACACGATCGGGTTTGCCGTACGCGGATTGTACGGGGAAGGCTCGGATACGGACGGCAATCTGTTTCAGATCTCGAACCAGTCGACCTTGGGTGAGAGCGAAATTTACATTATCGAGAAGCTCGAAAAGATCATCCGCCAGATCGTTGAGCACGAGCGCAATGCCCGGCAGGTGCTGCTGGAGCGCAAGCCGAAGTATCTCTACGATCACATCGGCCGTGCCTATGGCATTTTGCGCCACGCTTACATCCTCGAATCTTCGGAGGCGCTGCGTCAGTTGTCGGCGTTGCGGCTGGGTATTGACCTGCGCATGTTCTCATCGGTCGACGCGCACACGATCAACGAGCTGCTGGTCATGATCCAGCCGGGGCATCTCCAGAAAATTCACAATCGGACGCTCGATGAAAACGAGCGTGACATCGCCCGCGCCGACATTGTCCGGAGTAGGCTCAGTGGCAGCAAACGCGAGACCACCGACGAACAATCTCATTGAACTGCTGAAGGAGCCGGGTGACCGGTCTCTGGGAACATATAGAAAGGGAGAAGGCAATGCAGAAGGACGAAAACAACGATTTCCCAATGAACAACTTTACACCACGGGCCCAGCAGGTGCTGAGTCTGGCGAAGAAGGAAGCTCGCCGCTTCGGGCATGACTATGTCGGCACCGAACACGTCCTTCTTGGCTTGATCAAGCTTGGACAGGGCGTTGCGGTCAGTGTGCTGCAATCGATGAATCTTGACCTCGATACCGTGCGCATGGAAGTGGAGAAACATTCCGGCACCGGCGGCGCCACTATGCAGGAAGGCGACATCCCGTACACGCCGCGAGTCAAGAAAGTTTTGCAGCTCGCAGCCAGCGAAGCACGGTCGCTCAACTACAATTACATCGGCACCGAACACATTCTTTTGGGACTTTTAAAGGAAGGTGAGGGCGTTGCGGCAAAGATCTTGCGTAGTCTTGATGTCGATGCCGATACGGTTCGCACGGAAGTGCTCAGGGCATTGGACCCCAATTTTATTCCACCGGAAACGAAAGAGGAAAATGAGATGAGTGCAGGTCCCGTTGCTGCCGAAGAAAAAATGCCGGCTCTCAAGGCGTTTGGTCGTGATTTGACCGAACTCGCGGTGGCCGGCAAGTTGGACCCTGTGATCGGCCGTGCCCATGAGATTGAACGCGTCATCCAAATCCTTTGTCGCCGTACCAAGAATAACCCCGTGCTGATCGGCGAAGCCGGTGTCGGCAAGACGGCTATTGTCGAAGGCCTGGCACAGGTAATTATCAAGGGGGAGGTTCCCGAGCTGCTTCGCGACAAACTGGTGATCGCACTCGATCTGCCGCTCATGGTGGCCGGCACCAAGTACCGTGGCCAGTTCGAGGAACGCATCAAAGCTGTGATGGACGAGATCGTACGCTCTACCCGGGTCATTCTGTTTATCGATGAGCTGCACACCATCGTCGGTGCCGGTGGCGCCGAAGGAGCGCTCGACGCTTCGAACATTCTCAAGCCCGCATTGTCCCGCGGCGAGATCCAGTGCGTGGGTGCCACGACCATGGACGAGTACCGGAGGTTCATTGAGAAAGACGCTGCCCTCGAGCGCCGCTTCCAGTCGATTATCGTCAACACGCCGTCGATCGTAGAGGCCATCGAAATCCTCGGTGGCGTCAAGTATAAGTACGAGGAACACCACCACGTCACATACACCGACTTGGCGGTCGAATCTGCTGTCAAGCTTTCCGATCGCTACATGCCCGGGCGGCATCTGCCGGACAAAGCCATCGACATCATGGACGAGGCCGGCTCGCGTGCTCGGATCTCGACCATGATCCGACCGCCCGACCTCAAGGATATTGAGAAAAACATCGGCGAGATCAAGAAAGACAAGAAACTGGCGGTGAGCCAGCAGAAATACGAAGAGGCTGCGGCCTTGCGAGACAAGGAGAAAACGCTCAAGGAACTTCTCGAAGAGAGGCGCCTCGAGTGGGAGCAGAAGACCAACGAACACGTCGTCGCCATTGACGTGAACGACATCACGCACGTGGTGGCCAAGCTCACCGGCATTCCTGTGCAGCGCATGGAAGAGGAAGAGGCCGAGCGCCTCCTGCGCATGGAGGAAGAACTGTGCCAGGTCGTTGTTGGCCAGGACATCGCGGTCAACACGGTCTCCCGCGCTTTGCGCCGTTCCCGTGCCGACCTCAAGGACCCGCGGCGGCCGATCGGTTCGTTCATCTTCCTGGGGCCGACCGGCGTTGGCAAGACGTTGCTGGCGAAGTCACTGGCCGAGTTCATGTTCGGCGATGCCGATGCGCTCATCCAGATCGACATGTCCGAGTACATGGAGAAATTCAATGTGAGTCGTCTCGTTGGTTCGCCGCCGGGTTATGTCGGCCATGGCGAAGGCGGGCAGCTGACCGAGAAAGTGCGCCGCCGACCGTATGCGGTCGTGCTGTTCGACGAGATTGAGAAGGCGCACTCGGACGTCACCAACATGTTGCTGCAGATTCTCGAAGAAGGCCAACTCACCGACAGCCTCGGTGTGCGCGTCGATTTCCGCAACACGATCGTGATCATGACCTCGAACGTCGGTGCCGGCGAATTGAAGAAGCCAACGCTTGGGTTTAGCAGTGAGTCCGCATTCGACAATAATCACGACCTGATGAAGGAACGCCTGGAAGCCGAGGCCAAGAAGAAGTTCCGTCCGGAGTTCATAAACCGTGTCGATGAAATCATCGTCTTCAATCAGTTGCAGAACGACCATCTGATGTCGATCATCGAACTGGAGGTCAATAAGATCCGCCAGCGCCTGGAGCAGCACGGCATTTGTTTGATCTACGGCGACAAGGTTCGTGAGTTCCTGATCGAGGTCGGCTACAAGGCGGAGTATGGGGCGCGGCCGTTGCGTCGCGTTGTCGAGCGCTATATCGAGGACCCGCTGGCGGAAGAGATTCTGCGGCAAAATATCCAGAAAGGCTCGGTCGTGCGTCTTGAACCCGATGGCAAAAAGCTGCTGTTTTTTCCAGAAACTCCGGACGCGCCGAACGTCGACGAAGTCCCGGATGAAGAGGTTGCCGAGCACTGAGGTGACGATTTTTGATGGTGGTCGCCGACTCGGAAGGGTGCCGGTACCACTTGACTGTATACACTTGGGAGTGTATCTTAGTCTTACAGCTCAACCGACGAACAGAACCGGTTGTCGGGCGAATACCTCTACCTTCCCAGAGGTAACGCTGCTGCCGATAAAGGCCGGAACAGAGGCGAATGCGTCAAAGCACCTCCATAGACGTTGCGGAAGGCCGCGCACGGACTGATCGTCGTACCGATTATTACGACGATCAGGACGTCATCCAGAAGTATCTGCGCCAGATGGGCACTCTGCCCCGCCTGTCGCATGAGGAAGAAGTCTTCTATACCACCGAATATTACCAGGAACGCCTCGAACTCGACGGGCTCCTGTGCCACTTTCCTGTTGTCCTGCAGAAAAACATGAGCGAGTGCAGGAGCAGCGAGATCTTTGAAGTTGCCAGTGAAGCCTCGGCTGCCGATTACGACACGCTCGAAGTTAAGAAAGAGCGTATCCTGCATCTGATTGACGCCCTTGAGAAGACCGCCGAGCACCTCTACGTCATCCGCAAGCAGGTGAGCGAAAAGTCGCAGGGCAAGCGGAACCTGATGTACCAGTCACTGGAGCGACTCATCCAGCGCTTCCACTTCCATGGCAAACTGTATCAGGATTGTATCATCGAACTAAACGGCTACGTCGATGCCGTCAACGGCAAGAACCACGACGTGGATACCAACGAGCTCGTTGATATCATCTCGATGCCGATCAAAGCTTTCATGCAGGTCATGCCGCGACTCAGTCATTGCGCCCGTCACATGGAATGCGCCCGTAACGCGCTGATCGAGGCGAATCTCCGGCTGGTCATCAGCGTTGCAAAGAAATATCTCAACTGCGGACTGCCATTGCTTGACCTGATCCAGGAAGGCAATATCGGCTTGATGCAGGCGATTGACCGTTTCGAACCGCAGCGCGGTCATCGCTTCAGTACTTATGCCGTCTGGTGGATCCGCCAGTCCGTTACGCACGCATTGTCGATGAATTCGCGGACCATTCGGATCCCAGTCAACATGGCTAACGCCTTGCATCGCATCCGCAAGACCGAGCGCGTGCTGTTGCAGAAGTTCGGCCGGGAGCCGACGCCTGAGGAAATCGGCGAGTGTGTCGATATTTCCGTCGAACGCGTCCGTGCTCTCCGTAAGATGGAACGCCAGACGATTTCGCTGCAGACCGAGCTCGGACATGACGACGATTTCCACGTCTACGATATTATCTTCGATCGTTCGACGAAATCACCCTCGGAAGAAGCATCCGATAATCTTCTGGCGGAGACGATTTCTGATGTTCTGGAAACGCTGAATGAGCGTGAGCGCAATATTATTACTCATCGGTTCGGCCTGCTCAATTGCCCGATCCTTACCCTCGAGCAACTCAGCAGTCAGTTTGATGTCACGCATGAGCGTATTCGGCAGATTGAAAAGATCGCGCTCAATAAACTGCGCCATCCCAGTCGACGCCGGTTCTTCGACGACTACCTCTAATGCCGAACGGCACCGATTCGCGTCTTTGTGGCACGGTGGATATCCTGCCCGTGAATCTGAATCTTAAAGTACCGATTCATATTTCCTTTGCCGGACGGTGAACTGCTGATTGCCCTGGACGATTCCGAAACGAAAGCAGGAATGTGCCCTGGCATGGAGCCAAACTTTTTTGTCTCCTTCTTTTTGTCTATTTCGCCCCATACGATTTGCCTGTAAAGGCGGTATCTTTGCAGTATATTGATTGTGAGTCACAAACAGAACGGATTGTTGCGTCCGTTTATTCATTGCCTTTCAATTCTTCAACCTTTTATTTTTTTTACCCTTCCTGCCATGCCAGACGTCACCATTTATCACAATCCGCGCTGCAGCAAGAGCCGCGCGACCCTCGAACTTCTGCAGAGCAAAGGCATTGAACCCGAGATTGTCGAGTACTTGTGGATCACTCCCGATGCCGATGGACTGCACACACTGCTGGCGCAACTCGGTATGGAACCGCATGAGCTTATTCGCCGCAAGGAAAGCGTCCTCGCGGAAGAAAACATTGATGTCGATGCGCTCGACGGTGACGCACTGGTCGATCTGATGGTCGAGCACCCGATCCTGATCGAGCGGCCTATCGTTGTTTGTAACGGTCTCGCCTGTCTCGGTCGGCCGCCGGAGCGGGTTGCCGACATTCTCTGATCGCAAACCCGCAC
This sequence comes from Lentisphaeria bacterium, assembly GCA_003545375.1. Taxonomy (GTDB): domain Bacteria; phylum Verrucomicrobiota; class Lentisphaeria; order JABSQK01; family CAJWLW01; genus CAJWLW01. The sequence goes on from DPYP01000301.1 coordinate 8,428, forward strand.
CACCGATGTGCCATGCACGGATTCCTTCGCCTTGCCGCTGCCGTCCCGGATGTGCGGGTTGCCGACGTTAATCACAACGTCGAGCAGATCGTTGCGCTTACGCGTATGGCGGCGGACGAGGACGTGGCGCTGGCGGTGTTTCCGGAATTGTCGGTCACCGGCTATACCTGTGCCGATCTTTTTTTTCAGAGTTGCCTCACCGACACCGCCTTTGAAGCGCTTGACCGTATCGCGCAGGAAACGAAATCCTGTGACACGATCATCGTAGTCGGCGCGCCGCTGTATCATGGCAACCGGCTCTACAACTGTGGCATCGTGATGCAGTCCGGACTGGTCCGCGGTGTGGTGCCCAAGAGTTTTCTGCCAAACTACAAGGAATTCCACGAGAAACGCTGGTTCACGCCGGGCGTCGATGTCTTCGACGAATTGATCACACTCAACGGCGAAGAGGTCCCTTTCGGTGTCGACCTGGTCTTTGCCGGCGAGCACAATCTGGTTTTGGGCGTCGAGATCTGTGAGGATCTGTGGAACGTTGTACCGCCGAGCTCACGTCTTGCTCAGGCCGGCGCCACGGTCATTGCCAACCTCTCGGCCAGCAACGAGCTTGTCGGCAAGGCTGACTACCGGCGCGACCTCGTTCGCGGACAGAGCGCTCGCTGTGTTGCTGCCTATGTATACAGCGGTGCCGGCCCGCGTGAATCTACCACCGATGTTGTTTTCGGCGGCCACGGGCTGATTGCCGAAAACGGCATAGTGCTGGCCGAAACCGTCAGATTCGCAGACAGCCATGAATTGCTGTGCGGCGATGTCGACTGCGAGCGCCTGCGCGCGACGCGGGTTTCGGAAACGGTAATGCCGGACAATGACACGCTCGGAGTCCGGGGCATTGAACTGTCTTCGCTGACTGTTCCTTCGGCATTGCGCCGGAAGGTGACGCCGCTGCCGTTTGTCCCGTCTGAGCCGTCCATACGCGATGAGCGCTGCCATGAAATTTTCAGCATCCAGTCCTGCGGTCTCGCCAAACGTCTCGAGCATACCCACGCCGATATCGTTGTCATCGGTGTGTCCGGCGGGCTTGATTCGACGCTGGCCCTGCTGGTTGCCCGTGCCGCCTTTGAACGTCTGGGGCATGACCTTGACCACATCATCGCTGTCACCATGCCCGGGTTCGGAACGTCGAAGCGCACCTTTACGAATGCCGTGTCTCTGTGTCGGGCGATCGGTGCCGAATTGAGGGAGATTGATATTATACCCGCCTGCCGCCAGCACTTCTCGGATATTGGTCATGATCCGGAGCAGCACGATGTCACCTATGAGAACGTGCAGGCTCGTGAGCGAATGCAATTGCTCATGGATATCGCCAACCGCGAGCGCGGCCTGGTTGTCGGCACCGGCGACCTCTCCGAGCTCGCACTCGGATGGTGCACCTACAACGGCGATCACATGTCCATGTACGCGGTTAACAGCGGCGTTCCGAAAACCTTGATTCAATACCTTGTTCGCTGGGTAGCCGACCAAAGCAGCGCCGAGGTGCGCGACGTGCTGCTCGACATCCTCGACACCCCGATCACACCGGAACTGCTACCGGCCCACGAGAATGGTGAAATTGCGCAGAAGACGGAAGAGGTCATCGGTCCCTACGAACTGCATGACTTTTTTCTCTATCATACGGTCAAGTACGGTGCGCGCCCGCGAAAAATTTGCTTTCTGGCGGAGCATGCTTTCGACGGCAAATACACCGAGAAAGAGATCAAGCGCTGGCTCGATGTATTCGTCAAGCGTTTCTTCTCGCAGCAGTTCAAACGCAGCTGCATTCCGGATGGCCCGAAAGTTGGTACCATCTCCCTGTCGCCTCGTGGCGACTGGCGGATGCCGTCCGATGCGGTCGACGATCTCTGGCGCGACGATATCTGAAGATACGATAACGGACGGGATTGACTTCCGCTTGCCTTACCTGCCTTCTTGACGTCACATCGGGCGCTGCCCGGGATCTGACCGGTTGGCTACAGCAGGCTGGGGTATCCCGCCGGCGCATCGAACAGCAACGTGACGCCGGGCCAGGTGTGGCCCGCAAAGTCTGGGCCCACAGTCCCGCAGCGGGCTGGGAGCGCGTAGATGCTGTCCCTCGCAGAGGCTGAACGCACCTCTACGCCCGGAACTGCTACGGTCTCGTCTACCACAGCAGCCATAAAATCGCACTCGCGATCGGCAGCAGTAGCATCCCCAGACAACCCTTGCCTGTGCCCGCCTGTTTCTGCTGCATGTCCTGCAGGGCCTGCCTCACGCCCGCGACAATCGCTCTGGCGGTGTCCGGCGGCAGGTCGGCGTCCAGCAGTGTCTGATGTATCCGGTCCGGGCTCTGGTTTTTTTCGAATATCGCTTCGAGTGCCAATCGCACCGCCGCAATCAGCGTGTCCGCCTGCACCTCGTCAAAGCCATCCTGCATCATCGACTGGCGCATGTCACCCAGGTCCTGCTGCGCGATGAGTAGGTAAACAATGGCTGCTATCGTCTCGACCAGCGTCTCCGATGCATCGTTGCCCAGCTCCTCCAGGACATTGGTGGTCGGCACCATGTCCTCCATCGGAATCTGGGCATTCTCGAGCTGCATCAGGATATTGAAATCCCGATCGATATCGAGCTCCGGCAGGTACGTGGCGCTGCCGAGGCGTTCGGCGCGGTCCTCGAGAATCTCCAGTAGACGGTCGCAGGGCAGCGTCAGTTTGTCCTTGTAGTCGACCACCACGTAATCGACCTTGCCGATAATCGTCGGCAGCAGTGTCCAGCTGGCAACACGGATACGCTCCTCCACCATCAGCACATCGGCATGATAGGCGCTGGCGTATTTGCCGACGCGCATTGCCAGGCGTTCTTCGAATACCGGCATGTTCTCGTAGGTGCAGCCGGCGAAATCCCCCGTCTTGCAGCCGAGGGTGAAATAGTCGAACGGCAATGGCATTTCATCGGTGCCCTCGGATTCGAGTAGGGCGGTTACCCTGATGACCGTCTCGACGAAATCCGTAATTGAGTCTTCAATTGCCTGCTCTGCGGTCAGATTAGCGACGGTGTATTGCTCGCCGTTCTCATGCACCAGGCACCCGCTGCCGCGCGCCAGTGCCTCGCGTGCAAGGGCGAACCCGGTCTGCCAGTCCCGCCGGCTGGCCAGGGCGATGAAACGCAGGTCGACAGTATCGTCAGCACCGCGCAAAATACTTACGCCGCGTGTTGACCCCGGGCTCCAGATCTTTGCTGCCACGCCGTCGCCGTATCCGCTGAAGTGGGGATCGCTGTACGGCTCGATTCCTTCCTGGGCCAGCACGTCATCGATCACTTGATTCCAGCTCGCTTCCGACAGTGAACAGCCTTCAAATCTGAATTCAATGGGCATGATGGACCGGGTGGTAGTGGTGGGATTGATGCGTACCGTTATGATGCGTCCGCAGTTTGCCCCTGTCAAGACTCAAGCAGTCAGTTTGCAATAGGCTGCACGCCGCTCACGCGCACTCCTACTTGCCGGTTACCGCCGGGACCTTGACGAAATCTTTGACCCGCATGGCTGGGGTGAAGACGGCGTATGCGACAGCGACCTTGTCGCTCTTGTTGACGAAAGCATGCGGGACGCCGCGCGGGATGAACAGGACGTTGCCGATCGTGCAGGCCCGGGTCGTGCCGTCGATGATGATATCGCCGTGACCGGACAGCACGAAGACTGTCAGATCGTGTTCGGCGTGCAGGTGATATGGCTCACGATCACGGACTCGCACGAGATGGTGCGAGGCATTTTCCGTGCCGCCCAGATCGATCTTGTGCATGTTCTCGTCGGGTGGCATCGGATGCTCGCGAAGTTCTCTCGGCCAGTTGTCCAGGTGGATGGGCTCGACCCACGAACGCTTCGGCGTGGACCGACAACCACTCATGATGCCGACAACGAATGTGAGGATCAGGAAGAGGTGGACTCTGGGGCTGTTCATGTCTGTCTCGCAGAGGTGTTGGTGAAGCTCGGGTCAAGATAGTTGCAGCCATGCAAAGTGCAACAGAGCTGCCGTTGCATGAGACAAATGGAATCGGCAATGAACAATCGCTCGACAATTCCACTGATGCTGTTACTGTGTCTGCTCAATTTCTTTAGTTTAGTAATCATTCGAACCGGAGGAAGTCTTGATCACGCGCCAGACATTTGAATCACTGTGCGAATTCGATACTGCTTTGCTGGCCAATACGAGGGGCTACCTTGACTCGACCCCACCCGCTGAGTGGTACATGAGCGGGGCAATCAATTCCTTGACACCGGAGATCGCACCGATCGCTGGGATTGCGGTCACCGCAAAGATGGACAGCAGCACGCCCGGCGGCAAGCCGGAGATGGAGAACTACTTCGAACAGGTCGATCGCATGCGCAAGATGGACCTGCCGCTGATCTGGGTCGTCGAGACTGTTGGCTCACGGCCCGACCACGAGTGCGTCCTGGGCGACGGTATGGCCAAGATGCTGCACGCTGCCGGATGCCTCGGGGCTGTATGCGAGAGCTATTGCCGGGACAT
>DPYP01000562.1:0-4438 GCA_003545375.1 Lentisphaeria bacterium
TTGAAACGCTTCGGGATGCGTTCGGCCGCCATGCGACAGACAACATCAACGAGCTTCTCCTGATCCTCCTGCTCGATCCAGTAAAAGTCCGACAGTTCTGAAGATTGCGGTGGCTGCATTTCCGGGAGTTGTCCGGCATTGACTCGGTGCGCGCTCACTATGATCTGGCTGCCGCCGGCCTGCCGATAGACCTCGCTCAGGTGCGTTGCCAGGACGCACTTCGACTCAATCAGGTCCCGGAGAAACGAGCCCGGCCCGACGGACGGCAGTTGGTCGCGATCGCCGACCAGCACGACCCGGGTTTCGGCAGAAAACGCCCGAAACAGACTTGCCGCCAAATGGATGTCAAGCATCGAAACTTCATCGATGATGACCAGGTGGTGCTTCAGCGGATTGTCGCTGTTGTGAGCGAAGCCGGACAACTCCGGCTCCCACTTCAGCAGCCGGTGGATGGTCTGAGCATGGGCCTGGCTGGACTCGCTCAGGCGTTTGGCGGCCCGGCCCGTCGGTGCTGCCAGCGCGACGTTCCAGTTCAAGCTGTTAGCAATAGCGACGATTTCCCGTGTCACCGTTGTCTTGCCGACACCCGGACCGCCGGTGATGATGCTGATCGGGTGCTGAAAGACATTGAGCACGGCGGTCTGCTGGGCTTCGTTGAGCATGGTCCAGTTGCGGCTGCGCGCCAGTGCCTGCGGCGGCAGCGTCGGCAACCCGCTGCCCGAAGTCATGCCGGCAATGATTTGGGCCAGGTCGCATTCGGCCCGGTACAGGTCCGTCGGGTAGACCAACGGTTCTTCCGCAGCGGAATCGACAACCGCAGTGCCGTCCTCGACAGCACGCTGCAGGCCGGTGGCGGCGACATCTTCCTCGACCGCCAGCAGCCGCGCAGCTTCGATCAGCAACACATCCCGCGGCACACACGTATGGCCCTGCTGCTCCGCCATCGTGGCCAGGACATAAGAGGCGCCTGCGCCGAGTCGAAACGGATTGTCCGGCGCGATGTTTAGATGCCGCGCAATGGCATCGGCCATCCGGAAGCCGATACCTTTGACTTCGCGCGCCAGACGGTACGGGTTTTCCTTGACGATCTCGACAGCGTTGGCGGCGTACTTGCGATAGACTCGATCGCAGTACGCTGCGCTCAGCCCAAGCCCCTGCAGAAAAATATATATCTCGCGACGCTCGGACTGTGAACTCCACGCGTCCTTGATCTGCTTGAGCCGGCCTTTGCCGAAACCGGGGATCTCGAGCAGCCGTGCGGAATAGTGGTCGAGTATGCTGAGTGTCTCGACGCCGAAACGGTCGACAATGCGATCGGCCAGCTTCGGGCCGATACCGGGGATGATGCCGCTTGCCAGGTATCGGCGCACCCCTTCCTCAGTCGTCGGCAGCAGCGCTTCGAAACGCTTGACGCGGAACTGGCGACCGTGCTCTTTGTGGCGTTCCCACTGGCCCCAGGCCTCGATGTCCTGACCCTCCGCCACTGCTGCCAGAGCGCCGACGAGCACGGATTCACCATGCTGTGTGTTCTCCAGACGGATGACTGCATAGGCACCGTCCTCACTGGCAAACACGACACTCGAAACCGTGCCTTGCACCGAGGTCTCGATCCACTGTGGACGGTCCGGGCCGCTCGCGGAAACGCCGTTGAAGGCGAGTTCTGACTGACGCCTCACGGATCAGGCCGTATTCGCTGCCTGCCACCGCTTCTTCTCGCGGACCGGCAGGGTCGTATCGGGCTTGACGTGAATGGCGTTGCTGCCAAGCAGATTCCGCACTGCCTCGGCGAAGCTGTTGCTGAACTTAACATGATATGCCTTGGGAGTTTCGATGAAGGCGAACTGTCCGTCCTTGCAGGCAATACAGAGGATGACGCGCGAGCTGCCGGGGTTGCTCTCGAGCAGGTGCTTGAGATCCTGCAGTGCTTCCGGTCCGGCGTTGCCGTTCAGTCGCACATGCACTTCACGCGTGAATCGCTCCGGTACACTGGTGAGCGGCAGGACCTTATCGGCGATGATTTTCGCATCCTCGTCTTCACGGTTCGATACGAAGCCTTCAACCACCACCGCCTGATCGGCGACGAGGTGCGCGGTGTACTTCGCATACACATCGCTGAAGATCAGTACCTCGATTGTGCTATCGAGATCCTCGAGCGTGATGAACGCCCAGGGGCGCCCGTCCTTTTTCGAGTATTTCAGGTTCATCGTCGATATCAGACCGCCGATGCGCACGCCCTGGTCGTTCGGCATGTCGCCGATCATCCGGGTACCCGCCAGTTGGTAGTTTCGAATGGTGTCGTAATACTCGTCGAGCGGATGGCCGGTCACGTAAAAACCCAGCAGCTCCTTCTCCTTCTGCAGCAGTTGCTTCGGCTCCCACTCCGGAATATCCGGGATCGCGACGTCCATGCCGTCGCCGCTGTCGTCCTTGTCCGTCAGCAGTTCGAAGAAGTTGGCCTGGCCGGTATCGCGGTCGCGGATTGATGTCTGTGCCCGTCCCAAAACGTCGTCGATGATGGCGTACGCCTGTGAACGCCTGTGACCGCAGAAATCAAAGGCGCCGCACTGCGCCAGGCTTTCCATGAGTCGCCGGTTCAGTGTCGTGCCGACGCGTTCACAAAACTCGAGGATTGACTCGAATGGCCCGTCCTGACGCGCCTTCAGGATCGCGGCCGCGGCTGCTTCGCCAACACCTTTGATCGCTGCCATCCCGAAACGGATTGCACCGTTGTCAACGGTGAAGTCCATGTCGCTGGTACTGACGTCCGGTGGCAGGACCTTGATGCCCATCTCCCGGCATTCGTTGATCAGCAGCGCCACGCGCTCCGCTGAACTCATGTCGCTGGTCAGGTTGGCCGCCATGAACTCAACCGGATAGTTCGCTTTCAGATATGCCGTGCGGCAGGCCAGAAAAGCGTACGCTGCGCTGTGCGATTTGTTGAAGCCGTATCCTGCGAACATCGCGATCTTTTCCCAGATCGCCATCGCAACACCTTTGGACCGACCGTTGGCTATGCAACCCTCAACGAAGCGCTCGAACTGGGCTTTCATCTCGTCTTCTTTTTTCTTGCCCATGGCGCGCCGCAACAGATCGGCCTGGGCCAGGCTGAAACCCGCCACCACCTGCACCACCTGCATCACCTGCTCCTGATACAGCATGATGCCGTAGGTCTCCTCGAGGATCGGTTTCATCTCCGCGCAGTCGTACTCGACTCTTGTCTTGCCGGACTTGCGGGCTATGAAGTCTTCGAGAAATTGCATCGGCCCGGGGCGGTACAGGGCGACCAGCGCAATCACATGTTCAATCCGGTCGATACCGAAACGGCGACACAGATCCTGCATACCGCTGGATTCCAGCTGAAAGACGCAGACCGTCTGGCCGCGCTGCAGCAGTTTGTAGGTTTCCGGATCGTCGAGTGGGATCTCGCCGGCGACGATCTCGATGTTCTGTGACTTTTGGATCAGATCGCAGGTGTCCTGAATGATCGTCAGTGTGCGCAGGCCCAGGAAGTCCATCTTCAACAGGCCGAGCGCTTCGCATGGCCCGGCCTGGAACTGGGTGATCACTTCGTCGCCCTGGCCCTTGGCGAGCGGCATCAGGTTGTCCAACGGCTGGTCGCCGATGATGACGCCGGCGGCGTGGATGCTCATGTTGCGGTTGAGTCCTTCCAATGCCTCGGAGTACGAAAACAACTCGTCGACCCACGGTTCGGATTTGCGCATCTCCTGGATTTCGCGGATCTCGGCGTTCGCTTTTTTGAGCGTCATCTTGGGATCGGCTGGAATGAGTTTGGTGATACGGTTGCCTTCCTCGAAACTGCGGCCCATGACGCGTGCTACGTCCTTGATCACGGCCCTCGCTTTCAACGTGCCGAAAGTGCCGATCTGCGCGACACACTCGGCACCGTATTTATCGCGCACATAGTTGATGACTTCATACCGCCGGCGCTCGCAAAGGTCGATGTCAAAGTCCGGTGGGCTGATTCGTTCCGGGTTGAGGAAGCGCTCAAACAGTAAGTTGTAATGCAGTGGTTCGATGTCGGTAATGTGCGTCAGGTAGGCCACGATGCTGCCGGCGCCGCTGCCCCGGCCGGGGCCGATCGGGATTTGCTCGCGGCGGGCGAAATAGAGAAAGTCCCAGACCACCAGGAAATAGCTGGTAAAGCCCATGCGCTCGATGATGTCGAGTTCGTAGTTCATGCGGTCGACGATCTTGCGGTGTTCTACAACGAGCTTGTCATAACCGATACCATCGAGGTCGACGCCGTACCGTACGATGAGGCCTTTCTTGCATTGCGTGAGCAGGTAATCGCAGCGGTCGCTGCCGTCCGGCGTTTCGTAGACTGGATAATGATTGGCGTTGAGCTCGAAGGTGACATTGCATTTCTCGGCCACTTCCAGCGTGTTCTGCAGCGCATCGGGCAATTCGCCGAAGAGGG
>DPYP01000562.1:4523-4667 GCA_003545375.1 Lentisphaeria bacterium
GCGGTCGACGATCTTGCGGTGTTCCGCAACGAGCTTGTCATAGCCGATACCGTCGAGGTCGACGCCGTACCGCATGATGAGGCCTTTCTTGCACTGCGTGAGCAGATAATCGCGGCGGTTGCTGCCGTCCGGCGTTTCGTAGAC
>DPYP01000562.1:4738-4950 GCA_003545375.1 Lentisphaeria bacterium
CATCGGGCAATTCGCCGAAGAGGGCCTGCATCTGCTCCGGGCTCTTGACGTAGAACTCGGGCGCCGGGAAGCGCAGGCGCTTTTCGTCCTGCATCGTTTTCTGAGTGCCGATGCACAACAGTAATTCGTGGGGCAGGGCGTGGTCTTTCACCAGATAGTGTGCGTCGTTTGTCGCAATTAATGGCAGGCTGAACTTGTCTCGTAATTCGAGC
>DPYP01000041.1:0-5399 GCA_003545375.1 Lentisphaeria bacterium
CGGAAGTGATCGACATTATCGGGGGGCGCTACGAGAATCAGCAGATCGACTCGATCGTCGTGATCGATGCACGCGGCTTCATTTTCGGCTCGGCCTTGGCATACAAGCTTGGCTGCGGGATTTCACTGGTGCGCAAGCAAGGTAAGCTGCCGTGGAAAACACACTCGGTATCGTACGACCTCGAGTACGGATCGGCGGCGGTGGAGATCCATATCGACGCGGTGTCCGTCGGTGAACGGGTGCTGATTGTCGATGACTTGCTGGCGACCGGCGGCACCGCGAAGGCGGGAGCGGATTTGATCGAAAAGATAGGCGCCCGCATCATCGCGCTGGAGTTTGTCATTGAGCTGTCACTTCTCAACGGTCGTGACAAGCTCGACGGCTATACGGTGAATTCTTTGATCGAGGTGAGCGATTGACCGGGCCGTGCTTCGGGAACGCAGAGTAGGCAGAAACTGAAGAGGCTTCTATCGGTCTTGGACAGGCTGAGTATACGGGCGCAGAGGTCTCGTGGCGTTTTTGCGGAGCGGTCAGGCAGCGACGAAATTCACTGTCACTTCCCCTAAACCATCGATCACGCCGTGAGCGGTATCGCCGGGACCAACGGGCACCATCCCGGTGCAGGTTCCGGTCGCCACAATTGCACCGGCTTTCAGGCCGGTGGCGGCGAGCACAGGGTGATTCGCCAGCCAAGCTGCCACGGCAAACGGCTCGCCGTAGAGGGAAGCTCCTGTGTGCCCGCGGTCTTTCTCGGCACCGTTGATCGTCAGGCTCACAGGCGTACGGAATAGATCGAGAACTGACCAATCGTCCGTCCGGTCACCGATGACGAGACCGTCGTTGAACCCACTGTCGGCGATCGCCAGGTGCGGCAGTTCCGGCAGTTTCTCGCTCAACCGGCAGGCGACCAGCTCGAACCCCGCCGCGATCCACGAGGTTGCGGCGGCGACTTCCGCCGCGGTATAAGGCTCCGGTCGTGGCGGCAGATCCTGTCCCAGGGCCACGAGCACCTCCGTCTCCAACAACACCGGATGGGTACAGGGCGCGGCATCGCCACTGTCGTAAAGGAACTGCTCGTAGATCGGTCCGAACATCGAATCCGTCATTCCGAACGCTGCCATGGCAGCCGCCGTCGTCAATCCGACTTTGTAGCCGATGGACGTTGCGTTCGACAGCTTGGTGATTGCGGCCTGCACATCGTAGGCTTCGTCGACTGTCTGTGGCAGCTCGACCGCATGCACATCGACCTGGGTCCCCTGCAGGCGGGCTTGCCAAAGCTGGGTTGCGAATTCGTTTGCCATGTTATGGTTCCTGGTTAGAACGGCATAGCGGTCTGATACTGACCGGGTGTCGCTTGGCGGGTATGGAAAACGTCGAAGCCAAGGTAATTGCCGAAGGCTTCCCACAGCACGTTGCCGATAGTCGCCGGGGTGATCGCCACGTGGTGAGGGAAGCGCTGCAGCACGACGTTGCGATACAGCCATTGCAGATCTTCGATGCGGCACCATCCATACGAACCCGATGTACTGGCCGGATTGTCCTCGATCTGGCCTTGAGCAATCAGCGCCTGCCAGCCGCCGTCGACGTCCTGCGTGATCCGGCTCAAAGTGACCGGTGACGCTTTCATCTGCAGCTCGACGACGCCCTCTACCTGATTTGCGGGCGCGACGCCGGCAGCCAACAGGATGTCGTGCGACGCCAGACGCGGCTGCTCCTTGGCAAAGCTCTTCGGGAACACACCGCAATGCCAGATATTGACGAGGTCGTCGTCGTCGTTGTGCAGATTGTTCCAGTCTGCCAGGGCAGCGGGTTTGCCGCTGGCCAATTGCAGCGCATGCATCGAGAGCGTGCCGATGATATCCGCTTCGCAGGCTGCCGGGGTGAGCGTATCGGTGAAACGGCTCATCGTGGTGCAGGCGCAGACACCGTAGTGGCGTTGGATACTGGTCCAGCACTGCACGGCGAACGCGTCGAGATCGTTTTCCGCCTGCCAGCGGCGCAGGAACAACTCGAGCTTGGCCATGCGCAGCATGGTTGCCTCTGCCATTTTCGACGAATCGGCGTAATTGGCGATCGATTCGATCAGCTCGCGGACTTCGGCATCATCGTCGCTGATGGCACGGACACCACCGAATACTTCGGAGAGATCAAGCGTGACAGTAGTCGGACCGAGCCGCTGCAGACGTTTTTCATCGAAGCGGCAGGTCCAGAAGGCGTCTGGCCGCGCACCGATCTGGCCGTAGCGCGCCTTGCGAATGCCGTTGACGACCCGGCAGATGCGGACAAACCAGTCGAGGTCGTCGCGGAAGGCCTGATCGGACGGAAAGCAGACCGGCCGTTGACCCACACTGTAGGTAATACCGATCTGGCGCAGGGCCTCACCGATACTGAGCAGCCCGCAGAAGGCATCGCGACGGCTCATGCCGGGTGTCAGTGCATGCTCTTCCTGGCAGCCGAAGATCAATACAGGCACGTTCAGCCCCGCTTGCTTTACGGCCAGGGCCGCGGCCTGCTCGTCGCCGAAATTGACCGCACCAATGACGATGCCCTCGACTTCCTGCTCGCGGAACAACCGGGCGCAGGTCTCAGCTTCCTGCCGGGTCTCGACGCAGCCAAGATTTGACTGGCCGTCTTCGAGCACCACGGGATCGAGCGCCAGTTGCCGCATGGCATCAATGGTTTCTGATCGCATCGCAGCCGCGAGCTCGCTGCTGAAGAAACCGCGATTAGCCGGAATGAACCCGATTTTCATATTTGCCGCAGCCATAGACACTCGCCTCCAAAGATGTTGTAGTCAAAGGAGAACGATAGCACGCGAGGGTTGCTCGTGCTACCTTTTAGGAAAGCCGGATTGGCATTTAACACGCCGGACCATACCGCATACCTATTTTATGAGTCAAATATTGACGTCACGGCCGTATCGTTACATATGCTGCTATGCCGCTGCATCGGCGGCGGCACTGACGCTGCTGCTGTCGGGCTGTGGCAGCGGGCAGAAACAGTCGATCGAAAGCCTCGACGAACGTGTCGAGAATCTTGCTGTCAACCTCACAGGCGTTTGGGAGGAGCGGCCGCGATATGGTGTCACCGGCAAGCAGAAATTCGTGGTTCTCGATTTGCAGGAGGGGGGCAGCGGCACGATCTCGGTGAAAGTCGGAATCGTTGGTCTCGACGGCCAGATGGAGCCCGACGCGCCGGAGATGACCGGCAATGTCGTGTGGTCAGTAGGAGAGGGTGAACTGTATATGACCTTTGTCGATTGGCAGACTGCGATTCCGGAAGTGATCGTCAGCGGTGGTGTCGATCGCATTATTGCAGCGTCCGATGACTTTCTCATTGTCTACGGCGGCGGCGAAGCAGGCATCACTATCCGCTATCGCCATGACGCACACAACACCGTGGTTCCGCTGACAACGAAGCAGTTGACGCCCGCCGAGAATTTCATCATGGACGGCGACCGATCCTTCCAGATTTCACCCGAGGGCAGCATGCAGGTGATCGGCAACCCGGCCGTTTTACGCTGGGTCGATCCAGGCACCAATTCGGCCGATTATCTTGTCGGACGGCACATCGAGTACTTCAGGCCGGGCGGTTTTTTCGTTGTCACCGGAGGTGCCACGATCGTGCAAGGCGATGAGTGGACCAGTGACGACCGTCCAACTTCCAACTTCGTGCTGTTCGCCGACCTGCGTACCATCATTGAGCAGCAGGCCAAATCAGTTGTCAAGGAGCGCACGGGGCCCGAGTGGACGTTTGGTCGCGAGATAATTATCGAAGACGAATGACCTGCCGTTTTGCGTCGACACCATGCAGACCGTACGCCTGGGACAGGCTGGAGCCGGCCAGCTCAGCGCGTCGCCGAGCAAATTTCCGATTCACTTACCGCAGGGCTTTGAGTTCACGCGCAACTATTTGCTGCCCGCCACCTGTAGACTATGAAGTGATCAGTCATCATCATCGATGTTTTCCGGCGGCTGTGGCTTGGGTTTGGCGACATTGGCGCGACCCAACAGCCCGGTGAGGTGTTCGACGTACTGGGCGCCGTCCATGCCCTGCTTGTAACCGGAGCGGCCGATCGCCTTGCCGCGGCGGTCAGTGATGATAATCGTCGGAAAACCGCGTACGAAGTGTTTCTGCGCCAGTTCTTGGTTGAACTTCTTCAATTTCTCGTCCTGCTTTTTGGACCTTGGAAAGTCGACAATAAGGCAAACGAAATGGTCCGCGGCGAGTTTGATGAAGGCTTCGTGCTTGAATATTTTTTTGTTGATCAGCATGCAGTAAATGCACCAGTCGGAACCCGTGAAGTTCATGAACACAAAGCGCCCGGTCGCCTCGGCCTTCGCCAGCGCCACGTCGTAGTCGGTCTCCCAATGGACCTCCTCTTCGGCTGCCGCAGCAAATGCCAGCCCAATGACCGCTATAATTGTCAACACCCACTTACTCACCATCTCAGGTGCTCCGGGTTGATTCAGTGATCCGCAAACATCGAATATAGGATTAGCCTTGTCTATGTGCAACGGCTCATCGCCGTCGCTCCATCGGATTGATTCAAGGACCGTTGACGAGTAGAATATTCCTCAACCCTTATCACTGACGCGTTGAAAGACCCCGATATTCATTCCGACACCATGACGTTTGCCGAATTCACCGAAGCGATCCGCAATGAGTACACAACACCACCGGGCCGGTCCGGTTTTGCCAGTCACCTGGGGCCGTTGAACGCGGTTTGGTTCCACACCCGGGTGTTTGCGATACTTTTCAGCGCTTCTTCCAAGGTAAAGGACAATGTTCTGGACCGGCATGAGGCTGCAGTGCACGGACGGCGTGTCCTGCAGCTTGCCGAAACAGCGGGGTGCCGGTGCCATATCTCCGGGTTCCGGCATCTCGAAGCGGTCGATGGCCCGGCCGTCATCGTCGCCAACCACATCAGCGCATTCGAAACCATGGTCTTACCCGGGATGATTCTACCGTTCAAGCCATTCTCGTTCGTGCTCAAGTCCAGCCTCATGAAGTACCCGGTCTTGGGCAAGGTTCTGAACGGCATAGACCCCATCGTCGTCGAGCGCGCCAACGCCAGGGAAGACCTCAAGACCGTGCTGACCGAAGGGCGCGCCCGCCTTGAGGCGGGCAAGTCTGTGCTGCTGTTCCCGCAGCACACCCGCAGTCTCGAGATAGATCCGGCCGGCTTCAATTCCCTTGGCGTCAAACTGGCGCGTGGCACTGGCGCGCCCATTGTACCGATCGCTTTGCGCACGGATTTTCTCGCCAAGGGCCGGTTGATCAAGGACATCGGACCAATCGATCCGTCGCTCGACCTGTATTTCGAATGCGGCCCCGCGTTCGAGGTCGAAGGGAACGGTAAGGAAGCCCACCGGGCCTCTGTCGACTTCATTGTCGAG
>DPYP01000231.1:0-5273 GCA_003545375.1 Lentisphaeria bacterium
GATAGCATCGCCCGGGTCACTTTTTAGCAACAATTCGCCGCGTCAATTGGCTGGGTTACTGCGGTCGAAGAGCCGAATCCGAGGTCGCGCTGGCAATTCGCCAGCGCCCCTCGAGATCACAGGCCTCGTAAAACATGCGGAACCGACCGTCTGCAAGGTCGATTATACAGGGCTCGGACGCCTTGACAGTGTCCCAGGGCCCGCCGTTATCGAGACAGACGTCCGGGTCTTTGAGCCACTGCAGGCCGTCTTCGGAAAATGCGCTGAAGATTCTACCGTGAAACTTCGATCCGGCCGGAACCTCGGGTGCAGGCACCCATCCCGCGTAATACATTCGGTAACCGCCGCTGCCGAGGCGCAGCACTTCCGGCGCATAGACCTCATAGGATTCCAGCTTTTTCTCCCGGGATATGCAAACACCCGGCTCGAGCTCGAACTGCAAGCCGTCATCGGATTTCGCACTGACGATCTGGTGCGCCTCGAAGTCGCTGGCGTAGAGTCGATAGCGGAGGTCGCGGCCGTCCGGGCCAGGATCGAGATAAAGACATCGCGGCGCCCCGTACGAGCCGTTCTCACCACCCAGCCGGGCTCCCGGCTCCTGCTCCCAGACGAGCCCGTCACCCGATACAGCGCTGACAATCGCGCTTCGGACGCCATCGTCTGCGTCCTGCCACTTGCCTTCGAAATACATTCTATAGCCGCCATCGGGCAGTGGGATCACGTCCGGGCTCCAGATACATTGCGTCGCCCATTCACCACCTGCGGGTAGTCGAATGCCCGGCTCGAATTCCCATTGAGCGGTGTCGGCGGAGAACGCACTCAAAATGCCAAGGATCGAACCCGGACCGAGTCCATGGTAATACATTCTATAGCCGCCATCGATTTTTATCACGTTCGGCGTAAGGGCTCGATCGGCCTCAAGGCCGCGGCCGGAATCGATCGCGATGCCCGAGTCCTTGTTCCACCGGAGCCCGGGGTCTGTTTTCTGATAATGGATTGATTTGAACATTGTATCAATGGGGCTGCGGGATGTGGGCTATAGTTGAAAAATGGGAGACGGGTTTCAGCACGGCGAGCGATGCGAATCGTCCAACTCAATATATATGTGGAATTGTGACCGTCGCTACTTGTCCGGAGGTCGCTTCCCACTCTCAATCATCCGGAACGCAGCAACAACGCCTCATATGATACTGGCAGCGGTGCCAGGCAGGGTGTTTCCCTCAGACAGGGCAACAAAGCAAACGGCCTGCATGCTGGTGGTCATGCGGCTGCAACTTGACCGGATGAATTGAATGGTCATGTTTTTTTTAGATGAGTATAATAGAGTCTCGGGAATATCTTGTTTCTTAAAACCGTGGCTTGAGTTGTACACAACCCCTCTGCTGCAAACATTCACATTCAATGCCGGACTCAGAAACAATGGCCAACGACTTCAAGGAATTCACCGTCCGCTCTGTTCGCCGACTGACCGACGATGCCAATCACAATGCGTTCACGGGCACCGTGTGGTTTCAGGACGCGCTCTACGTCACCCATCGGCAGGGCGATCGCCACATCGACCAGCAGGGTCGCGTGATCGTGTTGCGCAGCCGTGACGAGGGGGTGACCTTCGACAAGGTGGCGGTCCTGCGCGGTGAATTCGACACCCGCGACCCTCACCTCTATACCGATGGCAACCGTTTGTACGTGTCCGCTATCGAGGACAGCCCGGACTGGGAATTCTATTCCGGCGTAGCGTGGAGTGACGATGGCCTGCACTGGACAGGTTGGAACCGCGTCGAAGGTGCCGATGACTACGTCATGTGGCGACCGCAAGTCTTTGACGGTCGTTTTTACTGTGCAGGCTTCCGTTTCCACGGCATAATCGAGACGCCTGGGAAACCCAACTTCGAGACGGAAAAAACAGACGTTGCCTGGTTCGAAAGTGCCGATGGCCTGCACTGGGAGAAGCAGGGCATCATCCACGAAGGCGAAGACTTACCAAACGAATCGTACTTCGATTTTTACCCGGACGGATCGATCGCCATGATCATGCGCCGGGGCCTTGAATCTCGCAAGCCGCTGCTGTTGCGCTCGGTGCCGCCTTACGAGAACTGGGACAAGGTCGAGCTGGACGTTGCACTGCATGGTCCGGCGCTGTGGTTGGTCGGCGAGGACATCTGGATTTCCGGCCGCTGGTACCTGAGTCCGCACGTTACACATGTGGCTATTTTCAAAATCGTCGACAATACGCCGCGACTTCAGCTCGTCCTGCCTTCCGGGTACGGCGGTGAAATCGCTTACATGGGCGTGGCGCGGCACCCGCTCAATAAACGGCGGTTTCACCTGTCCTACTATTCCTGTCACATGTCCCCTGCCGATCCGGCTGTCTGCCAATGGGATCACCCGGATATCTACCTCGTGGATATCTCGTTCACCGCCGAGTATCTCAGCGAGTGGGAGGTTTCGGATTTGATTGTCGACGGAACCCACCAGAACACAACCGTGGAGCAGGCGACCGGATGGCGGCCATTGCAAGCGTACGGCGAGGAGATGGTGCACCAGACATTTTTCCCGTACGGTTTCGTGGAGGCCACGCCAATCATCGACAAACGAGACGGCGTAATATTCTTCCGTAAAGATGTCGAGGTCGGCCCGATCGATGCGGGACTGCTGCACTTGGGGTACGACGGGAATGTTATCGTGCGCCTCAACGGTGAGACTGTCCATGAAGCGAGTGGTACAAACCCGGCGCATTCGGACGAGGTAACGATCCCGGTGGCGTTTCGCCACGGCACCAATCACCTTGAGATCGCCATGGAAACCAATGGCGGCAACGCCTGCGGGATTTTCGCGCGCTACGAGGCGACTTGATGGCAGAAGACAGCGCATTCACTGTTCGGCAAAATGCAGGTGTTGGAATTCAGTGGAACGGATCGCTCTTCCTTCTACCGCACTCCTGCGGTTTTATCCCCCCAACCAATACCAAACAGGAGGTGAATTATGTGTATTCCGTCTGGAAAACTGAACAACGCTGACGAGGCCGTGCCTCAGGACTATGCCGATGGGACGAAGTGGTTCCGCAAGGTGGCTGATCAGGTCAACGGTCGACGTTCGACGCTCGATGTTCACAATCCCAATGTGCCGAGCCTGAAGCCAATGCGATTCAGCCCAACATTTCAGGGATGCCGCAGCGTCTGGCTTGGCCTGGTTATAGTCCTGGTGTTGTCCGGAATCGGAATGCCTGTGTGCGGTCGACCGGCAGGAAGCCAGTGGCAGGTTGGCGCCCCCATCGCCACGTATTACCAGGGGCCGGGTTGTGGGGCACCGCCGCGATTTGAATTGTTGGCAACGGCGGTGGGAAAACTGGCAGACAGCGGCTTCAATCTGGTCTGGTGCCAGAGCGTTGCCGACCTCGATACGGCACACGCGCACGGACTGCGCGGGATGGTGCAGACGATCGACCCCACTCATATCGATGATCCGCAGCGCCGGGAAGGTCTCGCTGCCAACATTGATATGGTCAAGGATCACCCCGCGATGTACGCCTACTACATCGACGACGAGCCGAGCGCCACCGAGTTTCCCGCGTTGGGCCGGCTGATAGCCTTCATTCGCGAGCGGGATCCCAAACACCTGGCCTACATCAACCTGTTCCCAACGTACGCCAGCGCTGGAGCACAGGGCACCTCCGGTGACAAGGTGACCGCTTACCGGGAATACCTCCGCCGATTCATCGAGGAGGTGAAGCCCGACTTGATCAGCTACGACCACTATCACATGAGATTCACCGACCGGGCGTTCGACGGCAGTGACTACTTCCTGAACCTGGCGCTGGTCCGTGAGGCGGCGCTGGAAGGCGGTGTGCCCTTTCTCAACGTCGTTCAGGCCTGCGCCAACGGTCCGGGCTGGCGCACGCCCAACGGCGACGAGGGACGATATCTTGCTTTCACCACGCTGGCCTACGGCGGCCAGGGCATTGCGCAGTTCGTCTACAACGCCTGGGAGGGCGCCGAACATTGGGGCGGTGTCGAGAATCCGAATGGTACGCTGACACCGCTGGGCGAGGCGCTGCACCAGATCAACCCCGAGTTTGTTGCTGTCGGCGAAGTGCTGCAGCCGCTGACCTCCCTGGGCGCGTATCATCTGGGCGTCGTACCTTCGGGCGCAGTGGGACTGCCGCCCGACGCGTCCTTCACCGTCGATCCCGCGGTCGCTCCGGAGGAGGTGAACGGCATCCTGCTGGGCTACTTCGGCACGGGAGGGACTCCCTCCCACGTGCTGGTCGTAAATCTGGACTACTCAAAGGCGGTAACCACGACCGTCGTCGGTCCGGGACCGATGGAGGTGTTTGACGCTGTGACTGGCGAGTGGCACCCGGCCTCGGACGGGGCGCGGGCGCAGATAAGCCCGATGCCCGGCGGCGGCAAACTCGTGCGCCTGCGTGGGGCCGAGTGATCGGTCACGACTCAAGTTGGATCGGGATGGCGGATTGCTCTGGCGAGCGCGGCGCCCCGCTTTTTCGTCGTCAGTTCACGGTGAGCAGCGCCATTGCCTCGGCAACGCTGGAGATCAGCGGGCTGGGATACTACGAAGCCTGGATCAACGGCCGTCGCGTTGGCGATCATGTCCTTGACCCGGCTCAGACGGACTATGACCAGCGCGTGTTTTACGTGTCCTATGATGTCACCGGGTTCGTCCGGGACGGTGCCAACGCGATCGGCGTGATGCTCGGCGACGGCTGGTACAATCAGGACCGCGTCTGGACCGAGCAATGCACGCCGTCCTATGGCGCGCCACGGTTGCTGGCGGAACTACACATCCAGTTCGCCGATGGCACCAATCAGGTTGTCTGCAGTGACGAACACTGGTCGGGTACGGCCGGTCCGATTACCGACGCCAACGTTTACGCCGGTGAGTGTTACGACGCCAGACGAGAGCAGCCCGGCTGGTGCGCGCCTGATTTTGATGAGTCAAGCTGGCATCCCGCTGTAAGTATGCCGGCACCGGACGGACGACTCGAACGGCAGGAAATACCCCCGATCCGGAAAATCGAAGAACTCTGCCCGGTCGACGTCAGGATGCTGGATGCCGGGCAGTACCTCGTAGATATGGGGCAGAACTTTGCCGGGTGGGCGCGCATCCGGGCAGATGGCCCGGCGGGTGCCGAAATCTCCATGCGCTTCGCCGAAACCGTCGACAAGGACGGCAACATCGATACGGCCAGTACCGGCGTCTTCGCGACCGCTTTGGAGCAGATCGACCGCTATATCTGCAAGGGCGAAGGCCTGGTT
>DPYP01000551.1:0-307 GCA_003545375.1 Lentisphaeria bacterium
TGAAGAAGATTCAACACTTGAAAGTTTCGGGTGCGTAAGCATAAGGTCAAGGACCAGGCGGGCAACGGGAAGAGCGTGAGTACGTTTTGTCAGGAGAGCAACATTGACAGCCTGGTAAAGAACGCCTATGGTCCTGCAAGAGTAAGCACAACCAAAAATTCACAAAAGATCAAACGAAGCCATGAAAATCAATCTTGTTGTTATGTTCGCGATTTGTCTTGCCATCCCCCAACTCCTGTACGCAGCGACGGAAGCTGTTGCAGTGCCGGTGCGGGTGGTGGATGCGAACGGTAATGACGTGGCCGGC
>DPYP01000551.1:587-895 GCA_003545375.1 Lentisphaeria bacterium
GTGGCCGGCGCCGAGCTCAACTTTCTGCAGAAGAACCTCGGCCTGCCCGCCGAACAATGGCTTGCCGCACCGCGCACCATGCATATTGCCCCCGGCGCCGAATTTCTGGTCACCGCGCGGGTTGCCGAGGCAGGGATCGAGAAAGTGCTCAACATCCTGCTCGTGGCGGACCGCACGGTTACCAAAGACCTCAATAACAATGAAGTCGAAACGGTCGAGACTGCGGGCGTCACCGCGGTGCTGTTTCGTATTGACCTTGAAGGCAAACTTGCAGTGCCGGTGCGGGTGATTGACGCGAACGGTAATGA
>DPYP01000551.1:1113-4141 GCA_003545375.1 Lentisphaeria bacterium
AGTCGAAACGGTCGAGACTGCGGGCGTCACCGCGGTGCTGTTGCTTGTCAACGTCGATAAGATCAAGGTGCCAGTGCGGGTGGTGGACAACAACGGCAACGACGTGGCTGCCGCCCAACTCCGTTTTCTGCATGACCATCTCGGCGTGCCGATGGGTGAATGGATCACGGCGCCGCAGACCATGGAACTTGCCGACGGCGGTTTGTTCAAGGTCCAGGGCCGGAGTGCTGAGGGCAAGGCCAATCGTGACGTCCATATTTGGTTGAAGGCGGACCATACCGCGACCAAGAACCTCAAGACCGACGCCTTCGAGTCAAAGAAGACGCCGGGCACAACCGCGGTGCTATTCGTCCTCGCCCCTGCTGGGGCTGGGGGATAAGCCCCCCCCCCGATGCCGGGGGCTGCGTTGGTGCTGCCCTTACAGGGCTCGTGAAAACCTGGCCGATATTGCCACGACAACGCCCGGGGACAAGCTGCGCTCATGTCATCCAAGAAACGCTGTGAAAGACACCGTACCCTCGGATCGCAAAAAAAGGCAAGTGACTTATATGTTCTCTCATTGAAATGACTGCCGACCTTCAGCAACCAGAATCACGAAAAGATGCTGCCGCGCCAAGTACCTTGCCGTGGCGTGTTCTCATTTGGCATATTCCGCTGTCGTGGGTGACAGTCATCGTGGCCTGGCCAGTCGCACTGATTGTTACTGCTGCGGCGGTCGTGAAGAGTCTGTCGATGTCCTATCGTTGCGCGGCCTTGAGCCTCATCGTCAGTCCATTCTTTGTCTTACCTGTCTATTCCTTGGCATCAGGTACTATTGGCTATTTTTGTGGCACAGCGCGACTTCGGAGCTATGGGCTTCCGGGCCCTGAATTTTGGAATCTGGATCGCGAGGCACGGTGCCACCGAAGCACGTCAGGTTGCATCGTTACGGGAACGGAGGTCTTGACTCATACTCCGAACAATGCGGCGATACGAACACTTGTCCGTGCCTTTGGGCCCACGCCTGGCACATTCCATGGTGCCTACCCGACTAAGCGTGACGTCTCAGAACTGCTCGCGAAGTCCGCCCGCCAGATAGGCGTGTCCGAACTGCAGCAGGATCCGCGACAGATTGGGCTGAGTGTACAATCTGATTTGGGTGTGTATACGGAAGATCGACGCCGAATTGGGGTTGAGCAGCAGGTGCTCAGATGGGCGGTATTTGAGGATGATACTATTGTTGTCGCTGACGATACTCGTGCTTTGCTATACGACGCGGCCACTGGGAAGCGTTATGCTCTCTACGATCTGCCATCGAGTATTTCCGCTCCGTAAGCAGCTGCCAACTACAATGAAAGACTGATTCTGAAACGAGATTGATGTACTACAAGAACCGTACGCCCATCGGGATGGGACCCCTCATCACTGAGGGGATCCCCACACCACCGTACGTACCGGTCAGTATCCGGCGGTTCGGCTGATCAAAGCGGTTCAAATCCAGGGGATACGTAGACCGAGACGAAATGGATGCCTTTCTTGACGGCACAGAATAATCACGGCATGGTACGCTTGAAACGACAACCACAACAGAACCTACAACCAATACGCACCACACGAATGGCGGGTACGCCATCGCTCCCCCGCCGTCGGTGTGCTTGACGTTCGGCGTAAGAGAAACTATGGAATTGAGCGATTTAGGATTCGACGGCTGGTTTGAGCAACGTGCCACTTCCCTCCTGCAGCCGGGACAAGGCATGGCGCGCGTCACGGCGGTCGACAGGGGCGCCTTCTTTATCAGAAGCCGAGGCGCCGATCAGTACGCTGAGCTTGCCGGCAAGTTGCGTTTTGAAACCCAGTCAGCGATGGATCTGCCATGCGTGGGGGACTGGGTGTGTGTGCAGTGGCCTGCGTCTGAGGGGCCTGTGCTGATTCACGCAGTCGTGCCGAGAAAGACGCACTTGCGGCGCACGCGCCCGGGCACGACCGAATTCCAGATGCTCGCATCGAACATCGACGTCGCTTTTATCGTTCAAGCCTGCGACTATGATTTCAACATGGAGAGGCTCGAGCGCTACCTAATGATGGCATCCGAAGGCCACACTGAAGGACGGATCGTCCTGAGCAAGACGGACATGGTCTCGTCAGTGGAGCTTGAGCAGAAGGTTGTGCAGATTGCCGATGCAGGCATTTCCGTTCCGACCATTCCGTTAAGCAACGTTAGCGGGTTCGGACTTGATGATTTCCAGGCTCACCTTGCTCCCGGCAAGACGTATTGTCTCCTTGGCTCCTCTGGAGTCGGCAAGACCTCGCTCATCAACCGGCTGGTCGGAAGAAATGCGTTTGAAACCAAGGCGGTCGGCGCGACCGGGGAAGGGGTGCATACAACCACACGTCGGCATCTGCTGGTCCTCGAAGGGGGCGCCATGCTGATCGACACCCCGGGAATGCGCGAACCCGGGCTCATCGGAACCTCCGAGGTGGTGCACGATACCTTCGCTGACGTGAGCGAGCTTGCGCTTAGCTGCCGGTTCTCCAACTGCATCCACGGTCGAGAGCCTGGATGCGCAATCTTGCAGGCTGTAGCCAGCGGAATCTTGAGCGAGAAACGTTACAGGAATTACCTGAAACTCAAGGAAGAGGCGAATTCCATGAGTTCTCGTATTTCCAGAAGCGCAGGAAGGATAAGGAATTCGGGCCGGTCATCCAGGCTGCCAAGAAGATGAAGGATGGGCAAGGTTTACGTTTAGAGTTTAGGTTTAAGTTTGTAGGGCGGCAAAAACATGAGCGACCGAAGCCAAAAGCGACGCGAACCACTCGTGTGTTGGAACGCCGCTCCTAAGGTCGCTGCTGCCCCACCACTTAACGTTGGGAGATCACAATGAGAAACGCAAAAACACTCTTCGTGGTGCTCTGCATCATGCTCACACACTTGGGTACTGCACATGCGAAACTCGGCGCCTTCGAGTTTGAACACATGGTCAAAGGGTCAACTTTCATCGTGATAGGGAAAGTGAAGTCCGTCTCTCTTCGCAAGAACGCGACGGTCGAG
>DPYP01000551.1:4469-12955 GCA_003545375.1 Lentisphaeria bacterium
AAAAGGAACCAAATCTACGCATCCGGCCGAGGCCGGATGCCGATTGACGAGCTCAAAGGGAAGAAGTATGCGACTTTCTGGCCCGAGGTACGAATGCCAAAGGGCATCGAGGTCATCAAAGGGCCTGAACCGAAATGGAGTTTCATTCGTCGAGCAAACCTGGGTGACCTGAAGAAGTGCATAAAGAAGACACTGGAAGAATCTCCCAACCAAGCCATGGACAGCGACGAGAAATAGCCGCGCTTCGCACGGCGATTCTTTGCGCGTCATGGCAGACGTTCTACCGATTGTGGCCGCGCCGAATTCGCAATCGACACGGATGTGGGGAATCCGCAATCGACCCAGTCCGCTAAATCGGACGGCTGTGCCGAGCCTTGATACACGAGCTCTACCACGGAATGATTGGGCGCGCCGGATTTGGTATCAACCCGAATTTGCGGTATCCGCAATCCAACGCCAATAGTAATGCAACGCGCAGGAATGGCTGTCCGAACGCGTCGATCCGACCTTCGAGTTCATGGACTATGAAGACCATACGATCCGCGCGGATAGAGCGATGAAGTGATGGAGTAATGGCGTCTTGACCACTACATTGCGTCCTCCCCTCCCCCCCCCAAAAAAAATCATATCGGTAGCGCGAGGCGTTGCCGATTTATGTGAGTGTCCGGAATGACTTTCATACATATGTTGGATAGATTACGATGTAGTGTGTCTATAACGTGGCACGCTACGGGCAATCGATGGGCTAATGTTGTGGCACACCCGACCCCATAGCCCCGCAGACATCGAACGAACAGGCTCTTTATGCAGGCCAAATTTCAGACGTGCCGAGGCGTAGATCCCAGAGCAAAGCGTTCGATACGTTTCACGCTGATCGAACTTTTGGTCGTTATCACCATCATTGCCATCCTCGCATCGATGCTTTTACCGGCACTGACGGCGGCGAAAAACAAGGCCAAGCTCATCGTCGACGCTGGCAATCTCAAACAAATAGGGGTTGCGGGCCTCATGTACGGGGCCGATCACGACACGTACTTTCCGTTAACTGCTGGTACCGGTGTAACCTGGACAACTAGTCCATCGGCGTGGCTCGGCAAGGCAGGAAGCGCTGCCGGCTATTATTCCGATAAGACCGTCACCCGCCGCCCCTTGAATACGTATCTCGGCTACAACACCGACGGTGAGGAAGTCCCGGTCGCGAAGTGCGCGTTTGACATAAAAGGTTGGCTCCGAGGTACTGGCGCTTTTTACCCTGGCCACGGCACCTCGTTTGTGGGGTCGGGCTTTAACACCATCTTCAGCGGTCTCAGCCCATGCGGCATTCAAGGCGGTCCTCCTTTTGCCAGCCATTTTGAGTCGGCTACTATAGAAAGTATCGATAACCCTACAACGATGGTTTTTATGGCGAATAAAACAGCAAGGCACCATGTCATGGGGCAATGCCATTTTGGGCATGAGTATAACGCGGATTACGGCACTGGGGATCCACATGGGGGTTACAGGTTTCCCTTTGGCTTTGTCGACGGACACGTGGCGGTCCATGACGTTTTTCATGGCAAGGGCGTCGCGATCGATAGCGGCGGTGATCCGTCGTGGCTGGATGAGATTGACTTTACGGACGGCGTCGGAGCCAGGACCGGCGGTAATACCTGTGTTCCCCCGGCTTCATTTCTAGTTGGCACAGAACAGCCCAGGCCCCCCTGCCACGCTTATTACGTCCCGTAAAAAGCCGGGCGGAAGTGACCGTTGTCGCCAGCAACGCTACGGGGCTTCGGCGGAACATCCATCGAGCGTCTCGCCGTTGATGGGCGGCTACGGGGTGGAGGGTATGCCATAGCGGTATATTGCGGACGTACCACAAGCCCCTATGCCGGTCTGATGTCCGCCGCCGTTGGTGAAATCTATTTCGCTCAGCCACGACGAATCACCGCCATTGGCATTCGCGACGCCCATGCCGATGAACACCTGATGGCTGGCCACGTGCCCGTCCACGAAACTGAAGCCGTAGGACCGATTCCCATGCGGATCTCAATCGCCGTCCCCGCCCGGATGGAGGCAGGCTTCGAAGGCGTAATTGCGTCCCGCGGCATCACCCATGAAGACCATCGTCGACGGGTTGCGGATGCCGGTCACCGTGTTTGCCTTCTCGTCGTCGTAACTCAAGCTCAAATCGGTGTAAATCTTTTGAATGGAGGATGCCGCGTACGAATCGCCGTGATTCTCAATAAAGGTGGACACACCGTCCTTATACTTGCTGCCGGGTATGTCAAACGGGCACCGCCCGATCTCGCACTCCTCCCCATCAGTGCCGTAACCGAGATAGGAGTTCAAGGGGCGGTCGGTGATATCCAGGAGTCCAAAACTACTGCCGGTTCCCAGTTGGCCGACCCATGCGTGCGGATGAAACTGAATCGGGAAGCGGTCGTCGTAATCGCCCGTGTACAACGAGCCCGCCAGCCCGATCTGTTTGAGATTGCCGATGCAGATTATGATCTTGGCCCGGCGCTTCGCCTGGCTCAGTACCGGCAGCAGCATGCTCGCCAGGATGGCGATAATAGTGATTACGACCAGCAGTTCGATCAAAGTGAAGATCTTGAGCGAGATGCGTTCTTTCAGGCTGCGTCCGCAGCATTCGATGAGCGAGAAACGATGCTTTCCGGTCATTGCTCTGTTGTCCACGATTGGGTTCAAGCCTGTGTGAGTTTAGCTGAGAATACCCGGACCTTCAAGGCCACTACTGCAATACAGTCCTGGAATGGGAGGGGGGGGGGGATTGCACCACAGAGGACTTCGAACCGTCAATTTACGGTTGCCATTCCGAGTGGAACAAGTGGTTATACTGGGGCTATTAAACCCACCTTGCCTCTTCAGGGCAAGAATTCATAAGTCGGCAAGTCGCTACTGACTTTATGAATAGTCCATGCTGCTTCCGTATCGCCGCCGTCAACGCCGGGCAGGGCGAAGGACTACGGCAATCTCAGGCCCGAGATATACAGGAAGCTCGGATTGACAGGGCTTCGGAACCGTCTTATCCTGCCGGTGTGACGGATCGTGAGTCGACAGGTCGTCGAGGATTGCAGCCGAGTAATGCAAGGAGCACCCGTCAGCATGTGACGCCTTTGCCCTCGCTGCCAAAGGCCTGGAGGCGAAGCGCCTCACCGACCTCGGTTGCGGTCCGGGGAATGTAGTGAATCTGCAGGGCCCAGCGCTGCTGGTCGGTCCGATTGGTCGGCGTGCCGTGCGGCAATTTCCCATCGAACAACATCAAATCGCCAGGCCCCATCGGCAGCGCCAGGCGTCGGTCCGCGACAACGTGGTCGTCGCAGAGCTGCCAGTCACGGCACATGAAGTGCGGCCGTGGCCCGTCGCGGTGCCCGCCTGGGGGATCTCACGTGCATACAACCGTTCGCAACGGTCACGTCGCTGAGTGCGGCCCAGACAGCAACAACTCGCGTGTCGAGCGGCAGGTTAAAATAAGCGTGGTCCTGGTGCCAAGGTTTCTCCCGGCCGCCAGGCGGCTTGATCATGGCCATGTCCTGAAACAGCCGCATCGGTACATCCGCGATCCGTTCAACTATCTCGAGCAGGGGCGGATACTCGGCAGCGGCAAGCAGTGGGGAATGTTTCTCGACGAATCCCATGAACTTGCGAACCAGCTCCCGGCGCACATCGCGCGGCAGGTCGGCTATCGCGTCGATTCGATCGCTCATTGCCAGCTGTTCGAAGCTCGGTGTGTCGGGCGGGTCGAGATGCAGCGCCGCCATGCCAAGGCGTTCCCGCAGCATGCCTTCGAAATAAACAGCTTCGCAACCCGGGTCGTCATCGCCCCGCATTGCCTCCAGCTCGGTCACGGCAGCGGCCACGACATCCGCCGGGAGCCCACCCCGAATCAGCAGGAACCCCTCAGCTTCGTATCGGTCCAGGGCCGCCTGATCCGGATCGCCTGGATC
This sequence comes from Lentisphaeria bacterium, assembly GCA_003545375.1. Classification (GTDB taxonomy): domain Bacteria; phylum Verrucomicrobiota; class Lentisphaeria; order JABSQK01; family CAJWLW01; genus CAJWLW01. The sequence goes on from DPYP01000551.1 coordinate 8,420, forward strand.
TCCTGATACTTGGCCAGTGTCTCGCGACGTCCTCTTCGTTCTGCGCCATCTTCTCCAGCGCCTCGTTGATGGCGCCCACGATGTGGTCGAGCTGTTCGTCGTCGTCGACCGGGAGGCATCCCAGCGGATGCGTGTGCGAGGCGCTGACCGTGACGTTGCCGCCCGGGATTCCGAGTTCTTCCGTAATACGACCCCGCAGGTTGGCCATGCCGGCGAGTATCTGTGGGCTCATGGGGATGTTGGCGGCGTGCTGGAATGTTGGGTTCTGGAGTTTTGGAAACTGGTCTGTCGGTTGGCGATTAGGATACCACCTTCCCTACAGAACACCTTTGGAATGTCGATTGCTACCAATTGCAGGCAACGAGCTATATTAGGCCGATCCGGCTTCGTGTCAACTCTCCACCTCTTCAATGAAATTCGTCAGCGAGATGAGCCTGGGAGAGGCATTCAGCCGTGTTCTCGTCGTGGGCAGCCAGATCAGCGGTTCCTGTCCGGCCAATAATGATCAATTCTCTCGACCACATCGAACGGGGTATCTATAATGGTGTTGGACAATAATCTACGCGTTGCAGACCTGACCGGTCTATCCGGAGACGTTCCCAGAGAGATATCGAAACTGGTCAGTCCGATTCTCACCAAGACGGAACCGTGGGAATACAGCCTCACAAAGGGCTCGGATAAAGATTCGTTGCGCTATCCCACAGTTGTCAGAAATACCTGCGGACCGCGCCCCGATGACAAGTATTACCTCTATTACGCGCACCACGATATCCCTTCGGGGATCGGTTGCGCCATCGCCGACGAGCTCTGTGGCCCCTACGTCAAGCTGGCCGGGCTCGATGCCGGCCGGGACCACAGCCAGGTACTGGAACTGCCCCGGGACGACGTGACAGCCGACAACGCAGTGCTGCTGAAACACGTCTTTGGCTCGACCCCGCTGGATCATGAGATGATCGGCAACTTCCACCATCTCTCCAGTCCATGCGTTCTGTGGAATCCAAAGGCGGAACTGTGGCTCCTGTACTTCCACACCTACCAGTACCTCTGGCCTTCGGGCGGCGGGCACCAGCAGACGTACCTGGCAACCTGCCGGGATCTAGCCACCCACGATTGGGAGATTCTGAAAAATCCGGACGGGACGTGGCAGATTGTGCTGCCCGTCACCGCCGAGCCCTGGATGAACAGCCAATCCAGCTACCACAGTATCTGCTGTCTGCCTGATGGGCGGTTCGTAGCCTATCTCAACGGCACCGGCGGCGAATATATCGATGGGCAATGGCAGATAACGTCTATTGGCCTCGGTTTTGCCATGTCGGACGACGGTATTTCCTGGGATTACTCGCCCGACAATCCATTTATGGAGGATGACGGCAAAGGGTTGGCGACCGGAATGATCGGCTACCTGGGCAACGACGAATACCTCGTGGTGTGGGCCGACAGCGAACGCGTGCACTATGGCAGAACGACCGACTTCCGGACCGTCACCCGGGATCCGGGGCCAGCAGCGGAGTGGCAAGCCGGGTTGATCAACCCGTGGCGGGACGGTGACACACTGTACCTTTTCGCGGGCGATTTCATTGCCGCTATGAAACTGCCGGTGGAATAATGCTGGACACTCGAGGCTGGATGCCAGCGCGATCGCCGCGCAGATCACAGCACTACGGGGACTCCACATCCAACATCAGGCATTGAGCAACAAAAAGCTACTCCAACTCCGCGATATACTTGATCTTTGCCGCCTGGCGAAGGGGTTCGAGGAAACCGTCGCGCATCCAGGTCAGCTTGGCGGCATGCAGGTCGTCGCGGAGAGAGGACTTTTCCCCGTTCGCCAGCCCGCGGATTATTGCTATGTACCACTGATCGAGCTCGGCATCAGTGATTTTGGTGTCTGCGACGTTTGCCGGCTTCGCGCCCTGCCGCATCCAACGCAGTTTGACGGCCCGCAGGTGACTGCGCAGAGAGTCCTGCTCACCATCCCACTTCTTGTTCACGAGCGCGCGCATCACCGCAAGGTACCACTCGTCGAGCTCGGCGTCAGTGATCTCGGCATCGGCGAGGCTCAGGCCGTGACGCGTGTAGAAGATCTCGGCCTGTAACGGCGCTTCGTGGATGACCGTTCCTTGAGACGACGGTGGGAACGACTCCGCGAACTTCTCCCGGTACTCGGGATCCTTGTCAACGCCCTTCTTGCGCGCTTCCGCGGCCAGCAGGTATTGCCCCAGGATTCTGGGCAGCGGCATGAGCACGCTCGTAGACATGACATCGCGGCCCAAAACGACCTTCTCGCCGCCTACCTCGATCTCCGCCGCGACGAGAAGCTCGTTGACGAGCGCGGTGTCCTTCGCGATCGTCTCCGGCGCGACCCGGCGCCGCGCTGCCTCGCGGGCAATGATCAACTCACTGATCTTGTCCCGGAGCGGGGTTTGCGGTTTCGCCCTGGAACCGATTCTCCGGTTCATCATCTCTGTCACGCCTGCGTCGACGGCCGACTGCGGCACGCGCTTGCCGTTGACCCGCACCCTGGCCTTCGCCAGGCGCGCCTTCAGCCACGCACCACGCGCCGCGGCCTTCTTCCCCCGGGACACGAGGTTCCGGACCGCGTCCCGGGCCTGCTGCCCGGTGAGCGAGCCAAGAATCGTCGTGTCGCCCGTCAGCCATTCATCGATCTCTGCCTCAGTCACCTTTGTCGGGTCCGGCTGCCGGGCGAGTTCGGGGATGCTCTTCTCATAGAAATTGGCGAGAAACGTTGTCTCCAGCCGCGTCCGCCGTGCCTTCGTCTCCCGTTTCCAGCTGATCTGTCTCTGGTAACTGGGGTCTTTGTCGAGCCCCTCCTCCACGAACTTCTGGGCGACCAGTTCCTGATCGACGGCGTGCCGGACCGCTGCGGCGATCGTCTCGCCTTCCTCCGGGACGACAGCCGCCTTCGGGACCGGCTTGCCGTTGACCCGCGCCACCACCGCGGGCAGGTCATCCAGCGAAACCACCCCGGCCGCATTCACCTCTGGGGCCGCACCCATGCAGAAGGCCCAGGTCAGCACGGCGGCAATGAACGCGCCCGTCGTCCGTTTTCTGTTTCTCTCGAGTATCCTTGCGTGCATTATTTCGATCTCCTCGTCTGTCATAAGTGAAGTGGATAAAACCCGTTGCTGGAGGTGTGGGCACTGGCTATTGGATTGTACCATCTGGCTCCGCCACCCCACGCTCTCCAACTGCCGGACGGTACTATCGCACCCCGGAGGGCCTCGTCAACTCGGGGGAAACTAAAATAGCGTAAACCACGCCGATATAAGTTGTTATCAATCCCCCCTCTCTCTCTCTCTCTCAAAAGTTTTTTTATTTTTTACTTGGAATTCGGCCGAAAAAAACTTATACCATTGGCGTAGTTGCGGGCAGGAACCGCGATTGCGATCCTGACGGAGACATTTGAATCGAAATCATTTGCAACTCCGGTAACTGAACAGTTGCCACACAAATCAAGGAAGTCCGAAAATTAAGAGCTAACAGTAAGAAACAAAACACGTTGAACCGTACTTCCTTTGCCTGACGGCAGCGGCAAGCCGCTCCCGTCAGTTTTGTCCCGAACGTTAACCTCATCCGAAGGAGAACTTAAAATGAAGTCTTTCACCAACATCTTCGTAGCGGTCGTCATGGTTGGCTTGGGTATGGGCTCGATGCAAGTCGAGTCGGCACCTATCCAATACACTATTAACAATTACCCAGGGGAGTTTGAAGCGACCGTCTCTGGGACGATCACGGCAGATGACAATGGGAACGGGAACCTCCTAGCTGCCGAGATAACCGATTGGCAGATATCTGTCACAGGTCATCCCTCGTTTCCGGATGTTAGCTTTGGGACAAATGGCGCGGGTATCGCTGGGCAGGGAGCTCAGATTTGGGGTAATCCGAGAGTGTCGGCTACAGAAATTTCGATACTAAGTTGGGATCCGGCTGCTGATAAGGGCGATTTGGTTTTGACGGAGGGCGTGCATAAAATGACATGGACCCGTGATGCCGCCTGGGGCGAAGACAACAGCGGAATCATCTTTATTAGCGATGGGAATACCTATTGGGAGCGTCGCGGGGGTGGTACCCTCGGGGGCAACGAGATATGGATAATTGCCTCGGGTGGGGTTTCCCTCGCTCCACCGGATGAAGACGGTGACGGCGTCGCCGACGATGCTGACCAATGTGCCGGCACGCCTGACACGGAACCTGTTGATGCCAACGGATGTTCCGACTCTCAGAAAGACAGTGACAATGATGGCGTCAGTGATGACATTGACCAATGTGCCGGCACGTCTGACGGGGAAGCTGTTGATGCCAATGGCTGTTCCGACTCTCAGAGAGACAGCGACAACGATGGCGTCACTGATGCCAATGACCAATGTGCCGACACACCTTCCGGAAGCGCGGTCAATGCTGACGGTTGCGATGCCTTCGCACTGATCGCCGGGATCCAGCTGACCCCGGGCTCAGCGGGTCCGCAGGGCGCGCAGGGCAAAGTCGGTCCGGCTGGTGCCGATGGTGCGACTGGTG
>DPYP01000550.1:0-6098 GCA_003545375.1 Lentisphaeria bacterium
GCTCCCGTTCAGACGGGGGTTCCTTGCATTCCTCGGCTGCAATCCTCGACGACCTGTCGACTCACGATGCGTCACACCGGCAGGATAGGCCGGTTCCGAAGCCCGGTCAATCCGAACTTCCTGTAAATCGCGGGCCGAGCCTTGGGTACGCGAATCAGACGGCGGTATCTACGTCCAAAGTCTGGCCATTGTCCCAGGCATGCTGGCATGGCGATCCGCTGCGGGTTGACGAGCGTCTAAAAAAAAATTGCAATTTTCCGGCGTTTTTCTTATACTGCTATTCTTACCGATATAACTAATGCAACCAATGCTGAAACTGGCATACAACGGAGAAGTCAGATGACGACCCGATTGCTGAAAACGATTGTCTCGGGCATTGCCCTGCTTTGCCTGTCCCTGTCGACGACCCACGCCCAGTGTGTGATCTACTCGGAGGATTTTGAGGGAGGCGGTGATCCGCAAAACATCCAGGACGCGCCTTTCTCCTATATAAAGGACGCGGGTCTTTCCTTCACATTAGAGGTGGCTTCGGGTACCGGCCTCACCGGCCGGGCAGTGGACGGTGCTACGGGTGGTGCGGGGAATATCCTGGTGCGTTCGCGGCCCATTGACAACATACCGTACCCGGACCTGACCCAGAAGCTCACCCTCACGGCCGATGTCGCGGTCTCGTCGGTGGGTATGGTCAACGATTCCGGCATCGGTCTGGCTGTTTCCAGCTTGCCCGGGGGGATATATACGAATCATGGCGCCTTTATCTTCGCCTCCAACGGTTTCAAATGGAACTACGATTTCCGCGGCCTGATGGGCAACGGCCCCGGGGCATATGGCACGATTACCACCGACGGCTATGCGGAGATCGTGTTGGCCACAATCGAGATCGACTATGATGCCGATACGGTGACCGCGAGCATCACCCACAGCGGCGGCACAGATTCCGTCACCCAGAACTTTCCAGCCGGTGCCGCGGATGGGATCGATCGATTTGCTATCCAGCTGAACGGTAACCTGGCCGGCTACGGCGTTGACGTCGATAATATCGAAATCGAAAGCACCCTCGTCCCAAGTGTCGTCTACTGCGAGACCTTCGAGGGCGGCGATAATGGCCAGGATATTACCGATGCACCGTTCGGTTACAGCAAGGCCGCCGGTCTGGCATTCCCGATGGAGGTCAACTCCTCGACGCCGTTAACGACTTCATACACCCTCGCTGTCGACGGTGATTCCCCCGGCCCCGGCAAGTTGCTGCTGCGAACAAAAAACGTCGCGATTCCGACCGGTATCGGCAAGCTGATCACCAACGCGGATCTGACACAATCATATTTCGGACCGATCAATGACTCTTACATCGGCCTGGCCAAAGCTGGCATCGGTGCGCCGTTCAACGATAGCGGCGCGCATATCGGTGCCGCCGGCACAAGAGGCGGTTGGGTCTATGATTTTCGCGGTATCGGCGGGACAAGCGGGCAGCTCTCGACGGCCTCAGTTGCCGAGATCGTCGAGGCCGAGATTGAAATCGACTACGTCAACAGCATCGCCACCGCCCGCCTGACACACAGCGGCGGTACCGACACCCACTCAGAAAGCTTCCCGTCCGGCGGAGCTGACACCCTTGACCGCGTCGTCTTGCTGTCCAACGGCAGCTTCGGCGGCTATGGGCTGGATGTCGATAACATCCTGATCCGCTCCTGCGATGACTGCGAGGGCTTGGCATCGGCAGCTTTCGATAGCCTCTGCGCCAGCCTGGTCTCTACGCCGCCAAGCAGCGTTGCACAACTTGAGGACAGCGCCGCCGCTGCGATTGCCGAGGCTATCTCGGGTGCCGACCTGTGCGACGGTGACACTGCGGGTTGCGCCTCGCAACTTTTGTCGCAGATCCTGCCGTAAGTGTCGGCGAAACTGCGCTCGTAATTCAACGCCCGTCTGCCGAATCGGTAGACGGGCGTTTCTGCGTACGGCCGCGGTTGTGCCCGGTTGCGCGCTATCATAGCCAATTGCTTCACCACCAGTCGCGACCCGCGTTTGCTCCCTATTGATCATCCCAACAAAGAAACACGGTACCGCAGTTCCAGCCCCAAGGTCTTTGTTCGGTGGTGGGCGTCTTCGGTTGCGCGGCAACTGTCATTGCCACTCCACCTTTTCCGATGGCACCTATTCCGCTGAAGAAACCGTTGCCCGCTATCGAGACGCCGGCTACGATTTTCTCTATCTCACCGAGCATTGTGCTAAGCTCACCTATGGTAAGTTCCCGAATTTTGACGCACTTGACTCTCCTGACTTCAAGGTGCTTCCGGGCGTTGAGTACCGCGCCGCAAACTGCAGGAAGCCTATATCCGCCCTGCTGGCGAGGCTTTCAAGAAAGACAGCGGCTTGTCGACGTGTTTACGCCTTTTGAGTCGCACGTGTACGAGCTGCAGCCCGGTAGAGATGAATGATGGGAGCGAGTGCGATATCGCACCGGGCGATAATACTCGGCTACGCCTCCCACACTGCTTACACGCCGTAAACAATGCGCGAAGCCCTGGTCTCGACTCGCATTCCACCAGGCCTCGCAGTATCGTTCAAGAGTTCCCGAAAGCAATTCCCTATCAGTAACAGAAGCGAACAGGCGGTTACTCAGTCGATGACAGCGCAAGAGCCATCGTCGGTGACCATTTCGATCGACGCGCAAAGCGAGACGGGCCCACTGGACCGTATCTGGCGTTGCATCGGATACAACGAGATCAACTGGACTTACACGCCTATCGGCAAGCAAGTCTTGCGGGCAATGCAGGAGCTCGGTGAGGACGCGTTTTATGTCCGTGTGATGGGGTCGTTTTCCTCGGGTAACCGACGCAGCTACTCGGGATGGGGAACGACAAACTGCTATACCGAAGATGCCGCCGGTCGCGCCCACTATGACTGGAGCATCACGGATCGCCTCTACGACACCCTCGTGGAGTACGGCTGCAAGCCGATGGTCGTGCTCGGGTTCATGCCGCATGATCTTTCCGCGCATAGCGAGACCGGGCTATTCCACAGCTGGCGTTATCCTCCGAAGGACTATCGCCGCTGGCAGGAACTGAATTTCCGTTTTGCCGAGCATCTGCTCGAGCGCTACGGCAAAGAGGAAATCCGCACGTGGTTCTTTGCCCCATGGAACGAGCCGGACGAAAGGATGGCCTTCAGTTGCGATCCGGATGAGGCCCGGGACACGCCCCAACGTCGGCAGGAGGAATACCTTAAACTGTTCGATCATGCCGCTGCCGGGATTCGCGCCGCTGACGAAAACTTGCGTTTGGGTGGACCTGAGTGCGACAAGAGCACCGAATTTCTCGAGTTTTTTTTAGAACAGTGTAAACACGGCATCGACCACGTCACCGGAAAAAAGGGAAGACAGCTGGACTTCGTGTCGATGCACGGCAAAGCCACGGGTATACAGCCCGTCCAACTGGGGCCGAGTGGGCCATCTGTCCAACCAGGCGCGTGCGTGCCGATGCCGGATTTCGACCTGCTCGTGCGAAGAAGACTTCTTGCTTATGACAACGTGCTCCGCAAGTATCCTGAGTTCCACAGCTTGCCGTGGATCTGCAATGAGTGGGATATTGACTTTGGCACGATCTACGGCATCCACGACAGTTCGGACTACAGGTTTCGTGACACCAGTTACTACCCCGTTTTCCTGATCCGGATGGTCAAGGAAATGCTCGATCTCAAGCAGCGATTGGGCATCAATCTGACCCACATCGGGACGTGGGCGTTCTTCTTCCACGGCAGCCGGTGCTTCGAAGGCCACCGCGCCCTGTTCGATCCCATGGGCATCCGTAAGCCGGTCTTTAACGGGTTTGAAATGCTTTCACGCCTGGGGAAGAAACGCCTGGCCGCGGTGACGGACGATACCGAACTGGATATCTCTGCGGGCCAGGAGGCGGGCATCGAGGGCGGACGTTGTCCGACGGAAACCGAGACCCTCGACGACCTGCCGCAGGAACGACGAATTCTCCCGCGCCCGCAGGTCGACGTTCTGGCCGCCCGTGATGGTGACTGCGTGCAGGTTCTGGTGTGGTCTCAGGTTTACCGATGCGATGCCATTGGCGACCGGCCGGTCGATGTGATCATCCGCGGTCTGGAGGACTGGGTGCGGGTGCGCATCTCCCACTATCGCATTGATGAGCGCCACTCGAACGCCCACACGGTATGGGAGGAATTGGAATGTCCAGACTGGCCCACCGATGAACAAGTCGCGGCGATGCGTTCGCGTGAGGGTCTGGAGAAATACGAGGCGGATCGAGAGCTGACACCTGCCGGAGGACGTGTATCGATCCAGACTGTTTTGCCTATGCACAGCGTCTCGCTCCTGCTTGTGAATCGTTGTTCCGATTAACACCTCTTCGATTCGTATCGCTGGGTTCTGGCCGGTGAATTTGGGTACGAATTGGGAACCGCGCTGCGAAATCCAAGTATCGCTGGGCGCCCGAGACCGGGCCCCGTGCATTGACAAGGAATCCGTCGCGGTTGACCAGATGCATCGTCCGGGCGCGGAGATCCATTTATCGCTTGTCACGCCCAGGTTGTCTCCTCTGAAAAGGAACTCGGCGCCCGGCACGTCGTTGCCGCCCGGGCCGACCACCCGCACCGACACGTCGAGAAGGTCGTCGACAGGAAGCCGCATGCGAGAGATGGGGGACGCTGAGAGAAATAGCGGCGAATAACGCGACGAGAAGTTCCAATTTCACGGATTCCACCGAAAGATGTTGATTTCGAAAAGCGCTGAACCTACCCGCCTGTCCCTCCCCCCAATGCCCGCTTTTTTCCTTCCTCACGCTCCCGGCTCATATCGACCTCACTCCTTGAATATGACAGAACCCACCGCCAAACCTTGCAGGTTGGAAGATTTCACCCCGTGCTTTTTTTATCAAGTCTCTTTTTTTGCGTTCCCGCCACCTGCACCTACAGGTCGCCCCCGTGAACCACCCATTGGCTCACCACACACTGACGGATGGGAAGGAGAAGTACATCCGGTTCGCGGTCGATGGTAGAGAGCAATTATTCCGGCTGCCGGATGACCCCCACGAGTTGCATGACCTGTCCCATCGACCGGAAGGGGCAGACAGGATTACGTATTGGCGAAACGAGCTCATCGAGCGACTGCTCGGCAGCCCGGAGGCGTTCACCGACGGACAGCGACTCATTGCCGGGCGTCCGTTTCCACCTCNNCGCTTGTCACGCCCAGGTTGTCCCCTCTGAAGAGCAGCTCGGCGCCCGGCACGTCGTTGCCGTCCGGGCCGACCACCCGCACCGGCACGTCGAGAAGCTCGTCGACAGGAGCTGCATGCGAGAGATGGGGGACGCTGAGATAAATAGCGGCGAATAACGCGACGAGAAGTTTCAATTTCACGTATTCCACCGAAATGATGTTTTTTTCGAAAAGCGCCGAACCTACCCGCCTGCTTCCCCCAATGCCCGTTTTCCCTTCTGAACGTTCCCGGCTCATATCGCCCTCATTCTTTGAATATGAAAGAATCCACCGCTAAACCTTGCAGGTTGAAATATTTCACCCGCATTTTTTTTGTCAAATCGATTCCTTGCGTCCCGCCACCTGCACGGCACCTACAGTGCGCCCCGTGAACCACCTATTGGCTCACCACACACTGCCGGACAGCGGCTCATTGCCGGGCGTCCGTTTCCACCTCTGCGCCAAGCAGGCACTATAGCGGACGCGGACAAGCCGTGCCGTTGAGCTTGACTGTTGTCACTCGGATCGGCGATGCCGAATTCCCGGTCGGCGTGAGTCTGTTGAATACGCCACCGCGCTTTCAATTCTTCTGATGTCAATGGCATACCTACAGACGCGGCCAGGGGCGCGCACAGTGCACTTCCGATGGGGGACTTGTGGAAATCCGTCGAGGGTGCCGCCTTGTTTTCTCCGGTGCCCTGAAAACACAGAAAGCGCGGAGCCGGAGCTCTGCGCTTTCTGCAAACGCTCAACTGGTGCCGTCCCTTAGGACTTGTCGTCGTAGACGGCCTGCACCTGATCGGCGATCATCTCGACACAATCGGCAAATCCCGAATACGAGTGGGGACAAACATTGGCATTGAGCGGTGCGCCGGGATTGACG
>DPYP01000004.1:0-6687 GCA_003545375.1 Lentisphaeria bacterium
ATCCGAGGGTCACGAATCCGAGGGCCACGATCATTGACTGGGCGCTTCGTGTTTCAGCCGCGACAGATTTGACCAGGTCGCGCCGCCGCGGAATGCTCAGACTCGGCGGAGAACCAGCCCCGGCAAAGAAGCTGCTCACCATCAACAGGTCCTGAAGTACCCCTCAACACATGCGGCTTTCGTTGAACCAATGATCGCCTGCTTCATGATCTGCAGATCCCCGAACTGACTATGCTTTTCTAACCGTCATTATTCCCTGGCTTTTGTTGAGCACGAGGTGCTCGCCTCGAAAAGTCCGAGAACCAAATTTCCGCTGCCTTCGGATTCGAGTTTTTTCGCAGCTACGTAATCGTCTGGATTGGCGTTGAAACCAGTGGGCATTTATCCTATAGTCATGACTGTGATTCACCCCTTTGCCCCGAGGAGTCTCCAGTGAGTACTTCGTCGGAACCCAGTACTACTAGGCCCGATGTATCCGGCGCTACTGCGCCGCTTAGCCGCCCGCCGGTCGGATTGCTGATCTGGCGCCTCGTTGTCGTTGTCGTTATCCTCGGTGCCGGTTGGTTTGGCGTGCGGGCGATCATGGCCAAGAAGAAGGCGCCGGCGCAGGTGGTAGTCGTTGCCCGGGTGCCGACGGTGGAAGTCGTGACCTGTGAGCCGCAGACCGAGACGATCATTCTGTACGGTCACGGCACGGTCGAAACCGCGACCCGCACCGCCATCCGGCCCCAGGTCGGCGGTCGCGTCATCGAATTGCACGAGCGCCTGGAACCGGGCGAAGTCATCGGCCGCGACGAAGTTCTGTTGCGTCTGGATACCACAGATTACGAGCTGTCGCGTGACGTCAACCAAGCGGATCGCGGCCGGCTGCAGGCCGAGATCGCGCTGCTCAATACCGAGACCAAGACAACAGCGACCCGCCTGGAGTTGGCGCAACAAAGCACTGCCTTGAGCGAGGCCGAATTCGAGCGGCTTGGGAAGCTGCTGACCGAGAAGCAAATCGGAAATCGCTCGAGTGTCGACCGGGCTGAACGCGCCGTCGTCCAGGACCGGGAACGCATGGCGCAATTACAGCAGTCGCTCGCCGCTATTCCGCATCGGATCGCGGCGTTGGAGGCGGGGCTTTCCCGGCAGGAACGACGCGTTGCTGTCGATGAACTGGCGATCGCGCGGTGCACGATCAAGGCTCCGTTTTCCGGCCGCGTCGAGCGTGTTGCGGTGGAAGCGAACGACGTTGTTCAGATTGGGGCGACACTGCTGTCGCTGGCCAATGACAACGATCTGGAGATTGCAGTTTCGCTCAATGCCCGGGACGTCAATGAATGGATGCATTTCCGCCCGGGGGCGGACACCTCGGTGCCAGCCGGTTGGTTTGGCCTGATCGAGGAAGTGCCGGCAACCATTGCCTGGCTCGAAGGCGATGCCGGCGACGCGTGGTCCGGCACCGTAGTACGCGTCAAGCAGTTCGACGACCGTTCGCGGACACTGACGGTCGTCATCCGGCCGGATCCAGCCAAGGGAACTGCAGCGTATCCGTTGATTCCCGGCATGTTTTGCGCCGTCGAAATTCGCGGTAAGCAGGTTCCTGACGCCTATCGCATCCCGCGCTCCGCCCTGACCGAGAGCGATCGGGTGTTCATCGTCGTCGATGACAAGCTTGAGGCACGTCGCGTGCATGTGGTCAGAGAAATCGGCGAGGAGTTGATTGTCGGTGACGGGTTGGCACCGGGTGACCAGGTTGTGGTCAACCGGCTGCGTGCACCGGTCGACGGATTGGCGGTGCGCATCCGCCAGCGCGACGGCGAGCAGGTTGCTCTGCCCCCGACCGACCCGGTCAGCGATGTGTACGATGACACGAAGTCAGATCCTGCGATGTAATCTGTATGGCCGACAGTACCGACAAACATTCGTTCCTGCGCACTGTCCTGCTCAATCCGGTGTTCGCGAATATCCTGATGATCATGATCCTGGTCTGCGGGCTCGTGGGTTTGTTCAGCATGGTTCGCGAGAGCTTCCCGCAGTTCGAGCTGGACTTTATCAGCATCAATGTTCCCTATCCCGGCGCGGACCCCGCCGAGGTCGAGGAATCGATATGCCGGCCGCTCGAGGATTCGCTTGAAGGAATCTCCGGTATCAAGCGGGTGATCACCGTTGCCCAGGAGAACGCCGGGCAGGCGATCATCGAAATCACCGAGAACGCCGACAAGGACAAACTGCGCACCAAGATCGAAAACGCGGTCGATGCCATCGACATATTTCCGGAGCACTCCGAGCGGCCGATCATCGACACCTTCTCCTTCGACGACGCAGTGATCAATGTCGCCATCTGGGGTGATGTTCCGGAGCGTGATCTCAAGGAGCTGGGCCGTGAAATCCATGACGAGCTGCTGCTCCTGCCGGGCATCAGCCGCGTCAACATCAGCGGTACGCGCGACTATCAGGTCGACATCGAAATCTCCGAGGAGCGGCTGCAGGAACACCGGATGACCTTCGATGAGGTCGCAGCCGCAGTTCGCCGCAACAGCGACAACTTGCCGGGTGGCGTGTTACGGACCGCTACCGAGGATTTCAATATCCGCATCATCGGCCGTCGCTATTTCGCGAGCGAGTTTAATGACCTGGTGCTGCGCGCCGATGCCGACGGCGACCGGGTGTTTCTGCGTGACGTCGCCATTCTCCGTGACACCTTCGATGAACAGTCGGCGGTGTACGCGTTGTACAACGGCAAACGCTCCGTCAACCTGGCAGTGCTCAAGGCGAAGGCGGAAGACACGATCCGCATTGCCGAGGCGGTGCACAAATACGTCGCCACCAAGCGCGAGACGATGCCGGCTACGGTCAACCTGTCGACCTGGCTCGATATATCGCGCCTGGTCCAGGGCCGTATCGATTTGCTGCAGCGCAACGGCGCGATCGGTCTGGTGCTGGTGTTTCTGGCGCTCTGGCTGTTCCTCGAGCTGCGGCTCTGTTTCTGGGTGACGCTCGGGCTGGTCATCTCGATTTGCGGCGCCTTTGGGCTGATGGCGATGACCGGGCAGTCGATCAACATGATCAGCCTTTTCGGCCTGATCATGGTGCTGGGCATCATCGTCGACGATGCGATTGTTGTCGGCGAATCCATATACGCCCGACGCGAGAACGGCGACGAAGCCTTCACGGCGGTTCTCGAGGGCACCCGCGAGGTGTTCTGGCCGGTAATGACGGCTGTGCTGACGAGTATCGTCGCGTTCATGCCGCTGCTGTTCGTCAGCAGTACGATCGGCAAATTCATCGCTGTCATGCCGGGGCCGATCATTGCGGCGCTGATCATTTCCCTGTTCGAGGCGCTCATTATCCTGCCCGTGCACCTGCGGCATCTGCCGCTGCCGCGTAACGGCCAGACCAGGAGAGTGCAGCCGTACAATCCCATCGGCCAGTTGCGACGGTTCACCGGTTTTGGCCTGCGCTTCATGATCCAGCGAATCTACTGCCCGCTTCTGGGGATCCTGCTGCGCTGGCGCTACGCCACATTCGCCAGCGGTCTGGTCGTGATTGCCTTGACTGCTTCGATGGTCACGAGCGGCATCGTGAAATCCATTTTTTTCCCCGAAGCCGACACCGACTGGATCCAGGCCGAATTCGAATTTTCCGGCGGTACCCCGATCGCCGCCACGGAAGAGGCGGCCCGGGCGATAAATGCCGGTTGGCAGGCGACCGAAGCGTATTATGCGAAGCGCCTCGACGGGCCCCTCGGGGTGACGGTTTACGCCGTGATCGGCGGAACCCTCGGCTTCGAAGACAGCAGGCCGAAGAAGGTGGATCATATCGGTGAGGTTTTCATCGAGTTGATGCCGACCGAGAAGCGTGGCATTCCATTCGGCGAGATTGTCGATCAATGGCGCCGGCAGACGGGACCGATAAATGGGGCCGTTGTTCTCAAGTTCAAGGGCTATGCCGGCGGCCCGCCCGGCGGCGATATTCAACTCGACGTGCTCGGCTCCAATGAGGAGGACCTCGTGCATGCTGTCGGTGAGATCATGGACGAGCTTGCCACTTACAAGGGCGTGACCCAGATCAATACCGACTACAAGCCGGGCAAGAAGGAAATTCGCCTGCGCCTCAAGCCTGCGGCGCCGTCTACCGGCGTCGCGCTCCAGGATATCGCCAGGCAGATCCGCGCCGGCTTCTACGGCGAGGAAATATCTCGCGTACAGCGCGGTGCCGACGAGGTCAAGATCATGGTCCGTTATCCACTCGCCGAACGCCGGACGCTGGAACAGATCCGACGGCTGCGCATCCGGGCGCCCGATGGAACGGAAGTGCCGCTCGACTATGTTGCTGATGTCGAATACGCAACCGGCCTTTCAACCATTCGCCGGGAGAAGGGCCAGCGTAAATTCAGCGTCACCGCCGATACTGCCGAGGGTGTCAAGGAGAAAGACATCGAGAACAGTCTGCTCGAAAAATTTCTGCCGGAGCTGTCACGCAAGTACAACATAACCGCCAAGCGAGGCACCGAATCGGAAGACCGCATGCGCTCGATCGACTCGGTGCGCAAAAGCGGGATGGTCGGACTGCTGGTGATCTACATGATCATGGCGACGATTTTCAAGTCGTACGTGCAGCCGCTGATCATCATGTTTTCCATTCCGTTCGGCGTCGTCGGTGCCATAATCGGCCACAAGATCTATGGCATACCGATGTCGATGATGAGCTTCTTCGGTATCGTCGCACTGACCGGTGTCGTTGTCAACGATGCTATTCTCCTGATTGTCGCGGTCAACGACCGTCTGGCCCGGGGGCTGCCTCTGTTTGAAGCGATCGTCGAGGCCGGCATGCGGAGGTTCCGTGCCATCGTGCTGACCTCGCTGACGACGTTTGCCGGACTGTTCCCGATGATTCTGGAGAAGAGCCTGCAGGCCCAGTTGCTGATCCCGATGGCCATCTCCATCGCCTTCGGCGTTGCCTTCGCGACGGTCGGCACGCTGATAATCATTCCATGTCTGCTGGTGATCCTCAGTGACCTGCGCTGCCTCTGGCATCTGGTCTGGAACCTGTGCCTGCCCGCCACCCGCGAAGCGGTCGAACCTAGTTGCAATATTGGGCGGTTGTAGCAGGACGCGTCATAGCCTTTATCCGCCTGCCAGTTCCGTTGCCAGCTCGCGGACGGCAGCCAGGTCGAGCTTGCCGGAGCCGAGGACCGGGATCTCGCTGATCGCGTAGAATTCAACCGGCTTCGGCAGCCACAGGTTTGGCAGATCGCGCTGGCGCAGGGCCGCGAGAATGTCGGGCGGTTCCTGCTCCAGCGGTAAATGCAGCACGACTATTTTCTCACCGCGTTTCGCATCTGTCACCCCAGTGACGACGACGCGGTCGTCCGTCACGCCGAGCACCTCGTGGATGGCATCTTCAACGGCTCCGTGCGGCACCATCTCACCACCGATTTTGCTGAACCTCGACCGACGACCGGTGATGGTGATATAGCCGTCGCAGTCGATCCGGACGATATCGCCGGTGTTGTACCAGCCGTCCTGCAGCACCTCGGCGGTGCGTTCCGGGTCGTCCAGGTACCCGAGCATGACGTTCGGGCCCTTCACCAGCAGCAGGCCTTCCTCGCCCTCGTTGAGGATCTCGCCGGTTTGCGGATCGACCACCTTGACGGTGACGCCGGGAATCGCCTGCCCGACGGACCCGCTTTTGCCGTCGGCCGTGCCCAGGTCGGTGACCGACTTCGGCATGTTCACGGAAACGATCGGTGACAACTCGGTGCAGCCATAGCCCTCGATCGGCACGATGCCGAATTTCTCTGCAAAATGGTCGCGTACGTTGGCGCGCAGTTTCTCGGCGCCGGTAATGACCAGGCGGAGGCGATGAAACTGTTCGGGTGTGCATTTGCGGATGTACGCCTGCAGAAACGTTGGCGTCGCCATGATCAGCGAGACACCTTTGTTTTCACACAGCTCGCCGATGCGCGCGGCGTCTACAGGGTTGTTGTGATAAACAACCGGAACACCCCAGCATAGCGGTACCCACAGGGTCATGAGAAAACCGAAGGAATGAAAGAACGGCAGGACCCCGAGGAACACATCGTCGCCCTGCACGTCCAGCATGCGCACTGCGGTGTTCATGTTGGAATACAGGTTGTTGTGCGACAGCACGACGCCTTTCGGTATGCCCGTCGAACCGCTGGAAAACAGGACGGTCGCCGGGTTGTGTGTCGAGTCGGCGTGCGTCGGATACCAGCGGCGTTCGAGCCAGCGGAACGGCGTGATTGCCATCACAGTTGCAGCAAGCTTATCGCCGATTGTGACGCGGCTGGCAACGTCTTCGACTTCGAGAAGCTGCGGAAACTTGGCAGGCAATTTTTCGATCATCTCGGCGCTTGTGTATAGTCTGCGGATGGCGCATTTCTCGATGGCGTGTTCAATGGCGTCGGCCGAAGCGGTGTAATTGAGGAACACCGGAATCCGATCGGCGATCATCACGCCAAGCGCTACTTTGACGGCGCCGACACTCGGCGGCAGCAGGATGCCGATGTGGGTTTCTTCTTCGCTGCCTTCGCGTTTAAGCACGCGTGCCAGCGCCAGCGAGTTGATCAGCAATCCGGCGTAGCGGCTCGAAGCGCCCGTCGAATCCTGTACCACACGCAGTCGCGGCGACCATCGGGCCTTGCGGATGAACTCACTGGGCAGGCAGCGTTCGCCCGGG
>DPYP01000506.1:0-5722 GCA_003545375.1 Lentisphaeria bacterium
GAAAATTTCATCGGCATTTTTGCCGGCATTGCAATCATGTTCGTAACGGGGTTACTCATCTAATTCACAAGGCTGGGGTATCATGAAGATCGTCAAAACTCATCTATTGAAGGCACTGATCACAACGGCAGTCGTTGCTGCCCTGCTTCCACTTTTGGCAGGCAGCCTTAAACGGTCAGAAGCTGTCGTAACTGTCATCGTGGTCGCCAAGGATATGAAGTTCAATCAAACGAATCCGACCATATATGTCAGACCGGGCACCAAGATACGCCTGATATTACGCAATGAGGATCCCGGCATGCGCCATGACCTGGTGCTCGAAGCGTTGGGTTTGGAAACGCCGATCATCAAAGAAGGTGAATCAGCCGTTTTGGAATTCGTGGTGGTGGATGAAGGGCTGTTTGAATATATCTGTTCCTTGCATCCAGTTTTGATGAAAGGCATTTTAGTGGTATCCGATCAAAAATGGGACCAGCAGACTGTCAGTCGGGGACCTGCTCATTCCAATCAGGAATTCTGAATTCAGTAAAATCGAGATAGCAGACAGAGCCAACGCCAGGCGGCGTGGTCACCCCTTGTTAGACAGGCGACCATCTCGCTCCAGGCAGTGCGAACCGCGACAGGTTGTGATTCGCAAGACCGTCGATCGAACCGTGCTCCCCGGCAGGATCACCGGTGAAGATTTCCTTGGTTGATATGCCAACTATGGGGGTTTACCTTGGCTCAGGGGTTGAGCGAGACAGGTCTGCCGAGACGCCGTCTGAACCGGGGCGATTTTTACCACCTGCGCAGGGTAAACGAACAGCGAAAAACGACCATGCCTTCTGAAGCAATCGAAGATTATTTGAAAGCGATCTACAAAGCGCAGCAGGCCGAAAGCAAGGTGTCCACGTCGATGCTGGCAAAGCTGATGGACGTGTCGCCGGCATCGATTACGGCGATGGTTAAAAAGCTTGCGCAGCGGAACCTCGTAACCTACCGCCCGTACCATGGCGTCAAGCTCACGGAACCGGGCCACAAGATCGCTCTTGAGGTCATTCGCCATCATCGCCTGGTGGAACTGTACCTGAAGGAAGCGCTTGGCGTGCCCTGGGACCAGGTGCACAAAGAGGCGGACAAATGGGAACACGTGCTGTCGGAGGACCTCGAGAAGCGGATCGACAAGGCCCTTGGCCATCCGAACTTTGATCCCCACGGCGCCCCCATTCCGAGCGCCGCTGGTGAACTTTCGACAAAACCGAAAATGACATTGTTGGAACTCACCCCCGGGAACAGTTCCACCGTCGTCGAGGTCAACGATCACGATCCCGAGATGCTGCGCTACCTCACTGGCCTCGGCATTGGCCTGAATACCGAAGTGACGGTGGAACAAATAGAGCCTTTCGACGGCCCACTGACCCTGAACGTCGCCAACCAGCAGCACAGCATCAGCCGACTCGTCGCGAGCAACATTTTTGTCGCCGACAACGGCGCCGCGTAAGAAAGCGTTTCCGGGTCGATCCCGTCCCGCGTCTCAATCCGCCGCCAGAAATACCTCAATCACATTCTCGCCGCGCCATTTCACGTCGATGCTCGCAACACGAGTCCCTGCATCCCAGTCAAAAGGTACAGTCCGGCTGTGTACACGTATTTGCTCAGGACGGCCGGCCAGAAAAAAGATGGTCATGCGTGAACGGCCGCTGCCTTGCGCCTTGATTCGGATACGCCCATCGGGATCGGCGTCGATTGCCGCAACATAAATCATCGGGTCCTCGGCGGTCACCGCAAGTTTACCATGCCAGGCAACCGACCGGATCGTCGCCGGTGGCACGCGCAATGGGAACCCGTTTCCGTCAAGCCAAACTGTGACGTCCAGTTCGTTTGTCGCCATTTCCCACCATCGTGTGTCGGTAAAAAAGATGGCGGTGAAATCACGGCCCGGCTCGCCATCGCCGGTCACAAAGACGCCGTGATTCACATAGTCGGCCGGCTCGATGCGGACTGGAGGCGCGACCTCGGCAGCGATCGAAGCGATCAGGTCGCGATACAACTCTTCAAACGCCTCTTCGCCGGGAAAATTCCAGGCTGTCAGGAGAATCGCTCGCCCCCGTCCCAGTTTTCGCTCCACGAGGAGTGGTGTATGGTCATTCGTCCGTGCCAGAACAACAGCATCGTCTGTCAACCGGATTCGCGGCGCTCGCAACGGGTTTCGCCAATGATTGTCGAGCGGGTACCCCCGCCGTTTGAGCAGCGACGCCCCTTGCCGGGTCCGTACGGCCCGGGTGCCGAGTGCTTTCGTTTTGCCGGAAACCTGTACCCCGAACAGGTCACGCCAGTTGCCCCGCTTTACCAGCGGCGACGTGACGCCATGCACCACGGACGTCGTCAACTGCGGTGTTGCCATCAACAGGATGCCACCATTCTCGACATAGGTGCGCAGGGCATCGTATTGTTCATCTGTCGCACTGTTCCAGCCAAAGAAAATCAAGGCGCGATAGGCCTGCCATTTCCCGGCATCAATCAGATCGCCGGGGACCAGATCGACCTTGCCGTACGGCGTCCCGCAGAACCAGTGCCGCTCGCTTTGCGGATGTTCCGCGGGGTAGCTCGTGCCAAACCCGATGCGCGGCATGACCACGTCCAGATAGCGCCAGCCGGACTCGGCGATGCCGTATGGCCAATGTGACGTTCGCCGATCGAGTACTTCCGTGCGGGTTGAACGCCAGAGATTGCGGCCGGGTTCGTAGAAGCCCTGCTGGTAGCCGTTCTCGTCGGGGCCAGGCTGCCACTCGGCAAAACCGTCCCAGCCATCGAGGCGGCCTTGAACGATGCCAAGCGGCGCCAACGGCAGCCCGGGACGGGATCGCGTGCGAATAAAGTCGTAGAAGTTCGCCTCGATCTCGAACCGTGCCCGGTCCACCGGATCCGCCAGGTAACCGCCGTGGCCCGGCAGCGCGCGGCCCCGCATGTACCGACCACTGATTTCCGGCATGAACCAGGTGCAGCCCGAGAGGTAGGCGATCCAGTTGTGGAGCGATGCGATTCGGAGCGCCCGTTCGTCGTCCCAGTACAACACCGCACAATCATCGCAGTTGGAGACGCCCATGGGCAGCTCGTATGACCGGGCGGCCCCGCGCATGCTGCCCTGTTGCCACTCGAGATTGCAGTACCCTTCCTGTACCCAGATGACACTTGCGCCCGCCGCTGCGCTGTAGCGAGACCAGGCCTGGCTGGAATGACAGGCAAATCCCGGATGGCTCCCGTAGAAGTCCAGCAGATACGTCAGGTATGCGTTGTGCAGCTCCAACAGGTTGGCGTGCCGGGCAATCGGCGGTTCCTCACGGGCCGAGCCGGTTGCGACTATGTGCCGGCCGCCCCAGCGCTGCACGTCCGCCACCGTGTATTTGTTGGCAGGCCCCTCCAAGAAGGGGCCCCAGGACCAGGAGAGATACAAATCGGCATCGCAGTGCAGACGGATCACCCGACGCATGGTCGCGGCCGGAGCGGCTGCCGGCATGCGGTTGCGGAAATGCACGGTATTGCCCAATTCATCGCGCTTGATGGCAGTGATCATGCGCGCATGTCCGTCGAGGTCATCCGCCGGCGCGTCCAGCGCTGTGACCACCATGAAGTTCATCGCATTCGGGTCCACCCCGTCCACGATGCGCGGCATCCGGATCTTTAGAGTTCGGTTGCTGAAGCGGATCGTAGCGTGGCCCGATGCTGCCGGTCTCGTTGCATTGAATTGCAGGGTTGACTCGCCTGGTCCCACAGCGGCAGGGATTTTGTTGAGACAAACCAATCCGGCCGGCAACGCCATTGAAATCAAGCGATCACCCTCGGGCATGTCGATGCCGACTTCGAATGGCCGATCGACATGCGCCACCCGCGGTACGCCGGGCACGATCGGCCGCGCGCGCCAGCGAACAACGACTTCTTCGATAAACGGTCGCCCGACTGCGATCGATCCGGGTTGCCACGGCACTTGTCCTGATCCGGAAGCGAACACAGAAGCACCGGCGGGGTCGATCACCCGGATCAATAATTCATTCAAACCCGGGCGCACCGCCTCGGCGGGAACCGGCAACGTCAGCTGGGCGTAAATACCCTGTTGGACATTCAGTGCCGGCCGCCGGACGGCGTTCACGCGCACGCCATTTATTTCGATGGCGTATGGCGACGGCAAGTCGGAGCGCCCGTCCCGCGGGTCGTTGCCGATCCATGGCCAGCAATACTGCAACGGCCGCAGCTCGAGCGCAAATTCAAGGGGCGTTCTTCGATTGAGCCGCGGGAGCCTGAACCACGCCTGTATTTCACCGGAAGCGGGGATCTCAGCCAAATACTTCGCGCTGACGAAACAGTGCCCGCCAACCTGCGGCCAGTCGCCGGCGTCCGGTTTCCAGCGAGGCCGCGCGACGGTGCCGAAGCGTTCACCGGCAAAACGTACGGCCGACCATCCCGCGTGTGAATCCTGCGATTCCGCGGCCAGTACCGCAAGGTTTCGAAAGGCAAGCCAGGCGCCACTGCCCTGGCCGCTGATATTAAGTTGGACGGTGTTTGCGCCATCGGACAGTGTTCCCGTGGGCAGGACAACGTGAGAGCGCAGGAAAATGCGATGCCCGAACGCCTTTCTCGGCACCCCGGCGGGCACCTGCGGCGGCGTTCCCTCCCAGATTGCCCTATCGTTGATAATGATGCTCAAGACGGCGTTGGTATTCAGCGCCTCGAAAACCAGAAGTGTCTTACCCGAGACGCTGCCCGCCAGGTCAAAAGTGGCATGGGCTGTCTCGCCGCTTTTCAGCAACACTGACTGCGCTGACGACAAGAGCCCGGAGAAGCCGGAAGCTGGGCGACTGCCGCCCCGAAACGAGCTGACAGGTATCGGCACCCAGTCTCCCGGTGTCGGTGCATCGTGCAGCACCCTGCAACCGGGTCCCGATTGCAGCGACCCTGGTGCGGGCTGATAGGTCGGCTGCCGCAGCAATTCGATCCGCGGTTTCAGCGGCACCCTGTGCTCATCCGTCAGGCGTGCGATCAATTCACAGCCGCCGCGATTGCTGCGTAGCCGCAGCATGATCAGGTTCCTGCCGCGCCGCCACCTGATCTTGTAGACGTTCTGATCCGGGGCGGTGATCCGGTTCATCAGCTGGATGTCGTGCAGCTCGCGACCGTTCACGTACAGGCGGTACCCGTCGCTGGTGCCCAGCCATAGCAAGCCGGTGCAGGCCTTGTCGAACACCACATACGTTGCGGCGAACATGATCAGATGGCGGCCGAGAAACGGGCCTGGCCCCAGCTCCTGGGTGACGTTCATTCTGATGGCCGCGCTGTGCCTGGCCTCCCAGCGCCAGGTGCCCTCTGACGTCGTCACCGTGTCGCCGGCCACCGGCCGCACATTGCCTTCGCCTTTGGGATGCCGGAGATAGTCGTCATCGTGCGGGAGCGTTCCGTTCGCCGGACGATCGCTGTAACCGTAATAGAACGGACCGCACAACAGCCAGTCCGCGATGAATCCGCCACCCCAGTCGGGATCATCAATTAATGCCATTGGCAACATTCATCCTTTGCTCGGTATTGCATGCCACGTTGCATTATCGTTCCCATTCACAACAGTTGCAACCCAATCCAGAAACCTAACACAACCGGCGGATGCCCATGCACGCGTGGAGTTCCGGAATGTGCAGATGAACAAGTCGTTTTGGATAATTCCGCACAAACTGGCGGGCCGAGCCGGCCCGGATAT
>DPYP01000443.1:0-3823 GCA_003545375.1 Lentisphaeria bacterium
TTGGTCGCGCCGCCTGCCCCTTCGATCTTGCTTATCTTCTCGATAATGAGACTCGCAGCAGTCTCTGGCAACTGGTACACCATGGCATGGCATCGGCACAGATCCGCAGCCGCTTTTTTGCCGATGACGAGACGGCCGAGGACAACCTGTTTTACCAGTATCTCGTGCGTTTCGGCGGCCGCGACTGCCGGACCCCGTTGTCGCCGTCGCTGCTGCAGGGCACCGAAGAGTCATACCGCTTGCTGCAGATCCTCAACGTTTCGGCTTCCGCCCGGTTCCTGGCGGCGCTGCTGCCGGCGATCGGTCTGCTCGGCACCCTGATCGGCATGTTCAATGCCTTCTTCGGCACCGACTTCACCGAAGGCACCGAGCTTGCCACTACCATGCAGCAGCTTATGCAGAATTTCGCTCTGGCTTTGTTCACGACGATCGCTGCCGTGATCCTCAAGATCGGTGTCGACCTGTTCAATCACTTCACCCTCGAGATGCATATCGACCAGACACGCGGTGATGTCGCCAAACTGCGGTCGGTGCTGCAGGACCTGCTCAGTCAGTCCGAACCTCGACCGGCGAGCGCGCCGGTTTCAACTGAAAACTACAGCAGCGACGGTGGCTCACCTGAACTGATTGCCGGCAATGATTGAACAACCACAAATTTACGCGGACGACCTGCTCGACGGCTTACAAGGTAAACCGGTCCGCGGTGCCTCGAGCACCGAGGACTTCTGGATGTTCTTCTCGTTCGCCATGATCCTGCTGGTCTTTGTGCTGATGAATTATGTCAGCTACCTCTACTCGATGGTCGTCAATCCGCCGGACCAGATCGCCACCATCGATGTCGCCGACGTCGCCGATGCCGATGTCGTCGATGTCCGTATCTACGTGCGCCACGACAGCAGTGGCGTCTATTTCACCTTTGCCGACGACGAGCATGCAAGACTCGATACCGTCGACCTGGCAGCCGGGCTGCGCCGGCGCGTCAGTCTGGTCGATAGTGAGAAAGATATACGGGTGTTTGTGCACGCACCCGGTGAGGTGCTCTATCAGCATGTTTTCGACGCCAGCTTCTCCGCCTGGCAACTCGATGATGCGACTGTGACCCGGCGCCTCGACGTACATCTGGTCTACGAAGAAACCCCGTAACACGAAGCTCTCCGCGTGAGCGCCTTCTTAAAATCCGAAATCGGAGTGAATCATGAAACTGAGACGATCCATCATCACGGTAGCCACTGTCATCGTTCTGATCATCGGCGTCATATTTGTTACTATCGGCCTGCAGCAACCATCGTTGTCCGTAGATGGGCTGCCGAACGGTATCGATGCCGGTGCACCCTTCGTCGGTAAGCTTATCGTGGTCAACCCCAGGCACTACGCCATCGACGTCAGCAGCAGTCAGGGCGATCTCGAAATCGAGCCCGAGAGTTTTCAAATTCGCTGGCCATCGCCGCATCCGGGCAGTTACAACGTGGCCTTCACACTGCACCGCAAAAAAGACGATCGCCGTACTGTCGTCGACGAGAAGATCTGGTCGGTTCTCGTCGCCGGTGACACACCTGCCAAGGCCCCGCCGGAACCGGAAGACATTGTTGCGGACACCGCAGATTCGCACGCGGCAGACCCGGTCAAGCCGGTACGTCCGCCTGCCATGATCAAGCCGCCACCGACTACCGCCGAACAGACGGCCGTCGAGCCTCGACCAACACCGCCGATCGAGCCGGGGAACAGTCCGGGGTCGACTGCTGCAGTTGAACCACCGCCGGATCAGCCGGTTACACTGACGCGCACCATCGGGAAGCTGCAGGACGAGGTGAGCGTCGGCTTGCCAAACGGGCAACAGGTCTTCGGCCGTGGCCGCCCCGGGAACTGGACGCCGCGCCAGGCGTATCTGCGCGGACTGTTGAGTCAGGTGCATTATGTCTACGACTTCCCGGATGACCCGGCTCAGGCCGATGCCAATGTCGGTGTCTTGCTCCAGCTTGGTGCGGAGCCTGCTGATACCGAAGACCCGTTCACCATCGCGCTGAATGATAACGGTCGTGCTGCCATGCAGCGCCGCAGAACCGCGAGTTTGCGCTTGCCCAGCGAGTTGTGGGGGGCTGTCCTGCGTACCACGACCGTGGTCGCAGTAGTCAATCGCGGCCGCGTCCGCTGGCGTCTGGCCGCCTACGAGCCGCAGTCTGGTGCGTACGCAGTAGTCGTTGAGTCGCGCGATATCCAGAGGCAGTGACGTGCTGCGGTCGCAGACATTCCGTGCTGCTGCTGTCTTCCTTGTCCTCGCACTCCTGGTATCGCTCGTCGCCCACCTCCTGCGGCATCCGCAAACGGAGTTTGGTCTGCCGACGAAGGCACCCGGGCTTGTACTGAACCTCCCCGACCGTATTCAGGCGGGGATGCCCTTTGCCGGTACCGCGAAAGTCACCGGCAGCCGGCTGCTGCGCCCGACTTGCTCGAGACCGGACATTCAGTTTCGCAGCGACGGTGTGATTGCCTGGGCGCAGCCGTTGGCGGGGACGTACGAGATTACTTTCACGGTCACGGGCAGTGGTGGGCCGATGACCGCGAACTGGCAGGTGACAGTTTTCGAGACGCCGCCAAAGAAGGAGCGCCCGAAAGTCGCGCGGATCGCGGCGCTGCAGCGTCAGCCGCCGCCGGAAGCGCAAACCGGGCCGCGCCTGCAATCACCCCCTGAACCGCCACCGCGCCAGGAGCCGCCGCCGCCCACCGAACCTGCGCCCCGGCCGCCGCCCGTTGCCGTTGAGCCGGTGCCACAGCCGGCAACCACGGATGACACAGCCAGGCGCGAAGCCTATGCCCGGCATCAGGCGGCATTGGCCGCTGCCAAGGCCGCTCGCAAGGAGGCAGCGAAGACGGCCGAAGAGGTACAAGCTCGGGCTCTCGCCAAGGTTGAAGAGGCACGCCTGAGAAAGATGGCACTGGAAAAGGCGGCACAGGCCGAGAAAAACGTGATGCGTCGGGCCCAACTGACGCGCCAGGCGGAGTTGCAGGCGGCACGAGAAACCGAGCAACGCCGGCGGCTCGAGGTACTCCGAAAGGCGCGTACCCGGCAGGTCGAGCTGGAATTGCAGCGGCAGGCGCAGCGCGCCAAAGAGGCACGCGAACGAAAATGCCGGGAAGCAGAAGCGTGGCGACAAGCCGAGGCGGAACAGGCCCAGCGTGATGCTGGGGACTCCGCAATCCGGGAACCGCTCGATTTTTCCAGTTATGATTTCATACTGCGCCGTGCGGCGTTTTCCGATTTCATGGACATTGCGGCGCACAACGGCATTCGGGTGTTTTTCCTGACGATCACTCAGAGTCGCCTCGACGCGGCCCGGGAGCCGTACGCCGTCATCGGTGCCAATGGCGACGTGCCGGTCGTGGAGGTCAGCAGTCATGAAGCGATCAAGGCATTGTTCGAAGGACGTTACAACCGCAAATATGTGCGAGTCGTGCAAATCAGCGAGGACCGGGACTGGTCGTCGATCAACCGTCGGCTGCGCGACGATCTTGGGACCGGTGCCGAGTATAGCCTGATCGCGTTTTTTCCGAATTCATTCATCGTTGCGCTGGACCATGCGTCGCGGGCCCACTATCGGGCGCGGCGGATCGACCCGGCTTTGCCTTTCGAGAAAGGTGCCGGTGTGATTGTCTTCACGGTGCACAAGCCGGACCGTATCGAGATCCTGAAAATGAACAACGTGAAGTAGTTTGGACGATACAGGTCGAGGGGATTGTCTTTTCTGACAACATCTATGTCACGGGAGATCAGAAGCTACTGGGAACACCACTGCTTCAGGCGCTCGACAATGAAGTCGACAGAGGC
>DPYP01000066.1:0-1130 GCA_003545375.1 Lentisphaeria bacterium
CACTGGATGCGCGTCGGCTTCGTGCACGGCGTGATGAATACCGACAACATGTCGATCCTGGGCCTGACTATCGACTATGGCCCATACGGCTGGCTCGAAGACTACGATCCGACCTGGACCCCCAACACCACCGACGCACACGGCCGGCGATACGCCTTCGGCAATCAGCCTGCAATCGCCCAGTGGAACCTCGTCAGCCTGGCCAATGCGATCTACCCATTGATCGGCGATGTGGATCCTTTACAGGAAATCATGAACGACTACAGCGGGTACTACGAGTCCGCCTGGCAAGCGATGATGGCCGCCAAGCTCGGGCTCGCAACCTTCGATCCGAGAATCGACGAAAACCTCGTTGCCGAGTTGCTGAAAATCCTGCCATTGGCGGAAACGGACATGACGATTTTCTTCCGAAACCTTGCGGAATTCACGGAAATAACGAACGATGGCGAGTTGCCGACAGGCATCGTGCAGGCCTGCTACAAGCCGTCGGAACTGCCGCCGGACTACAAACAAAAAATGATCGACTGGCTGCGATCCTATGCAGCCCGGCTGGCAATCGACAACACCCCGCCGGACGAGCGGCAAAGGCGAATGAATGCCGTCAACCCCAAATTCGTGTTCCGGAATTATATGGCACAGTTGGCCATCGACAAAGCCGAGACCGGCGATGCATCGATGATCGCTGAACTGTTGGACGTTTTGCGAAAGCCCTATGACGAACAGCCCGGGATGGAAAACTACGCCGCAAAACGTCCCGACTGGGCGCGCACGCGCGCTGGTTGCTCAATGCTCTCGTGCAGCAGTTAGTCAACGCTGTACCTGTTTTCCCGACCTCACCTTCCAAGGCAGCATGCCATCCATCGCCGCCCATGCGACTGGATATTACCGAATTATTTGTGTTAATGTGTTTGCCGGAACGCTGCGCACGGCCATGGGCCGCCCCCGTGCCGTTATGCAGACAATCAAGGCGGCACAGCCCCAACGTGCTGACGCCATCGGCGGGCACCTAAACATCAGATAAAGACAACCCCACCGCAAACGACTCTCGATCACGCTTTCGAACTAAGGCACGTGTCCTGCGTGAAAGGTCTGGCATCTCAGACTATCTTACGAACAACTTGGCACGGACT
>DPYP01000066.1:1513-2865 GCA_003545375.1 Lentisphaeria bacterium
AATACTGACCATCAAACACCCCGCACATTGAACACCATGTCACACTTCAAATTCACACTCGTCGCGTCGTTTGTTTTTCTCGGCCTGCTTTCCTGTTCTCAAGCCGCTGACGATACGATTCATGCAGTCGTCAACGGCGTGCCATTGCGCACCGCCGATCTTCTCGGCATCTATCCGCACCCCGGTCCCGACGTCGATGTTGCGTCACAGTTTGTCGAGGGAGCAATTGACAAGCAGTTGTTGTACTCTCATGCAACCGCCGAAGGTTACGACAAAGACGCCAAGTTCCATCAGGAGTTGGAGGAAAAGGATTTATATATCATTAGTCGCATTGACTATTCTTTTTCGATAAAATATTGGAGCAAAGCTGATAAGGCCGACCGCGACACTGCCAATACCAGTTCGCTGCTGACAGATGCCGACATTGATAACTTCATCACGCAAACCGGGGGCACCCCTTCAGAGAAAACCAGGAAAGACTTCCACGAAAATTTATCCTATATGCGACTCCAACAGGCAAAGACACGACGGCTTGAATCGCTTGTCAAGCAGGTGCCCATAAGCGTCAATGGCCAAGCTATACCAGTTAAAAATCTCATCGCCGAGATTGGGAAAAAAAACATTAACCCCACAGGCGTGATCCATGCCCTGCGCACCGCCACCGGACTTCCCGACATAAACTTGTCGAAAAAAGACGACCGTGAATTGCTAAAAGACAAACTCGCGTCCGTCACTTTGACTGTCGGCAACCGGGAGTTCGTCTTGAACGACCCGACACACTTCAGTTTGGTCCGGCAATTCGCGAATGGCAGCGGCATCCATGCTCTGCGAGGGCCACTCGCGGCTGCGCTGACCCGGCAGCGCAATGATGAGTATGGGGACTTGGCCAAAGTCCGCGAGATAGTCATCAGGGAGTTACTGACCAATTACATGTATCGCCAGATTGGCCTCGACGCAGAGTCGTTCGAAATAACCGAAGAAGATATTGAAAACTACCGCATAGAAAACGAGCAGAGCTACAAAGCCATGGCTACGTCACGCACGAAAGAGGAAGTCGTGGCAATGCTCAAAACGAGACTTGCTGACCGGGCGAGCGGTGAAGCCCGCTACGCGTTTATGCTTGAATTGCGGGCAGCCGCGACGATTGAGTATAGATGATTGGCCAACTGGTCGCCCCCGACCGTTGATCTGAACCGCTAACGTACAACTCTGCAGATGTAAATCGGTACTGCAGCGTTCGCACGCAACCGCCGGTTCCGCGGCAGCGCACCGCAAATCCCCTTCACGCCGCACCGGATGTGAGTTTGTCCAGTTCTTTGCGGCTCAGCAGCCACATCCCGAGTATTCCGATC
>DPYP01000066.1:2888-9628 GCA_003545375.1 Lentisphaeria bacterium
GGCAATGCTCAAAACGAGACTTGCTGACCGGGCGAGCGGTGAAGCCCGCTACGCGTTTATGCTTGAATTGCGGGCAGCCGCAACGATTGAGTATAGATGATTGGCCAACTGGTCGCCCCCGACCATTGATCTGAACCGCTAACGTACAACTCTGCAGATGTAAATCGGTACTGCAGCGTTCGCACGCAACCGCCGGTTCCGCGGCCGCGCACCGCAAATCCCCTTCACGCCGCACCGGATGTGAGTTTGTCCAGTTCTTTGCGGCTCAGCAGCCACATCCCGAGTATTCCGATCACGACACCATAGACGAGAATTCCGGGCAGCCAGTCGGACGACAGGCGTGCCAACGAAATTGACACGGCAGAACTGGCATCATCTGCAACCCCCGGCGGTTGCAGCCCCTTCGCCAGCCATAGCCCGCTGCTGATCATCACTACGCCGGCACGTTCAAGCAGCGAAATGTCGTGGCCCCAGGTCAAATCACGCAGCACATCGGTAAACATGCCGGATGAGATCGACAGAAAATACAGGACGATTGCCAGAAACGAAGCTACGGGAAACGTAAAAGCGATTCCCGCCAGC
Organism: Lentisphaeria bacterium; assembly: GCA_003545375.1. Lineage (GTDB taxonomy): Bacteria > Verrucomicrobiota > Lentisphaeria > JABSQK01 > CAJWLW01 > CAJWLW01. The sequence goes on from DPYP01000066.1 coordinate 3,471, forward strand.
AACCCGACGGCAGCAGTGACGCCAAGATGAATCATCTGGCTGATGAAGGCTTTCGTGACATTGTGCCACAGCGTTCCCGCCGCGTGATATATCCGCACCCCGGTTTCGCGGCGAATGATAATGTCCGATTTCGCCTGTGACAGCAACGTCAACTCGAACTGTCCGGATTCCGGAATCGCGCTGAGCGGAATCTGCTCGGTGATGTACTGGTGCGGCGGCACTGCGAATTCGAGACGGTACGACTCGGGATGTCCCGGCGCCGAGAGTTGCCAGATACCATTGATCAAGCTGCGGCTGTCATTGGCATAGAAACGGAATTTCAGATCGACCGAATCACCGCGCGTCGGCTTCGCCCCCAGATCGAACTGCCACGATTTCTCGGCACCAGGCGCAAGCAGTTGATCGGCCCGCTGGATCTTTTCGTAGTTGCGCTTCCAAGTCGCCAGATCGACCTTGCCGCGGTCGAGCTTGCCGGCGACGACCAGGTTGTCAATGCGGATATTGGTCAACTCCTTGAGCGCAATCTCCACGGGATGACTCTCGTGCTTGATAACACCGTAAAACGATTGTGCTTCGGATATCTGGTCGTCCGTATACGACTGGCCATAGGCCCAGGCACAGCCGAGAAGCGTCAGGATCAGCGCCACCTCGATGACCGCAGCGCTTCCGAGCAACCCAAGCCATTGCCCCAGCCAGATGCGGCCGCGGGATATCGGCCGCGAGGTGAGCAAATGAAGCTGTCGCCCGTCGATCTGGGAGCGCACCGTGAAACAAGCCGTCGCGATTATCATCAAGGTAAGCAGGCTGTAGCTGATCGCGTAGCTGTACTGAACACGCAGCTGCAGCTCGTTCACCAACACACCGTCACCAGTGGACACGAAAAAAATAAATGCCGCAACCCCGACCGCCAGCACCAGCGTCCCCCACAACATGCCGGTACGGACGGCAAGCAGGAACGTCAAACGTGCAATCGTCAGGGTCTGGCGCATCGAATGGGACAGTTAAAAGCTGCGTGATGAAGTTAACGGGCTGCAGAGTGCAAACGCTGATCAGGGACAGTTACTTCGTCAGATCGCCCAGCAGGTTCGTGTCGATGTTGTCGTCGTCGTCGTCGTCACCGGAATCGACGACTTCGGGTTCGGTGAGATCAGTGAGTGCCGCGGCGTCAATCTGCGGCTCGGGAGAGGCGTTACTCGACGGCGATTCGGTCGGTTGCTCCCGGGACAACGTATCGAGAACGCCGGTGTCGACCAGACTGTGATCGGCGTACTGATCATCGCGCAGGTAAGCAGCAACGCCTCGGCCCATTCTGGCCCCAGCAGTGTCGTGTTGCTGACGGTCGCGCTGCGCCACCATTTTGAGGAAGAAACTCTCGAGATTCTCGATCGGTGAATCCACGACGATGGCATCGGGCGAAATTTCCGCCGCCAGCGCCGCGCGCGCCGATTCCAGCGTCTGATCACTCACTACGGGAAACTCCAGGCGAAGGCGGTTACTGTCGCGCAGCAACTCACCGACTTTGCCATGGGTCTGCACCTGGCCGCCGTAAAGCAGCATAATTTCGTCGCACACGTCCTCGACATCCGACAGCAGGTGACTGGTCAGCAGGACCGTCTTGCCTCGTTTGCCCAGGGTGATGATCAGGTCCTTCACTTCACGACACCCAATCGGGTCGAGCCCAGCAGTCGGCTCATCGAGAATCAGCAGATCCGGATCGTTCAGGAGCGCTTGTGCCAGGCCGAGCCGGCGACCCATGCCGTGAGAAAACTCGCCCGCCATGCGATCTCGGGCGGCTTCCAAACCGACCATCTCCAGCAGTTGTTCCGTACGGCTGGCAATCTGTTCGCGACTGAGGTTCAGAATCATGCCGAAGTACTTGAGGATCTCCGCTGCCGTCAGGTGTTTGTAGAAAAATGAACGCTCCGGCAGATAGCCCATGTGCTGCTTGACGGCAACGTCCCGCGGCGGTTTTCCGAAAACAGCCAGGCGCCCGGTCGTGGGATAAAGGTGACCGAGAATGAGTTTGATCAACGTCGATTTGCCAGCGCCGTTGGGGCCAAGCAGGCCGAAAATAGCCCCCTTTGGAATAGCCATATCGACATTGCTAAGCGCCTTCACCTTGTTGCGGCCCCAGAAGTCCTTGAATACCTTCGAAAGTTTTTCCCCGACTACTGCCGCTTCCATGGTCGTCCCGGTCATTGTGCTGTCTCCAATTCTTCACCCTGCCGGATCAGGCGGGCACTGTTCATCGCCACGCACAGTGCGCCGGCAACCTGGATCACTGCCGCCAGAATCGGCGACAGAATGCCCATGGCGCTGAGCGTCACGCCACCGACAATCAGCAGCCCGCCAACACTGAAATTCTGCATGATCACCGCGCGCAGCTGGCGCGCCAGCCGCAGCAGGAACGGCAGACGATCAAGCTCATTGTTCATCAGCGCGATCGTTGCACTTTCGATCGCAACGTCACTGCCGGCCGCTCCCATGGCAATACCGATGTGGCTCGACGCCAGAGCAGGTCCGTCGTTCACTCCGTCACCGACGAAAGCAACACGATACCCCTGGTCTTTGATGTCGTCTATGTAGGTCACCTTGTCTGACGGCGTGCACTCGCCCTGGCAATCCTGGAGACCGACGACACCCGCCACGTTGTCAACGACCTGCTGACGATCGCCGGACACCATAGCTATAAGTCGACAGCCCGAAGACTTGAGTTCACTGATGCTGCCGGCAGCATCAGTCCGCGGCTGGTCGCTGATGCCGATCCAACCGAGCGGCCGCTTGTCGCGGCTGACAAACAACAGGCTCATGCCCGATGCTTCGGCCTCGTCGATCTTCTCGAATGCCTCGCGCGCCAGGCCGTTCTCCTGCATCCACGCCAGATTCCCGACGTGAAGGTTGCCGTCCTCGGTGCTTGCATGGACGCCGCGGCCGGGTTCCTCGTGAAGCTCTCGGGGGGCACGGATTTTCAGGTTTACTTTGACAGCCAGCTTCTGTATGGCCAACGCGACAGGATGGTTGCTACCGTGCTCGGCAATGGCCGCGGCACGCAGCAACTCAGTGGATTCGACGTCTGTCATCGGCGCCAGGCGGGCGACCTCGAGGATCCCCGTCGTCAGCGTGCCAGTCTTGTCGAAAACGAAAGCATCGGTGCGCGCCATCGATTCGATGTCATTGACGTCCTTGATGTACACCCCGAGCCGGGCGGCCGCAGCCAGCGCCGCAACGATGGCCGCGGGTGTCGCCAGGATGATGGTGATGGGACAACAGACAACCAGCAAAGCCACTACCCGATCGATGCTGTCCGGCTCGGTGCGTGTAAAGAAAAGGACCGTCGCAGCAATCACCAGCACGAGCGGCGTGTAGTACTTGAAGTATTCATCGATTAACCGCACGAACGGCAGGCGACTGGCCTCCGCTTTTAGGATGAGCTCACGCACCCGCCCGATCGTCGTGTCCTCACCGGCCCGCTCAACGGTCATATCGAAAGCGCCCGTGAGATTCAGGGTGCCGGCAAAAACCTGATCGTCTTCCGCCTTGTCAACCGGCAGGGATTCGCCGGTGATATTGGCCTCGTCAACCGAGCTGCGCCCTCTGGCGATCTTGCCGTCGGCCAGGATGTTCTCGCCGGGCCGGACAATCACCGTATCGCCCACCTGCAGATCACCAACATCAACCTCCTCTTCCTTGCCGTCGACGCGACGGCGGCGGGCCTGGCCAGGCGACAGACGCGCCAGTGCTTCGAGCGAGGCTTTGGCTCCGCTGGCGGTACGCATCTCGATGATGATCGAGAGCAGCATGAAAAGCGCGATACAGGCGGACGTCACAAAGTCACCCAGGACGGCACTCGCAAAGACTGCAACAACAACGAGCTCGTGCATACGCATGCGGGCCTGGCGCAGGTCGCGCCAAATCGCGGCGATAATCGGCACCAGCAAAACGACGGTGGCAATCAAGGCACTTACCGACGCAACAAAGCCACCGTCATCGATCGCCCGTCGTGTAATCAACGCGTTGAGGATGAATGCCAAACCGGCAACGGCCCAAATCAGCATGCGCCCGATTTTTGGTTGCTTAATCATTCGCCTCGTTCTTCGGCTTGCGGCGTCTTTGCAGATCGATGCGGAGTTCGCGTTTATCGCTGTCGCGAATCAGGAAAATTTCGGCGGCATCCGCGACAATGCGGCGCATGCGGTCCTCGTACAGTGTGCGGCGCACAACGTCCGGGTTCGCAAGGTACTTCGGATAGAGCCTTTCGAACGTGCGGGCATCGGCAACGGTGCGGCCAACGTGTTCCTGAGCCCAGGCAAGGGCTTCGAATTCGATCTTTGAAGCCTCGCTTTTCGCTTCGTTTTCCCGGCGGCGCCCGTAGCTGCCGGCATCCGCGATCCTGCGACCCTTGTCGTTCGTCGCGTCGGCAACTTTTGTGATGTCCGGCTTGACAAGACGCGGCCACTCCACGTTCATGTCGATCGAATCAATCTCGAGGCCGAGGCCAAGCCCGTTCAAACCGCGAATGATCTGCAGGCCGAAACCGGTCGGATCGCCAACAGCATCCGCTGCTGTACGCACAGCCGCTGTTTTGACAATGAGGTCATCCAGATGTACGCGCAGCAGTGCCTCGCTGTCACCGTAGTCGAAAATGAACTTCTTCGGATCAGTAACGCGATAGTTCAGGCTGCAGGCAGCATGCACGAGATTCTGATCGGCGGTCAACAAAGAACCATCGACACCGGGCGACAACGTACCGGTGGCCGTTTCGTCCTCCCCGGTACGCTCTTCCTCTTCGGTCAAGGCGTACCAGTGCGTGTCGGACTTGATGGTGCGGAGGCGTTTTGCGGGAATCGTAACAATCTCGTCGATCGGATACGGCAGCGCTATAATCGGACCGGATTCCTGTCGCACTTCGCCATGCATCGCGCCAAAGCGCAGCACGATGCCCATCTCAGAGTCGTCGAGACTGCGGACACCGCTGAAACAAAAACCAATGACCAGCAGGACAACGACGCCCTTGCCGATGACCGTAATCACCCGCAATGCGTCGAGCACCCCCTGCAGTCCGGTGCTGTGAGACTGTGGTTCGTCACTCATTCATATTTTCCTTTACCTGCCCACCGTCCGGCAGCAGCATGTGAAACGGCGGCATGCTCGGGTCGACAATCAGCGTCACTGGACCCATGGCATCTTCCAGCGCGTCGAGATTGCGCAGGAACAGAGCGAAATCCACATCCTCGCTGAAGGTCTCATAGCTTTCCGCAGCTTCGGCCATAGCGGTGCTGCGGATGTCCTGCGCCTTGGCCTTGGCCTCTGCGAGGCGGGTGGTGCCGGCGCTGTCCGCCCTGCTGCGAATAATATTGGCTTCCGTCTCACCTTTGATCCGGATCGTCTCGGCGATTGCGGCATGCTCACGCTTCATGCGTTCGATCACGGAGTTCGTGTTGTCGGCGGGCAGGACCAACTCTGAGACACCGACGAATTCGACGGCCAGTCCGTAGTCCGCCGGCAACTGCTGCTCGAACGCCTGGCGGATCTCGGTTTCGATCTGCGCCAGACCTGACAGCCGATCGACACCAATGAAATCGCCGAGCTTGTGGTTGACGAACACCGAACCAAGCAGGCTGGACAGGGACGAACGCAGCACCGACTCCGCTTCAGTCATGGTGCCAAGACTCTTGGAGAACTTCAGGTGGTCATCGATACGCCAGGTCAGAAACGGGCGCACCACTAGATTGATGCTGTCGCCGGTCGTGATCTCTTCCTGCGTGCCGACCAGAACGTGGGTGCGATTGTCGAACAACCGGACCTGCTGCACCGGCCACGGCAGCCGCCACTGAAACCCAGGCTCGGTGACGACGGAGGGCTTGCCGAATGTCGTCACCACAGCAACCTCGTTGATGCGCAGTTGAAAGGCGCATATCGCCATGAGCAGCAGCAGTGTAATCACTGCCGTGGCGATGTATGGAAGTTTCGATTGTTGTTTCGGTTCACTCATTGGAATCCCCCTATGATCAGTTGCCTTCGAGTGCTTCGAGCAGACCGGACTGTCCGTCGCGCAGCTGCAGCAGCACCTGCTCACGGTCGCAATCCACGGTAATGACAATCTTGCGGACGTCCTGCAGCCACCGGACCACCGCATCGAGTCGAGCCCGCGTCCGATA
>DPYP01000382.1:0-15671 GCA_003545375.1 Lentisphaeria bacterium
GGAACCGGACGTCCCCTGGTTCGCCTGCGCATCGTACTCGCGGCCGCACTCACCGTTCACGGCGCCGGGACGATACATCAACCGGTACCGGGACCGGGTGCCGGCGCTCGATGTGCCCGAGACCCACCGCGAGACTCTGGATCCATTTGTTCAGTTGATGGCATGCGGCGAGACTGGCGACGGTCTCGCGGCCGAGCAAACGCGGCGCGCGCGCGAAGCGTACTATGCCTGTGTGGATTTCGTCGATGATTGTATCGGTAGGCTGCTCAGTGGTCTGGAGTCGGCGGGTTGTCTTGAGAATACCATCGTCATTTATACCAGTGACCACGGTGAAATGGCCGGGGTCCACGGGCTTTGGGGCAAGGGCGTGTATTTCGAACCGTCCGTCGGCGTGCCGCTTCTGATGCGCGGGCCGGGTATTCTCGAAGGTTGCCATCGCGTCCGCCATCCCATCTCGCTCATGGATCTCTTTCCGACCACGTGCGCGCTGGCGGGCCTGCCGATTCCCGACGGGCTGGACGGCCTCGATTGCAGTCAGTTGCTGGCGGCCCCGGACTCGACAGTACCACCGCGTGATTTTGCGCCGAGCGCTTTTTACGCGTACGGCGTCCGCGCGCGGGGCGCTATCGGTGCGCCCGAGGACGAACCCCATCGCGCCATGCGGATGGTGCGCGACAGCGATTGGAAGTACGTCGAGATCGAGGGCGGCGAACCCTTGTTGTTCGACATGATCAACGACCCGGACGAAGATACCAACCTGGCAAAGGACCCGGCGCAGGCTGAGCGTTGCGCAACGATGCGGGCGGCCCTGTTCCGCGACTTCAGTTGGCAGCGGGTGCACGAGCAGCTGGCGGCAGACCGCGAGCGATTGCCGGAACTGATGTCCGGGCAACAACCTTCGATGCCCAACCAATACATGCTGCCGGACGGCCGGGTCTTCGACGCGGAAGGCGGCCTGTACGGGGCCCGCTGGCTGCATGTGCCGGAGCTTCAAGGCGGCGGTATTATCCCGCAGCAGTTCGGCTGAGGCGGCTTCGAATAACCCGGGTCAGACCTCGAATTCATTGCCGTCGTGGGCGATGGCACACGGAAACGGCAATTGATCGACCATCTTTTGCAGCCGCTGCTCGCCGTCGCCGTGCCACTGGTCGCCGATGTGATTGAACACCAACTTGCCGATCGGACAGTCGGCGAGGATCGGCACCGCCGCTGCCATGTCGTAATGGGTCGCTTCGCAGACGCAGAGATCGCAAGGCTCGTGGCGGGCAATCGAGGGGAAATCGGAAAAATCCGAGTGGACGTCGCCGGTGTAAACGATCCGCTTCCCTTCCGCATCGATGACGTAGGCAAAACTCAGCGGTTGATCCACGAGACGGCGTTGGATGTGTTGCGTACCCACGGCTGAGATTTGAACACCTGCATCACTGTACACGGCGCCTTCGGCTGTGATATCAACATCGATTGCCGGCACCGCCAGGTCGAGGTACATGGCCTGCAGCCACGCGGTGAGCGCCGGAACACCGGCGGCATCGGGCAGGAAAATGTCGATGTGTTGACCCGGTTCCTCGTATTTCAGCAGCAGCTTGATCAACCCGGGAAGACCGCCGATGTGATCGCCGTGCATATGGGTGATGAAGATGCCCCGCAATGCCGAAAGCCGCTTCTGCTTACGGATCAACAGCGCCTCGACCGGCGCACCTGCGTCGATGAGGTACATTTGCTCTCCGACCTCGATGAGGGTCGACGAATTGAATCGACAATAGGTGTGATCACCGTGGCTGGTACCGAGCGTGGTTACGATCATTTGGATGTCCTTGTCGTGGAATGGTGAGCAGGCCCTGTATAGTAACGGCTCGCACCTGCAATCCCAATTCACCCCGGATCCAGGATCAACTGCCGTGGACTTCGTCTACTTCAACAAGCGCCCGACAGTTCAGACAATTGCGCAACTCGAAGCCCTGGCGCGCACGCTGGAGGTCGATGGCTTTGACCTGTGCGTGCGGCCGGGCTACCTGGTCGAACCGGCGACCGCTGGCGACCGATTGGCGGCGGTCGTCAGGCAGCTTTCCGACGGCGGCCTGTCCGTGCCGCTGGTCACCGCCCCGGCTGATTTTATAGATCCGACAGCGGCGGAGACCAAGGCGTTGATTGCAGCGGCGGGTGCTGCCGGGGTGCCGAGGCTCAAGATCGGCTACTACTATCGTGACGGCTCGCCGTATGCGGCGCAGATCGATACGATCCGCCGGGCGCTGACGGCGTTTGGTGAGCTCGGCCGCCGACACCATGTAAAGATCATGTATCACACGCATCAAGGCTGCATCGGTCATGGCGCGGCAGTCCTGGCCAACCTGTTGCGCGATCAGGACCCGGCGCACCTCGGCGCTTATCTCGACACCGGTCATTTGTGGTTGACCCGCGAGCCCTGGGCCGATGCACTCGACATGGTGACGCCATTTCTGTCGGCCATCGGCATCAAAGATGTGACCTGCAAAGTGGCAGCCGGCCGGGTGACGAACGAGGTCCTATGGCCGCCGACCGGCGAGGGACTGGTGGATTGGCCGCTGGTCATGGGCGAATTGAAGAAACGAAACTTCGACGGCCCGATCAGTGTCCACGCGCAATACCTCAAGTCGATGGACCCCTCGACGGCTGACCTCGGCCGGATCGCCGCAGAAGTCGCATACCTGCGCCAGCTTGCTGACGGCGTATAAATACCGAAATTTGTCATGCAAGGGGGGTTGCATTTTACGTGGAATTTATATATAACATCTGTTAAGGAGATCGGGGTATGCAGCCTGCAAACGGCAATTCTCTCGATCCGTTATGAAAACCAAAGGAGTAACACCATGAAAAGTCAGCTGTTACGCAGAATCATGTTGATCACTGGAATCACGCTGATGATCGGCACAAGCGGTATGGCATGCACGGACTGCAAAGACATCCTGGCCGACGTCTTCGCTCAAATCTGTGCTGAACCCACACCGACCTCTCTTCAAGGTTTGACAGCCCAGATCGCGAGCACCGCGACCGCGGCCGTCGCGGCCGAAACCGTTTGCCCGGACACGGCGGGTGGGGCCGATTGCGCGGCATTCATTGTGGCGCATTTCGATGAACTGTTGTCGAAGCCGGTGGGTATCGTGGTTTCGTCCGACCTGGGCGGTACGACGGAATTGCGTTACTACGATGCCAATGCCTCGTTCGTATCCGACTCGAACAACCTAAGTGGCAACGTGCTGGCGGCAGTTGCGGCCGGTGACTTTGACGGTGACGGCACCGATGAGGTTGTCGCGGTACGCCTCGTCAGTCCGAGCGAGAGCGATTTGTATTACTTCGAGTTCGGCGCTGGGACGACGTTCGCCGACACCAGCAATTTCAGCAACAGCCAATTCGCGGACATCGTTGCCGGCAATCTGGATGGCGACGCCGAGGATGAAGTGGTAGTCGTCAATATCAAGGGTGTCGGTGACGGCGTTGGGGCGGATTGGGAGACCGAGCTGGTTTTCTACGAGCCGCTCAGCAGCAGCCATTTTCTTGACACCGCGAATCGCTCCGGCCGTTTCCGCGCCATTGCTCTCGGCCAACTCGACGGCGATCTCGCGCTTGAAGTCGTTGCCGTACGCGACGCCCGCGCCAATGTCAACGCCGGCGCGGACAACGATGTCTGGATGTACGAAAGCAACGGTTCCTTCGTCAACGACTCGAGCAACCGCAACGGCACGTTCTCCGGTGTCGACACCGGCTGTTTCGACCGCACCGGCACCGCGGCCAATATTATAGTTTCCAACGATCGACAGTTCATCAACCTGAAAGGTCATTCGATCGCGTATCAAGGCAGCACCGCCGCCGGGTCCGTGAGCAATCAGTTCGATAGCGCGAATCGCAACGGTGGCCAGGTAGCGATTGCCGCGGGCAACTTCGACGACGACGTTTTCGACGAGTTTGTGGCCCTGATCGAAGACGGGGCGAACATTGGGTTCCTCGAACTTTTCGACGAGAGCGCCACCTATCAGAGCGAGTACAAGGCTGGCCCCGGCCTGGCCGTGGCGGTCGATACAGCCGACCTCGACGGTGACTTCAGTCACGAGGTTGTGGTTCTGTGGTCGGGCGGTAATCTCGGTGCTGGAAACAGCCAGGTTATCATCTACGGCATCGACTTCTCCCAGCCTGTCGGCAGCCGCATTTCGGTGCGCAATTCCAGCGCTGTCTTCACCGGGACCGGCACGGACGTCGCCGTGCTTCTGCAGAAACCGTAAGTCGAACAGCCTCGGCAGGCACTGCTGCGCAGAGGCCGTCACGCCTGTGAAATGCGACGCGTGACCGCTGTCGATTTATCGTTCGCCCGCGATATAGTATTTTATGCAGAACACAGGTAGTCCCGGCGTACTGCTGCGCACATTTACCTTGATCGAACTCCTCGTGGTGATCGCGATTATCGCGATTCTTGCCGCCATGCTGCTGCCTGCGCTCAACCAGGCCAAGGGCAGGGCGCACCAGATCAGTTGTGTCGGCAATCAGAAGCAGTTGGGCCTGAGCATGCTGATGTACGCCGATGATTCGAACGAGCACCACGTGCCGTACTATCGGAACTATCTCGAAGGCGGCAGCGCGCCGTACCAATGGTCGAAGTATATCGACGAGGAATACCTGAAGGCAACCGACAGTTTTTTTTGCCCAACAACTCCGGAAATGCGGGCGTACTTCGATTCGCAATCAGTCAGCTACAGGTATTTCTTTACGACCTACGGATACAACTATTGGAATATCGGGACCAGTTACCGATATGAGGGCAACGTTCTCGACACGCCGCCGGCTCGGCTGGCCGAGTTGCTGGTGCCCGACACGACCATTCTGACACTGGATGCGGCGTACCGGACCGACTACACGGCTGGTGCCAACAACGCCACCGATGCCTACAATGCCTGCTGCAATAACGTCCCGCATGCCCGCCATTCGGATGGCGTCAACATCCTGTGGTGCGACGGCAGTGTCCGATACATGAAAGTAACTCCGCTGGATCCATGGGCCCAACTTGGGACGGGCGCCAATAACACGTTCTGGGGACGGAAGTGAACAGGGATCCCATCGTGCTGAAAGCCGGCTGCGCTAAAATCGAAATTTCCCCGGATCAGCCGCTGCGAGGACGGCATGACGTTCTGATTGTCGTCGAGCCGGAGAAACCAATCTTTGCGCACGCCCTGGCCTTGCAGACAGACAGCCGGCCATTGCTCCTGATCGCCTGCGATCTGGTCGGCTTTTTTGCGGAGTTCGCAGGTGAGCTGGAGGCACGCGTTGCGGCGGCACTCGGCATCCCCGCGCAACGGGTCGTGCTGTGGGGGACGCATTCCCACTCCTGCCCATGCACGGACAGGCAGGTCGAGGCGTTCGGGCGTCGCGAAAATCTCGGCACCTCGAATCAATCCTGGTACGAAACCCTGGCGGCCCGCCTCTGTGATGCCGCCACGCAGGCGGTCTCCCGACTCGAGCCGGTCACGATTGCCGGCGGCCGCGGCGCTGTCGACGGCATTGCCTCGAACCGCATCATTCAAATGCCCGACGGCTCGGTGCGGATGCGTGCGGGAGAGCTTTGCGAGGCGCCGGACGGTGCCATCGATCCCGATGTTCGCAGCCTGTTCTTTCGGCGGCGGGACGGCACGGCGATGGCGATCCTGATGAACTACGCCTCACACCCCACCAGCCTCGACGGCGGATATACGTATCACGTCAATCCCGACTACCCCGGTTATGCCGTGGACCGCATCGCGGCCGAGCTGGGTGAAGATGTCTGCTGCCTGTTCGGTATGGGGGCGGCCGGCAACATCAATTGCCGTAAGTACGCAACCCTGACCAACGGCAGGAACCTGGACGAAGCTGCTTGTCTCGGCGGGATTCTTGGCGACGAGGTTGTTCGCCAGTTTCACGCGGTCACAACGGGGCTCGATATTGACGACATGGAACTAACCGTCGATCATGCCACCTTTCCTGGCGACGACAAGCTCGTCCCGAAGCTGGACAGTGCCGTTGTGGAGCTGGATGCGGCCACCGCAGCCTATCGGAAGGCGATGTCCGCAACGGCCGGCGATGAGCTGAGCACCGCGACACAGTCACTGTTCAAGGCGATGTGGCAGGTGGGCCACGCACAGGCAGTTGATGGCGACGGTCGGATTCCGGTCGCCTTGCGACGGTTGCGCCTGGGTGATGAGGTTTGTGTGCTGTTTGCCGCCGGCGAGTATTTCGTCGAGATCGGCAAAGAGATTTTCGCACGATCCGATTTCCCGTTGACCTATTTTGTCACGGCGGTGCATCTCGATCCATTATATGTACCGGACCACACGTCGTTTGCGACCCTGATCGGGCGCGGTGACGCATACGGTGTCGATCGCATGCGGCGGATCAACCGGTTAGGTTGCACGGAACTGGCCGATTGGCTTGTTGCAGCAGCTTCGGCGAACCGTTTGACTTAACAAAAAACAACGGAACCCACAGGTGTGGCATGAAACGTCTCCACTCAATCGCCGTCCTCATTGCCGTGCTGGCTGTATCCGTGCCGGCACAGACAGAATCGGCGACTGGAAACCGGACGGTCCTGTCCAGCGAAGAGTTGACAATTTCGATGTCGGACGACCGGACATTCGAGTTCGACATCAAGCGCGAAAAAGACACCGATGTGGTCGTGACCGTCGAAGCACGGATCGAAATTGAAAAATTGTCCGGGACCGGGCGTATCTTAAAGCTGTCGCTCAATGGGCAGCCGTTGTTGGCAGCGAAGGACCGCAGAACCCTGAGACTTTTGAATAAGTCCGTCAATTTCCGCTATGGCGGCAAGTCCTATCAATGGACCCGTGGCGAAGGCCTTTGGGATGTGATTTATGCACCGGACTACGAGGTTGGTCAACGTGCCGACCTGGGCGGTGACCAAGCCTATTTCTATACCTTCGAAGTCTCCGACCTGGTGACCGCGAAAGACAACAGCCTGAGGATTGCCAACATGTCGAAGAAACACCACCTGGTTCTGCGAGACGTCCACGTCGAACAACGGCCGCGAACCGAGCCGGAAAAGTAAGCAGACGCCACCCATGACCAGCCCAACATTCACCATTTTGACAATTCTGGCCACCCTCGCCATGGTACACGCGGAACCGATCATCCTGTCCGACCACGACGTCGTCATCGCGCCGCAGACACAGAAGCGCCTGGACTTTGCGTTGCCGCCTGGAGCGAACACCGACCTGCGTCTGTTGATTGAAGCGCGCCTCGAGGCCGACAGCCACTTTGGCACCAGCCGGCTGATGAAACTCTCGCTCAACGGCACACCGCTGGCCGGAGCCAAGGACCGAACCACACGCCGCATTGTCAACAAAGCGCCGACTTTCAAATGGGAAAACGGCAATGAGTATATGTGGACTCGCGGCGAAGGTCTGTGGGACGTCGTCGCTTCGCCGGATTTCGAGTCGGCACAGGCATTGCCATGGTTCGGCGGTGAGGCGGCACACTGGTACGTGTTTGTCGTCGACGACCTGGTCGTTGACGGCGAGAACGCCCTGGTCATCCACAACACCTCCGGCAAGCATCACCTGGTTGTGCGCAACGTTCGCGTCGAGACGCATACAGCGGTAACCGAGTCGGTCCGCAGTGTGCTCGCGGGTTCACAAGGCGGTACGACGGTGGCCGCCGTATCGTTAACGGATGGCGCCCCGCTCATTTCCCTCGGCACCGAGACCTTGCCGATCGGCTCGCTGTTCTCGTATCCGCAGCCGGACGGCTGGAACCAGCTCGGCGTCGCCGGGACTGCAGGCGAACCCGGGTGGTCGCCGGTAACCGAAAGGGTCAACGACCGCGAATGGACCTGTACCGCGACCGGTGAGCACTACGCGCTCAAACGGTCCATCCGCTTTCATCTGGCTCGGATCGACATCTCCGATACGTTCACCAACCGCAGTGCCACCGAACCGGTCGGCATCATCATCGACAACTTCATCGATCTGCGACGGACACCATTGGCCGACGCCTATCTCGGTGGCCGCGAAGATCCGTCGCTGAACGAGGTCTACGCACCATCGAACCCGACCTTGTTCCTGCCGGTGTCCGGGCAAAACGGCATTGGCCTGGTCGCCGAGGACGACGTTTACCGCAACCAGGCGGCGATCTACTTCGATGCCAAGACGTTGCGTTGCGGACTCCGCACCGCGAACCTCTATCTGGCGCCGGGCGGCACAACGACGTTGCGCTGGTCGATTTATCTGGTCGACAGCGGCGACTATTATGATTTCATCAACCGGGTACGGCGCGACTGGGATATCCACACGCAGATTGACGGCAGCTACGTGTTCATGCCCGGTGACCGTTTGCTGGCGGCCGGCGACAAGAGCATCTCGGCGCTGGCCGGCACCGGCACCCACGTGGTCATGACCTCGAGCTGGAAAGATCCGAAGACTGGTGAGTACCATTCCTACTTCAGCTTCAAGCCGACCGGTGTTCTCGATGACACGGAAGAGAGCGCGTATCTGCGCGACGTCCTGAAACGCGCTGCGGCGCGGATTCACAAACTCGCCCCCGGCGTGCCGGTGCTGGCGAAGATCCATTGTTATCACAACATTGTGCGCCGTCAGAATGAACTTGAGGAATTCAAGGACAGCGCCGTCTACGATGCGACCGGCGTTCACATCAAGGACTCGAACTACGGCTACTGTTATTACCCGAGTCTCGACAACAGCTACGGCAAGGCGTTCATCGAGCTGGTCGAGTGGTTCATCGAGGAAGCCGGCGTCGATGGCTTTTACTGGGATGAATTATCCGGTGCCGGCGTCACCAGCGGGTCAAGACCGATACAGATGGTCTTCGGTCCGTTTGACAGGCACACCGCGACGATTTCGCCCGAGACCCATCGGATCGAGAGGAAGGCCGCAATTTACGCCTTGCTCTGCGACCGCTTCAAAAAACACGTCATCGATTCAATGCTGGCACGCAATCTCCTGGTGCTGGCCAATTCACAGCCCTGCACCGCGGCCATGCAACGGTATCGTTTCCCGCGAATGGTCGAGTCCCACGTCCAGGCATCGGACAGTGTGCTGGCGCATCTGCATGCCCCGCTTGCCTATACCCGTGCCAGTGCATCTGTTGCCGACTACCGATATCGCCTCTCTTTCGGCGCTATTCCGCTGCGCCGTCCCCTGGGAGAGGGGCAGGTGCCGATCGACCTGTCTTTCCCGATCACTGTTCAACGCCTGGCGAAAGGCACTATTGTCGGCGAACGGAAAGTGATCACCAGCGTCGATCATACGCTTGAAAGCTGGGCGCCCGGCACCAATGTCCGCCGCTACGACATCGACGCCGCCGGCAAAGTCGCGCACTCCACCCTGCAACTGAACGCGGCACCCTTCCGCGTCGTCGTCCCGCCGGACGGCCTGGTTGTTTTGGAACAGGTACCATGATTATCGACGCCAACACCATTTTCGGCTTCTGGCCACGACGCAACGTCGACATCTCGATCGAGCGGCTGGATGAAATCGTCACCGGGTTTGGTGTGTCCCAGGCGCTGACGGCATCGGCACGCGGAATCCTGTATGATTACGTCGGCGGCAATCGCGAGACCATCGAGATGGCGGCACGGTATTCATGGAGCATACCAGTGGCAACCGTCGATCCGCGTGAGTACCTGGGCAATCTCGATGAGATCGAGCGTGTTCGCGACCAGGGTGTACAGTTCATTCGACTTTTCCCCGAGCATCAGAAATGGCCGGCGGATTATCTGCCGTTCCACCGGATCATGGAAAAGCTCGGCGAGTACCCGGAAATCGTCGTCATGCTGCCGGCGGTCCACGGGTTTGCGAATCTCGTTGATCTGTGCAAACGCTACGACAACCGGTTCATCGTCACCGGCGTCATGTTCAGCTTCCTGGGCGAATGCCTGGAGGCCTTTCGATTTTGTCCCAACTTCAACATCACCATCGAGCTGCTTAATTCGGTCGATGCCTATGAGACCTGTGCCGCGCTCGGGTATCTCGATCGCCTGCACTTCGGCAGCAACGCGCCGTTCTCCTACTTCTCAAGCGCCTATGAGATGGTCACCAAGTCGCGCCTCTCCGCCGACGACAAGGCAGCGGTGCTCAGCGGCAACATGGAAAGGCTGGTGAGATGAAAAAGATCGACATTCATATCTACTACGGCCGCTGGCATCATCCGATTAGTCTGCACACGGTGGAAGACACGTTCGAAGTCATGGATCGCCACGATATCGAGAAGGCCGTGCTGATGTCGGCGAAATCGCTCTGTTATGATTACCGGGAAGGGAATCGGGACCTTTTTGCGGACATCGCAGACCAGCCGAGGCTCTACGGTTTCGTGGTGGTCAATCTCCATTACCCCAAGGAGTCCGTGGAAGAGATCAGGCGTTATGCCGATCGTCCGCAGTACCGCGGCATCAAGATCCATCCGAGCTGCACCCAGATTTCCATTGCGGAAGGTTATGACAAGGCGCTGTTTGACCTGGTCGAAGCGCTCGGCAAGCCGGTTCTCCTGCACACCTCGAACACGAAATTCACGATGCCGACGATCTGTGTGCCGATTGCCAAACGACACCCGACACTGCCATTCGTGCTCGGGCACATGGGACGCCCGGATTGGCAGAACGGCATCCAGGCCGCGGAAGAGGCAGAGAACATCTATCTCGATCCGTCATGCAGCTTTCCGGATGCTCCGAAGATCGACGAATCGGTGCGGCGTGTGGGGGCGGAGAAAGTCGTCTTCGGCAGTTCGATGATGGAGAACAACCCCGGTTTCACCATCGGCATGATCCAGGATGCCCTGATCACCGATGCGGAAAAAGAAGCGATTTTCCATGGCAATGCTGAACGGTTATTCGGTCTATGAACTGGCTGACCGCGACCACATTCGGTGACGAGCTGTGTCGCCACACCGCATACTATCAGAGCGGCATGGGATGCGTGCCGCTGATGCCGGCCCCGGCAACGACCGACCATCCCTACCTCACCGCTGCACACGCCACGGTTGTCGCCGACCAGCGCCTGACGACCATCACCGTTGACCTGCGGCGCCGCACACATGCGCCCGACCCCGAGGCAATCCACCAGGAATTCGAACTCGACCCTGGCTATGACCGCGGCTTCTATGTGCACGACGGACGTCTGATCGTTTTCTCGAAACCGGAAAGGGAAGGTGACTGTCTGGTGATGGACCGGCGCCGCGAGGCTTCTGCATTTCGTGTCTGGAAGCTGTCGAGCTGGTGCGGTTATTTCATTTTCTACAATTCCACCCGCAACGTCGCGACCGCTGTCTGCCCGCCGATGGACTGCGTTGTCAACCGTTGCGGTGTGATGCGCAACGGCGATCGTTTCCACTATTTTCTCAACACCGAGCTGCCGGAACAAGGGAAGAGGCTGACCCAGTCGTTTACGCTTCGCTCGTACCGGCCGTCGAACAAGCGCCTGTGGTGGGCCGAGGGCCTCCTGGATGCCGCCAGGTACAATCGCAATCAAGTGCGCTACCCGGTTCTGACGATGCCGCGCCGGTCGTATGCCGTCGGCACGAGGCCGCAGATCATGATGATTGCGAAGACGGCTGCATGCAAGTCATACGTTGTCAAAGACGCGTGCACCGGCAAGGTCGTGGAACAAGGTGAGGTGGATTTTGCGCCGCCCGTGACCCGCCTGCGCCTGGCGCCGGTCGAGCGCAGCGGGGTGTACGTCTTCAAGTGCGGCAGGTATTCGACAGCCTTTGTCGTGCGCCCCCGCAAGCCGGGCGCCGACATCCTGTTCCTCTGCAGCACCAATCAGTGGCGGGCGTATTCGGCCAATGGCCATTACTGCGGCGGCCATACGAAGTTTCCGTTCCAGTCGACCTGTGGCGCCGTCGTCATGCAATCGCCGCATCCCGGGCACGAAGGCGAGTTCGGCGCCAGCCAACGACCCGACTATCTGCCGCCGATGTGGCACACGGGGGAGGTCGGAATCCTCCAGGCGCTCCGGCGTTATTCACGGCAGTCGGGTCGTGAGATCGACATCTGTGGCGAGGAAGACATCCATTTCGGCAAGATCAATGTTGCGCGGTACAAGTTGGTCATTGTCGATTCGCATAGCGAGTATTACACCCAGCCGCAACTTGACGCATTACAGGCCTACATCGACAATGGCGGCGGTGTCCTCTTCCTCGGTGCCGACAACTTCGGACGCAAGGTGACCTACCAGCCGGACACCTATGAGATGGAGCTGCAGCGAATCGACCTGCTGCACGGCTACGACAGCATCGGGCTGCCGCAATCAGAGAAGTACATGCAGCCGTTCGGCGGCACCTGCAACGGCGTCTACCCGCATGGCGGCAACGGCGAGATCGTCGTGACCGACGACTCACACCCGGTGACCGCCGGCTTCAACAACGGCGACGTCGTCACCGCGACGTTTTGGGAGGCGGATCGTTTCTCGGCGGACTGGCACGTCGTCGCCGCCGTCCGCGGCACCAACACCTGGAGCCGCAACCGGGACGGCTCCGCCACCTCCGCAGCCATCGCGTTTCATCGATCCCGGCGGCTGGCGGCCTTCGGCCCGATGGGCGTCACCTGCACGCTTGCCGGCAAGTACGGCAACCGGAAAAACCTGCAACAGCTTTTTGAGCGGACGATCACGCATTTGTTATCATGACCGGCAAACTCGCAATCCTCGGCGGCCCGAAGGCGGTCACGCTGGAAGACGGCGACCTTTTCGACTGGCCGATCATTACGGCCGAAGACGAGGAGGCGGTGATGACCGTGCTGCGCGCCCGCAGCATGAGCAATACCGACGTGACCCAGGCGTTCGAAGCGGAGTTTGCCGCCTGGCATGACGTCGACTACGCACTGGCCTTCAACAACGGCACCGCAGCGCTGCACACTGCCATGTGGGCTTGTGGCGTTCGGCGCGGTGATGAGGTGATCGCGCCGGCCATGACTTTCTGGGCGTCATGCACGCCGGCAATGTCGCTGGGCGCTACGGTTGTCTTCGCCGATATCGAGCGTGACACGCTGTGCCTCGACCCCAAGGACATCGAGCATCGCATCACCGATCGTACCCGGGCGATAATTCCGGTTCATTTCGGCGGGCATCCGGCTGACATGGACCCGATCATGGCGATCGCCCGTCGACATGGTCTCAAGGTGATCGAAGACGTCTCCCATGCGCATGGGGCGCTGTACAAAGGACGCACTGCCGGCACGATCGGCGACGTTGGCTGCTTCAGCGTCATGTCCCGCAAGGCGCTGGGGATCGGCGAGGGCGGGATCTTTATCACCAGCGACCGGGAGATCTACGAGCGCGGCGTACTCTTTGCCGATCAAAGCCGCCACGATACCCTGACGATCCCCGACCTGGCAGCAATGAAGGGGCTGCCGGTGGGCGGTGTCAAATATCGCATGCACCAACTCTCGTCGGCCGTCGGGCGTGTGCAACTTCGACACTATCGCGAACGCATGCAGGAGATCCAACGGGCGATGAATTATTTCTGGGATCTGCTCGCAGACGTGCCGGGTATCAAGGCCCATCGGCCGCCGGCCGACAGCGGGTCCACTATGGGCGGCTGGTATGCCTCGCGCGGTCTTTATCGTGCCGGGGAATTGGCGGGATTGCCGCTCGAGCGGTTCTGCGAAGCAGTCCTTGCCGAAGGCACGCTGACGCGTCCCGGGGCCAACGATCCGCTGCACCTGCAGCCGTTGTATCAAACGATCGATGTGTTCGGCGACGGCCAGCCCACGAGCATCGCGTTTGCCGACCGTGACGTGCGGGCGCCGGCCGGCAGCCTGCCGAACGCCGAAGCGATTCGGCAGATCGCCTGCCGAGTGCCCTGGTTCAAGCACTGCCGATCGCGGCAGATCGAACAACACGCCCAGGCATTTCGCAAGGTCGCCGAGTCCGCCGATCAGTTGCTCTGCGATGAAACGCGTGAAGACGGCTCTGCAGAATGACGTCAATCGCGATATTGGCCGATGCCCACCTCCCAGGTGATTCGGGGACGGCGCAGCACGCATGCTTTGGCTGGGCGATCGCCCAACTGCAACGCCTGCAGCCGGACTTCATAGTTGCGGCCGGCGACATGACCGCTTGCGGCGATATCGATGCCGCGCGACTCGTGCGGCAAGGCCTCGAGAGCGTCGGCGTCCCGTTCCTGTCGACGCCGGGCAACTGTGAGATGAGATCGCTGCAGACAACTTCCGAGATCGAGTCGTTGCTGCTGACCGGGCAGGTACTCGAAAACCGCGAGATACTGATTCTCGCGTGTAACACGATGACCGGCGCCATCGCTCCGGATGAACGGCAGGCAGCCGAGACGATTGCCGCGACAGCCGGTGGCCGGCCGTTGGTCCTGGTCACCCATTACTATCCCGACGCCCTCGGTGCCGACAGCGCGGCCTGGCTCCGCGAGTTCCTCGATCACCGGCAGGTCTCGCTGCTGATCTGCGGGCACGGGCATCGGGACCGGACAGAGATGATCGGTGCGACGCCGGCGTACTATGTGCGCGGGCTCGATCCCGAGAAGGCCAAGCGAGCGACACCGGCGGTTTTCGTCTTTACCCACGATGCCGGTACGTGGTCGCTCGATGAGATCCCTTTTGTCGATGGTACGGTTGACCAATGGACCGCCGTCGAACGGGCGGAATTCCTGGACAACCTCGGCATCTCATGCGTGGTCGCAGACGAAACCTTCGGCAGCATCGACTGGGCGGCACAGGAACGTTTGTCCTGCCTCGAGTTGCGGGCAGACGCGCTCGGGTTGCCGGCAGACCTGCTGGGTGAGCACATCGCGAAGTGGCGGGACGTCGGCGGCCGCTATCTCTCCTGGCACATGGACAACATCTCATGGGACCCGGCGACCCGGTCAATGCGGGGACTGGACACCTGGTGCCGGGGCCTGGAGCGCGCGCTGACATTGGACGTGCAGCACTTGACCCTGCATCCGCCGCACGTCCCGGTCGGCGAAATGACCCCGGGCAGCGATACCTGGATGCGGATCGCCGACATCGTGACGGCGGCGCTCGAACCGGTCACGGATACGGATGTCGTCCTTGCTGTCGAGAACCTTCATCTGAACCCGGACGAGCCTGCGGATGTACATCGGCGTTTCGGTTATCTGCCGGCGGAATGCCATGGCTGGATCGAAGAACTCCGAGCCCGGCTCGGCCCGGAGCGCGTCGCTTTCATGCTGGACATCGGCCATGCGCGCACCAACGGGGCTTACAACAATCGGTTCGGACTCGGCCAGTGGTTCGCGACGATGGGTAAGGAGATCGCCGGTTATCACATTCACCAGGTGCGCGAGCTGGAGAACAGGTTGAAAGGGCATTTGCAGATCGACAACGTCTTCGGCCCCAACCTCTCATTTGCGGCGTTCTTCTGGGCCTGGAAACGACATCAGATCAACCATTGTCCGATGTTCATCGAGGTTCGTGGCCTGGCGGCACGACAGGCGAGCTGGCGAACCATGCGCGACTATCTGCTCGAGCCGATGGCTCCACAGCTGAGCTGACAGGGAGCTATCCCAGCAGCGCTCGCTCGCGTCGCAGCGGACCGAAGGCGCCGCCGCATACTTCCTGCACGGCGGCGGCCTCGAACAAACCGGTCAAACGGTCGTGCTGTTCCGCGCTCAGCTCCAGTGTGGCGGCAGCCAGCGATGTTTCCAGCTGCTTCAACGAG
>DPYP01000292.1:0-2571 GCA_003545375.1 Lentisphaeria bacterium
CGGGTGCGGATGTCGGCCAGGAACCAGGTAATCGCACCGCAGCCGAGGGCCAGCAAGCCGGAGCCGGAAGTGCCGGCCTGGTGGAGATCAGTCGTCGCCATGGCAACTATCGGGGCAGCTTCTTCGGGTACGAGCATGAGGGCAATGACGACGGCAACAGCAGCCTTGGCGCCTTTGAGGATCCCGTCGAGCGCTTCCTTGAGTTCGTTGTTTTTCTCGGCCAGACACTCGGAAACGGCAAGCACCCACATGGTGATCAGCGCCGGCCCTGTCACCAGGAACTCGAGGGCGGCAGGCACGTCGATACGGTAGTGGATCAGGTCGAAACATTTCTCCGGGTAAGCCGCGAGGGTGCAGATGATAGCCAGCGGCAGAAAGGCACGCGCCGCCAGCGGCCCGGTACTGCTGAGTGCGATAGTGATATAGGCGAGCAGCGTGCCGCCAGCGATCAGGCCGGAGGCGCTGCCGTCCGCGGCACCGGCATCGGCAGCTGATTCCCAGGGCCAACTGATGGCCATGAGATTATTGGTCGCCAGCACGATGATCGCAAACCCGGCGGCCATTGCCAGCAGCGGCGAAAAGCGGCGCCACGGGGAAACCTGATACGGTTGCACGGGTGCAGCTTCCGTCGGCACATCGGCTTTGAGGGCAGCGACAGCGCGTTGTTTGTCAGCCGCCGGCATTTTCAATTCCGGCTCGGGTGTGGCTTCGAGGACGCGGCGGATGTTGTCTTCGAGGTGGTCCATTAGCTAGGTCCTGGCATCGGCCTTGGGGTGTTCAAGAACTTCTACAAAGGTTTCGAAAGCGGTTTTGAAAGCCAAGCGCGCTCGGTGCAGCAGGCTTTTGGCGGCACCCTCGCTGATGCCGAAGCTGATACCGACATCGCGCGTGGACTTTTTCCGGTAGTAGTATTCGTCCAGAGCCTGCCGATAATTGGTAGGGATGCTGGACATGGTCATCTGGACGATGCTGGTGAGCTCGGAGCGTTCCAGTACTTCGTCGGGCAGTGGTTCGGTGGCAAGGTTCTTGTAGGCGCGCGCGAGGGTCGCGTCGAGCTGTTCCCAGTCCTGCGGGATCGGCCTCAGGCGCTCGGCGTGGCGCCTGGCGCGTTTGATGTGGTTGCGGCTGAGATAGGTCAGCCAGGTGAACATCGTGCCGAGTTCACGGTCGTATTGCTGGATCTTGTGGATTGCATCGACGAAGGTGTCCTGCACCACGTCGGCAGCAGCTTCGCGGTTTTGACCGACGCGGTAGTAGGCGAAGTTGTAGAGCGCGTCGGAATACTGCGTAAACCAGGCATCGATAGCTTCCGGCTCGCGGGCATGCAGGCGGCTGCATGTCTCGGCGTCCAGGAAGCCGTCTTTCTGCGTAGTAGTCGTCATATCGCCGGAATCCTCGGGTTTCATGGATAAATGTACCGGAGGCCGGGCGTGGTTACGCCGATTCTGGCGATATTTTCGACGTCAGCCCGCGTAGGCGTACTGTTCGCTGCCGGCGACGCCGACATCGACCTTGAACAAGCCGCCAGCGAGCGGCTGTTCATCAAAGTCTTCGACCCGTTCCGTCGCGGTGGTGATATAGAGGGTCGAGAAATCCGGATCGCCGAAGGCGCAGGCAGTGACATTCGAGCATGGCATCTCGACGCGGGCAATGCGCTCGCCAGTCTCCGGATCGTAACGACAGCAGTGCCATCCGCCCCAGTGTCCGACCCAGAGTTTGCCTTCGACGTCAATGGTCATGCCGTCGGGCCAGGCGCTTTCTTCGGGGATCTTGACGACAGTGCGGCGATTGCTGAGGCTGCCGCTACCGGGGTCGAAGTCGAAGGCATCGATATTGAAGGTCGGGGTATCGATGTAGTACATCGTGGACTGGTCCGGGCTCCAGCAGAGGCCGTTGGAGATGGTGATACCGTCGAACATGGGGCGGACACTGTGATCAGGGTCAAGGCGGTACATTGTGCCGCTGGTGGAGTCTTCGGATATCGGCATCGTGCCGGTCCACAGCCGGCCCTGCGGATCGCATTTGCCGTCGTTGCAGCGATTCGCAGGGTTGTCCACCTCGACATCCGCCAATTTAGTCAGGGCGCCGGTGTCCAGATCGAGCGCGGCGAATTGATCCGGCAGCGCCACAACCACACCGCCGCACGCCCTCGGCACGATGGTGCCGGGCATGGCAGGTAAAACGAGATGGCGGTCGTTGCCAGTGACGGGATCGTATATATGTACTTCGTTCTCGAGGATATTGACCCATAGCAGCACGTTGTTCACATGATCCCATATCGGACCTTCGCCGAGTCGCGCTTTAGCATCGAGCACCAGTTCCACATCGTAAGCCATGGCCGTCTCCTTGTGTATCTTTTTCTTGGTCCAGGTCACTTGGAATCCATTATGTGACCGCAGGGATTCTGTTCGCCAATATACTGGAATGCGAACCAAGGTCCAGCAGAGTATATTCATGGATGAAAATGGATCTGAATGACCTGGCAAAACGTGTGCAGTTGGGGATCCGTCGAAAGCAGGTGGTCCTGGGCCGCGACAAACTGTTCAACCTCGGCAAGCGCGGGCTTGTGGG
>DPYP01000011.1:0-2824 GCA_003545375.1 Lentisphaeria bacterium
TCGACGGACCGCACACCGGTACCGAAGACGTGCTGGGCCGCGCTGATCGCGTGAATCAGGCCGTCCAGCCGTAATCCCACGCCACCATGGATGAGCCCGAGGTTCAACGGCGTTATCTCGGCCAGGCGATTCCGGAAGTGGCTGAGCCCCGGTGTTTCCCGCATAATCGACAGCGACAGTATCGGTGTACTGTTGTCCCTGGCGAGTGCGGCAAGCGCGCGCGCGTCCTCCAAGCAGGAGGCAAACGGTTTGTCGACAAACGTCGGGACCCCTTTCCTGATGCCCGGCGCTGCCAACTGCGCGTGGTCTTCGCCTTCGGTCTTGCAGTCGCCGATGACGACGAGGTCAACGTCGTCCGACACCTCGTCGAGCGTTTCGCAGACTCTTGGTTTCGAGCCGAACACCCTCGCACCCAGTTCAGCCAGCTCGCGGTCTTCGTCCCACACCCTGGTGATTTCGAAGCCGTCGACACGGGGCACGGTCATTTCCATCGGCTCCCTGTAGGTCGTGTAGAAATAGAGATACGTCCCGCTCGCCTGCCACCCGTGCAGTGCCGAGCCGTCGGCAGCCGGCATCGGGCCGCGCAACAACGCGGGGTCATGTTCGTCCATCAGGATGCCGATGTACATGGTGTGCGAGTCCATGCGAATCAGGCCGACTCGAATCTTCTTGTCATTCATCCTATAGCTCAGGTTTCAGGTTTGACGCTCCCGTTGGTCACTCCCGCCACTCGGCGCGCAGTTCGGCCTTCGGGGGCGTCAACCCCGAAACCCGAAATCCGAACACCGCTTCAGAAATCCTCCTTCAGCATGTCGACCCGATCACTGCGCATGTGGGCGGTGTCGTTGAGGCAGTGTATCAGCCACCCGTTGTCTGTGCGTTCGAACTCGTTGATGCAACAGTTGCCCTGCATCATGAACGGGAATCGTTCGAGGCCCAACCCCAGGACGCCGAGGGCCAGGAGTTTGTTGACGACCCGGTGGGCAAAGACGGCAACGGTCTGGCCATGGCACGATGCCGCCAGGCCTTCGAGCGTGTTGAAGGCGCGGTTGTAGACGTCCTGCAAGGTGTCGCCGCCCGGCGGCTGGGCGCATTGGGGAGTGGTCTGCCACTGCTCGAGTTCCTCCGGCCATTTCACTGCGACATCGCTTTCAGCGTGACCGGTCCATTCGCCGTAGTCGAAGTCTGTGAACGCCGGTTCTGCGACCGCCTCCAGTCGATGCGGATCCAGCGTGATACAGGCCGTCTCGGTCGCTCGCGAAAGCGGACTGGTGTACGCCGCATCGATCTCTCGGCAGCGCAGTGCTTCTGCAACCAGCCCAGCCTGAGCCCGGCCGTTGTCGTTCAACGGCACATCATGACGACCACGGAAAACCTTCGCCCGGTTCCAATCCGTTTCGCCGTGCCTGATCAAAAGAATAGTCGTTGGCATATGACGGTCACTGGTTGTGTTCTGATTCGCAACTTTAACAGGCGCATGGTCGATGCCGAAAAATTGCGACCAAAGGCGGCGGCGTACTTTGATCAGACGCCAAAGAATTACCAGCCCGAAAGGCATGTGGGACTGAGTGATCCATCGGTAAACAGCTGCGGAAAATATCGTGAATTTGACGAAAAAGACGCCGTTTTTTTGCCGCGAAACCCCAACTGATGAAGTTCTCGAGGGCGGAACGGCGGATTTCCGGACGAAAAATCGGCAGTACTCGAAAACGGGTAAACCCTATGCTTGATAAGGGCTTGAGGTGTATAGGCCACAATTTCACTCGTGGCAGCAGGTGAATTTTTAGTTTTTTTCGCGGCAGGGCCTTGGAATCCGCTGGCGAATATATTATACCATGATTAACATTGTGGTGATAGCCGCAATTCTCGGCGTTGAGACACCGCCGGAAAACTCAAACTAATGAAGAAAACAAACTCGAGGGATCAGACGATGAAACGGTTATTGTTTTGTGCTATCGGATTGACAATGTGCGTGGCGTTCGCCCCGCGGGCAACGGCAGACTTGGAAGATGGGTTGATCGGTTACTGGCCAATGGACGACACCACCATGGTGCCGCCGGCGGGCAGGGGTTTTGACTGGGCCACGCCAAAGACACCGGAAGTCATATTCGGCGGGTATGCGTCCATTCCCGAGCCGACCATGGAGGTCGATGGTAAGGTCGGTAACGCGCTCGACATGTCGAACACGCCGGATCCGATCAACTTTGACGGCGTCGATATCGGCACCGGCGATTTCACGTTCGCCTGCTGGGTCAAAAACCCCAGCGGAAATAACTTTCTGTACCAGGACGGCGGCGGCGGCCAAGTACGCCTTCAAGTCCAGATCAATAATTTCGGTCATGGCTCTGACTGCTCTGACGGTACTGGCTGGGAACGCCTCGCGATGTGGATAGAGGATGGCAGCGGCGGCAATGGTGGTATGACCTCGCAGATGGGCGCGACTTTCGGCAGGAAGCTCGGCTGGATTCATGTCGCCGGCGTTATCGACCGTGACAACGACGCCAACTCCAAGTTTTTCACAGACGGATTCTCGCTCGAGACGACGTGCGGAAATGGCCTCGCGGCCGGCGCAGGTGCGAACTTGAGTGAGGCAACGACCGGCCAAACACTGCACATCGAGGGCGGTTGGGGTGGCCAGATCGACGAGTTCGTCCTTTACAATCGCGCCCTGTCAGACGCAGAAGTCGAAGAGATTTTCCTGCGCGGTCGTGCCGGGCTGGCGGTTGTTGATTCCGCTGCTGGTCACGTCTCCGACGGCGTGAACGCCGGCGGCGGCGCCGCCGGTGCGGATGGTTCGGATGGTTCGGATGGTGCAGCCGGTGCG
>DPYP01000011.1:3176-9838 GCA_003545375.1 Lentisphaeria bacterium
GCCGGTGCGGATGGTGCGGCCGGTCCGCAGGGTCCGCAGGGTAAGCAAGGTCCCGCCGGTCAGGATGCCAGCTGTGTCGACTGCGCGGATGTTGAAAGCGCCGTTTTCGACGTGGTCTGCAAGGTGTTCCAGGGCGAAATCGCCCCGAGCTCCAAAGACGCTGTGATCGAATGTGTTCAATCGATCGGCGTGCTGGCACTTCTCGGTACCGAAGTCTGCGACGATACGGATTGCCTGGGCACGATCATGGCCAACGTGGATAATCTCATCGCCGAAAAAACGGGCGAGTAGGCTGAATTAATTGCAATGAAAAGAGGAACCGCGTGCTGAGCGGTTCCTCTTTTTTTTGCCCGCTTGCAGGGAATCGCCGCGCGGGACGGATTCACCTCCGGCGGCGTGTCGCTGCACTCGGTATGCCGCGCCGTGATCAGGTCAGGATGCGAATCAGGCGTTCGGGATCATTGGTGACGATGGCATCGGCGCCCAACTCGATGAAGCGGCGCATGTCGGGCTCGTCATCAATCGTCCACGGCCACACCGCTATGCCGCGGCAATGCGCCAACTGCATCAGTTCACCGGTGACATATCCGTGCCAGACAATCAGCGGTCCCAACTGCGTACGGGACGCCTGGCGGATGTAGGCGCGGTTGAAATCCGACTTGTCTTCCCGCTGCGCAAGTTTCTCGACTTCGGCATCGACGTTCAAACAGACCCGCAACTCACTGTCGCACCGATGCACATCAGGCGCCGTGTCGACATAACAGCCGCAAATCAGCACCTCATCCTTCATCGCCGCGGCGTCGATTGCCTGCACCATCGCCGGAATGTCATCGGTGCGCGGGGCATCGATCAGAAGCAGCCCCCGACCTCTTCCAAACTCAAGAGCTTCCGTCAACGTCGGCACCAGTTCCCCGGCATATCGCTGATCCTTCCAGCTGCCCGCGTCCAGCTCCTTGACGTCCGCCAGTGTCATGGCCGACACAGGACCTGTTCCGTTCGTCGTCCGGTCGACGGTGGCGTCGTGCAGCAGGACCGGTACGCCATCCTGCGTCAGCCGCAGGTCGAGCTCGACGACATCAGCGCCAAGTTCAAACGCTTCGCGCATGGAAGCAAGCGTGTTCTCCGGTGCGCGTATTGAGTTGCCGCGATGGGCAACGACGATCGGTCCAGTCCGTGGCATGATGTTTTCCCAGAGGCAGTTTCGAGTTGCAGATGTCAGAAATGCGCGAGTCGGCTTGTTGAACAGGTTGAATATATCGGGCCGAACCGGACGGTCAATCTTCCCGATAGGGCCGTCCTTGCCGGTAGAGTTCGAGGCGTTTGGCGATCTTTTCCGCCAGTCGATTGGATTCGGCATCGGAAACCAGTGAGAGTGCCGCTTCTGCTGTCGCCACAGCCCGTTCGAACTGTGCCGCTGCGGCATAGGCTGCAGCCAATGTGTCGAGCATCGTCGGGTTCTCATTGTCAGTCAATTCGACAGCGCGTTCCGCATGGCGGACAGCCGCCTCTGCTTGACGAATGTCGCTGTCGGCGGCGGTCGCCAGGATCCACGCCAGGGCGTTCAGGGGCAACGGCCAGTCCGGCTTCAGGCGGATGCATTGCTCAAAGTGTCTACAAGCCTCATCACCGCGTCCCGTGCTTGCCAGTGTCAACCCCAGGCGATGATGCCCATCGGCGAAGTCGGGTTTGAGGGTCACTGCCTGCTGAAAATGGTGGATCGCTTCGTCGATCCTGCCCTGCTGACGATACGCCAGCGCCAGATAAAAGTGCGCTTTGGCATATTTCGGATCACGCTGCAGTACCTGCTGATAGTGCTCGATCGCGTCATCGAGGTGGCGCTGCGAGCCCAGGACATTACCCAGTTTGTAGTGCACCCGCGTCGAGTCGGGCGCCAGCGCCAGCGCCTTTCGATAATGGCGGATCGCCTCATCCGGACGTTCCTGCTTTTGTCGTGCCTCGGCCAGGCGCACATGGGCATCGGCCAGGTCGCGGTCCATAAGGGACCGTTCCTCTGCAGTCAGCGACGGCGGCCGCGGCCGTGTGGCATGCTGTTCGACTGCGAGCTCAAGATAGCGGCTCGCATCGTCTAAATACAGGTCCTCGAAGATACGAGCCATCGAGCGAAGATCCCGTTCGTCCGGCGCCCGGTACCAGCGGCCGGCAAACGGCACCGATGCATCGCGCCACTGCTGACGTGAGACCTCGAGGTTCGCCACATCCTGTAACAAGCCGGCAATGTCGACTCGCCCCCGGTAGATCACCGCCAGTCGTCCCTCGCTGTCCAGCAGGAGACTGACAGGGACCGCAAAGGGCGCAGTCATGACGAAGAGTAGATCCTGCACCCGCTCGATCTTGTCGAGCAGCTCGGGCGTTGCCAGGCCGGACTCGAACGGGAATGCGATTCGCTCGACAAGCCGCTGTGCATCGGCAGGCTGCGTGCGATTGTCCTCCGCCAGCCCGTCGACGCTCAAGGCGAGCACCTCGAGACCGGCAGCACGCAATGTCTCTTTCTGTGTCGTGAATTCCTTGAGCTCGGCAATGCACGGTACACACCAGCTGGCCCACAGGTTGATCAGCAATGGTTTTGACCGTGGCGCGACGGCATGTTCCGTGGCGCTGCCGAACTGCCTGTACGGCAGCCGCGGCATCGGCAGGCGGCTGGACAACAGAATTTTCGCCTGTTCAGTACTCTCGGGTACAACCTGCGGCGCCGGCGGCAGGACCGGGGTCTTTCGTGGCGGCCGCCATTCCACGGGCGCACCGCTGTTCTGAATCAACACATAGCGTCTATCGGCTGCAATGTCGCTGAACTGTTCAGGCTCCCCGCCGGGCCATCGCACGATGATGTGCTGGATATCCGGGCTGCGGCCCAATCCGAAATGCAGCCACTTGCTCGATTGCGAAATGAAGCCGTCACCGGCGTATAGCGTTTGAATCAATCGAGGCTGTTCAGTGTTTGGTGGCCGGGATTCAGAGTTTCGCGGTTTTACGACGACTTCCACCCGGGCGCCGATGGCGTCGCGGTTGCAGGTCGTGCCGCGGAGTTTGACGGCGACGAAGCTGTGCCCGGTCGCGTTGTTGTCGGTTCGGTTCAACATCAGGCGCAGACGCGGGCTAGTGCGATTTTTCAGCCATATGTCGAGATCACCGTCATGGTCCCAGTCCACCGTTCCCAGCGCGCGGGCGTCATCGGCGAAATCGAGGCCGGTGGCGGCTGAGACGTTGGCGAAGCGCGTGCCGCCACAATTGAGAAAAGCCGTGTTGCGCTCGTTTCCGCTCCACGATTGCCCCTGCTGCACGAGTCGTCCCATGGCCTGGAACAGCGCCAGATACCCGTCCGGCGGGTAGGCGACTTCGGCGTCCCTCGGTGAAAGCGACACGACCTGCCGCCAGAAGAAACTTCACAAGTCACCGCTGTCGGAGTTTGTCACAAAGCCGTTGGCAACAACCAGGTCGAGCCAGGCATCATTGTTGAAGTCGACGAACTTCGAAGCCCAGGCCCAGCGGCCCTTGGTCACGCCGGCGGCTTCGCTGACGTCGTTGAAGGTGCCGTCCCCAGCGTTGGTAAACAGGGTGTTGCCGCGCGCCAGCCGCTGGAAGTTCGCGACGGTGCCGGACCGGTGCGCCTGGGTGACCATGGGTTGATAGGTGACCCGGCTGCCGGCACTCGAGAACATGTTGCCGACGTACAGGTCCATGAACCCATCGCGATTGCAGTCGCCCCAGGAGACGGACATGCCCGTGGCCATGTCCTCGACACCAGCTTCCGGGGCGACATCCGCGAACTGCCCGCCGTCATTACGGTACAGGCTGTTGCGGCCGAAATCGTTGGCAACGTAAAGATCGACGTCGCCATCGTTGTCATAGTCTTCCCAGACGGCAGCGTAGCTGAAGCGCGTGTTGTTCGCGTCGAGCCCGGTTGCCTCGGTCACATTAACGAACCTGAAGTCACCGTCGTTGCGGAACAGCGCATTGGCGCCACCGTTGTTGGCATCGTAAAACGGGAACGGCGCCGGCAGCGGCGGTCGGTCAAGCGTCGTTGTGTCGCCGCGGTAGCAGCAGACGAAAACATCCAGATCACCGTCTTCGTCGTAGTCGGCGGCGGCAAGTGAGTACGCTTCGGCAACGGCCCGCGGGCGCGCCCGCAGCGTGAACCGTCCATCACCGTCGTTTTCCAGCAGCAGCAATACCGGATCCGCGGCCACCACCAGATCCTGATCGCCGTCGTTGTCGAGATCGATCAGCAGTGCTGAGGTCGAGTATTCGAGCCAATCGACACCGGCTGCCGCGGCGACATCGGTAACCGTCCCGTCAACGTTCTGAACATAGAGGCGGTTGGGCAGCCCGCCACCGTCACAGGCATAGAGGTCCTCGAGGTCGTCCCCGTTGACGTCACCGAGCGCCAGTCCGTGGAAGCCGTGGAAGATAACCATCAAACTGCGCGGCAGCCGGGTCAGCCAGTGATCGATGCCCGGTAACACCTGATCCTGATACGACGCATTGCGCCCCATCACCGATGCCGTGCAGTCCGCGAACAGCTGGCCGCCGTTCACCTTGGTCACGACTTCGTCATACGCCACCAGGCCGATCCACTGCAAACGCGGCTGCGGCGCGGATTCGGCCTTGGGAAATGACCAGCGGCATTGCCAGATCGCGTTCTGCTGCACCCCCGACTCATTGGTGCGGTTGCTGAGTTCACAGAACAGGCGGGTGGTGAAGAATGCCTCGGAATTGTCGATCCTAACCACCTTGAAACTTGCCCGGATGTCATCACCGACGCCCAAACCTGCGACCAGGTGTTTCAGCGCCTTGGCGAGACTGTTCCCGATTTGCGACGATGTCGACTCGCCGTTCCATCGGAGCACACGCACGGTCCCGTCATTCAAGACCTCATCGAGCGGTGCCGGCCGCAGGTCATCACAGGCGAAGTCGTCGCTGGCCAGGCTCGAAACATGCCCGGAGTCGATTCGCTCTGGATGCTCGATGAGCTCAGCCATGACCTTGAGTTGCACGTCGACCGCATCGCTCAGCACCTCAGTGGCCCATCCGTCACGTGCGGGGTCGACCTTATCGGCCAACTCATCGACAAGCGTTTTCGGGCGGCTTGGACGGGTGATATCACCGATGGGAATCGGCGCATCATCCGCACCCGCGGCTGCCTGGTCGGGTCGGGCGGCGGGCGACGCGGCGTCCGGCCTGTCCCCGGCAATGCCGCCCGGCTGGCCCTGGAACTGTCGCCACAGCAGTACCCCGATCACCAGCACTGCTCCGATCAGCAACGCCGGTGCTGCCCGGATAAGCCGCCGCGGCCGGGATGCAGGCCGCTTTACTTTATTAGTGTCGGTGCGCCCCATACCACGTGATTGTTTGAATCATGCCAGTCCCTGGTCAAGGCCCGGACCCGCCACCGTAGAATGCCGCCGCGCGCAACATCTACCGCCACTCGCTGGGCGGCGGACGCACCGGCGAATTTATCGTGAAAGAGGATATTCTCGTCCAGTTGAATGGTCACGTCAACGCAGCCTTTTTCACCGAGCTCCGCGTGAAGTCCGACGGCCAGCTCACAGCGCTGATAGACGCCCCTGGGTATGCCGTAGGAAAGGACGTACTCATAATGGGCTCCGGTCCCGAGGCCGGTATCGAAAGTGACCGGCCGGCGCTCGCCGTTGTCTTCCAGCAAGAGGCGAAGCGGCACGGTTGTCGTTCTGTCGGACAGTGAAAAGCGTTTGACGATCGGTGATGCGACGCCGTAACAGCCGCCGAGATGGTTCGGGTATTCAACCGGGAAAAGGTCGGTCATGTCGACGTTGTCCAGCGCTGTGGCCGCGGCATCGGCGAAGGAATCCGTTGCGAGACAGTAGACCGTGTGAAAAATGTCCATGAGCAGCTCGGCAAGCTTCGTGGCGATGGCGGCGCGGATCGCCGTTTCGCCCGCCTGGTCGCGTGCATAGCTGCTCTGGATCAAGGGGATCAGGTTGTGGCGGCTGTGGCGATTCACCTCGCGGTAGCGGTGGTATAGATGAAACGCCGCCTCGGCAACGGATGATCCAAGGAGTTGTGGCCTGTATCCGGCCAGGTCCACGTCGGGGACGCGTTCACCGAGAAAGGCACTGGCGCTGCCGTGCGGCAGGTCGGGCGGCGGCGGAAAGAACTCGTTGAACATGAACGGATGCACACCGGCCGGACCGTGCAGTGCATGCATGAATCCGGCATTGTCCTGGCAGACATGACATAGCCAGTTCATGAACCCGGCGGCATCCCGCATATTGCCTGCTTTCGCACAACGGACAACAGCCGCGAGATAGTAGTCGAAGCCGTCCATGATAAAGCGCCAGTTCTGCTCCGTATCCGTCTGCCAGGTACCGCCGCTCTCCGTCGTCTCCGACCCGATCGCCTCGACCCAGAAGTAATGGAACGGCACGCCCATGATCTCGAGCGCGTACGGCGCTGCTTTTGCCTGCGAATCGACCGGTGCGTGGGCGGCATAGCCATCCGGATCACCAAGATTCTCACCTATCGTACCGCCGTCGGCATCGTGCCCCAGAAAGAAGCAGTTGCGGCCGTCCTGCCAAAACGCCTGCTCTTTAGCCGGCAGTGCATCCAGGACCATTCTGTTGGTGTCGTGGGCCATGGGGAAAGGTTCCAGGTTTCAGGTTTCAGGT
>DPYP01000011.1:10232-17664 GCA_003545375.1 Lentisphaeria bacterium
TGCTCGGACGCCTCAGCCATCGCCTTGAGTTTGAGATAAGCTTCGTCCAGATCCATCGGGTTCTGCACGGACGGCGCGAACCCGCAGTCCGGATGCAGGGCGATACGGCTGCTGTCAACGTAGCGCATGGCGTCTTCGACACGAGCAATAATCGCCGCCGGCGTTTCCACGTTGCGGTCACAGTGGTCGACACAACCGAAACCGAGCCGAACACTGTCGGGAAAACCGGCAAGCGAGTCGACACCACCAGCCACTGGCGTCGCGTATTCCAGGGAAACCATGTCGACGCGGGCGTTGTGCAGGGAAGGCATGATCGGATCATAGGCACCCTCGGCGCCGTGCTTCCGGTCGAAGTGGGCGTGGCAGAGATGCATGCTGGTACTGATGCCGTCGATTCCATCCACCACCTGGTTCACCAAGTCAACTGCCCGGTCCATCTCTTTGCGCGAGTTGTCGATCCCCTGGTCGCGGCAGTATACCGGGTCGACCAACACCGCGAGCCAGGGCTCGTCGAGCTGCACCGTATCGGCACCGGCGTCGCGCAGCTGCTCGACTTCTTCACGCAGGATGGGCACGCAGGCCTCCATGAGCAACTCACGTGTGGGATAGGCTTTTTTCGAATGTTCGGGGTGCCACATGCGCCAGCCGATGATGAACGGCGCCGGCAGCGTCACCTTGACGCGCCGTTCTGTACGCGGCCGAATATAGGCGAGCTCCTCCACCGCCAGCGGCCGGTAGTATTCCAACGGGTCGACGACGGCCGGATACGGCAGCCCGCCGCTGGGCAAGAGGTCGGCCTTGAAGCCGCGTACACGTTCGGCAAACAATTTAACGTAGCTTTCGCGACGCCACTCGCCATCGGTGATCTCCTCGATGCCGGCGCGCTCCTGCAACTCGATGGCGGACTCGATAGCCCGGTCCAGATGCGGCCCGGCCTCTTCTTCGCTGATGCTGCCCGCCTTGCGGTCCTCGATGAGTTCACGCACCCACATCGGTCGCGGCAGGCTGCCGATTACAGTTGTTGGGAAAAGCGGTTCCGACATTGTCGTCTCCGGTTGCTGGCTTGTGATATGGATTAAAGGTGGCGTCGCCCCTTAGCCGAACACCTCGGTGCGCGCCTGTCCGATTGCTACTTCCATCCGATTGACCAGCTCCTCGCAGAGGTCGGGCGTCATCAGCAAGCCCGGTTTGAACTGCAGCACCCGCGGGTCGAGCGTGGAAAAAATTGCCCATACACCATTTTCATAGAGGGCCTTCATGACAACCATCGCGCCCTTCGGGTGGTTGAACTCCAGCCCCATCACCAGGCCGTTCTGTCGAATGCCGACAAAGAAATCATTATAGCGCTGGCGGATGTCTGTCAACTGCTTGCTCATGTAATCTGCGATAAATTGCACCGACGACCGCACCTCGTCGCGCTGAACGATCTCCAACACCTTCAGTGCGACGATACATCCAAGTTCCGCACCGCCCATGGTTGACATGTGTCCGAAGCCGTCCTCCGTCAGCCAACCGGCGTGGTCTTTGCCAACGACGACACAGGCGATCGGATAAATGCCGCCGCTGATGCCCTTGCCGGTCACCAGTATATCCGGTTCCACGCCGTACTTGGTTATGCCCCAGAGTTCACCGGTACGCATCAAGCCGGTTTGCACCTCGTCGGCAATGTACAAGGCGTCGTACTTCTCACACAACTGTTTGACAGCCGGCAGATATCCCGGTTCGGGCATGGGGAAGCCGTAGGTGGCGGGAATGGTTTCCATGATCACGCAGGCGACGTCCTTGCCGGACAAGGCAACTTCCATGGCATCGAGATCGTTGAACGGCACGTGGACGAATTCGTCGGCCGGCCCTTCGCTGAGGAACAGTTTGGAAAACCGTTCGTCACCCGTCTTCACGGCCAATCCGGTGTGGCCGTGGTAGGCCTTGATGATCGAAACGATTTTTCGCTTCCCGGTGGCATGGCGGGCGGTCTTGAGCGCAATGTCAATCGCCTCGCCGCCACCGCTGCCGTAGATTGTGTATTGTAGATCTCCCGGTGCCGTGCGCGCCAATTCCTCGGCCAGCTCGGTCCGCACCAGCGACGGGAAATGATGGTTGCCCATGTCGAAACGGGTCATCGCCTCGGTCAGTGTGGCGATCAACTCGGGGTTGCGATGGCCGAGATTGAATGTGCCGCCGTTAAGATGCGCGTCGATCAGGCGGTGACCGTCCATATCGTAGAGGAAATATTCCTCCCGCCGGTCTATCACCAGGTCGATTCCGAAGTCGATCCAGGACTGGGTCTTGCCTGGATTCCAGAATTTCTTCGAGCGCTCGAGGAACGCCGCTTTTTCCGGACTCATCATGCCTTGCCGGTTTTCCATCGGATCAACCTCCGATTGTGTCGCCGTCAGAGGCCAGGTATCGTGCCGCAAGGGCACATGTCCCGGCCGTATATTCCGGTCCCAGATCCTTGGCAAGATCGGTTTCGGCATGGGACCCGATCCAGGCCATGATCGCCATTCTACGCAGCATCAGGAACGTTGGGATTTCCGCTAAATCCTGCGGCTGCAACGATCGTTCCGTCGTGTAACCCGTGATCCACGAGTGGGTCAATTCCGGTACGTCCGGGCGATCCTCCATGAAGCTCAAGGCAGTGGCGAAATCATACAGGAACCAGCCCAATCCACAGTCGTCAAAGTCGATCACTTTGGTCGTCGGCCCGTCAATGAGAAGATTGGCCAGGCGCATGTCGGCATGGATCAGTCCAAAACATTCAGCTGCCTGCCCGTAGATTTCAAGCCGGTTGCGGATCATCGCCACAAGATCCTCGAGCAGGTTGGCACGCTCGGCGTCCAGGGCCGGGGCTTCCGTCCAGTCACCCCAGTACGGGGTTGCGCCGATCAAATGGTCGAAATCCCAATGGAGGCGTTCGTAGTCGACCGGACGCGTCCAGCCGATCGAGTGGTTGTGAACTTTGGCAGTGATCGCACCAAGCCCCAGGAATGAATCGACGAGATCGTCCTCGTCCGGCTCCGCTCCGGACAAAAACTCGAACAACACGCAATTCCGCGGCCGCGGCAACTCCGGAATGGAGACGCTTTGCACCAGCTCACCGTCCTTGCCCGGGATCGGCACCGGGGTGATGACGCCCGCCGTATCCCGCAAGGCGGCCATCCATGCAAGCTCGCAGCCGATGGCGCCGGCGGAATGATAATCCTCCCGATGCAGACGCAAAGCGGTGACGCCGCCGGTGTCCGGGTCGTCGACGCGATAAGTCGTGTTTTCAGAATGATTGATCATCGACACCGTCGCGGCTGGGTTGAGCGGGTAACAGGCGAGTGCCGCCATCGCCATGCTGTGCAGCCGGGACATCAGCTCTTCATGCGGGATGTGATCGATTTCGCTCATCCGTAATCCTGGGTGGACTGTGACAGCAAGTCGTTTTCAAATATCCTCGAGCGCCATCAGGGATTCAGGCAATACCTGACCGCCATCGACGACCAGCGTTTGCCCGGTGATATAGGCCGCTTCCTTCGAGGCGAAAAACAGGGCGGCATAGGCAACGTCTTCGACCGTTCCCAGCTTCTTCATGGGAATCGACTCAGTCATCTTCTGCAGGTACTCCTCGCCAAGATCATCCAGCCCTTCGGTCGCGATGTTCCCCGGCATGATGGCATTGATAGTGATGTTGTGCGGTGACAGCTCGATGGCAGCGGTCTTGATAAACCCGAGTTGACCGGACTTGCTGGCGCCATAATGGCACCAACCGGGGTAACCGGTAATCGGACCGGTGATCGATGAGGTGACGATGACACGCCCGCCACCGCGTTCTTTTATTTTCGGCAGGCAGGCGCGGACGCCGAGGAAGGTTCCCTTCAGATTCACGCCCATGACTTCATCCCATTGCTCCGGCGTCATCTCACTGAGTTTCGCATCGGGGAAAATCCCGGCGTTACAACACAGGATATCGATTCCCCCAAGATGCTCGACCGCAGCTTCGGCCATCTGCTGCATATCGTCCCAGGAACTGACATCGGCCGAAAATGCGGCGGCCGTGCCGCCGGCTGCATTGATTTCCGCTGCGGTCGCCTGCGCCTGGTCAAGGTTACGGCCCACGATTAACACTTTGGCACCCTTTTCGGCAAAGATGCTGGCGATTCCCTTGCCGATTCCCTTGCTGGAGCCGGTAACAATAACAGATTTTCCTTCGATCGATGTCAGCATGATGTGCTCCCTATAATTGGATCTAAGGGTCTTGGAACGTTTTTGATTTTCGCGGGCGCACACAGTTCCGGCTTCAGCCGGTCACCGGGGCTGATTGCCCAACCCGCACGGTAGGCGGGATCACATGAATGCGGAACTGCGAACAGGCGCTGAATGAATGTGCGACAAGGCCCGGCAAGTACAAGATCGCGAAGGATGCAAAATACAAATTCCAACCAGGCGATCAAGTCACTGACGATCGCTTGGCGGTACGTCGCCCCGGAGACCGAGTTCCCCCAATGGGCTTACACCGCAATTCTGTCACAGGGCAGCGGTGTGGATCGGATGGGGAAAATGCCGCCGCAGAATGGCAACGTTCTCCGCTGCGGTGTACCCTTTGCTCCGTCCTTTCTTCTAATCCCGGATAATGCATGCTTTCCCGCTGC
Source organism: Lentisphaeria bacterium (assembly GCA_003545375.1). GTDB lineage: Bacteria > Verrucomicrobiota > Lentisphaeria > JABSQK01 > CAJWLW01 > CAJWLW01. The sequence goes on from DPYP01000011.1 coordinate 14,867, forward strand.
GCGCTCGAAAACACATGAATGGTCCAGGTTAACTCATGGCAACTGCTCTGTCCCGATTCCGAGGCAAGCCGATGTCATCCAACGTCAACAATTCATGAGGTCAGGCCATGAAGGGAATTAGCTGCAATTCAAACTTCCTGAGCAATATGCCTGTCGAGCAGGCCATCGACGCGTTGGCTGAACACGGTTATGACGCGATCGACGTCTGTCTGGAATTGGCGCCACCGTTTATTCCCATTCCGACACCGCATATGAGCCCGAACGACGATGCGTCGACGCGGGACCGTATACGGAAGCACGCGGAACAGGCGGGCATCGCCTTTGGGGCGCTGAACGCACATACCAACCTCTGCGCACGCGACCCTCAGGAGCGTCAAGCCAACACGGACTTTCTGGCCGGTTCACTTCAACTTGCCGCCGATTTGGGAGCAGCGGTCGTCGTCACCGCCGGTGGCGGCAAGGACGCCTACGGCTACGAGCAATGGTTCTTCGATTGGGCGATCGACACCCTGCGACAAGTGTTGCCGATTGCCGACCGGTTAGGAATCACTATAGCCATCGAGGCGGGCAGCCCGGCGGGTTCTTTGATCTACAACAGCAAGACAATGCAGAAGCTCCTGGCAACCGAGGGGCTCGACTCGGCCCGCGTGCTCTTCGACCCCGCGCATTACTACCTCCGTGGTGACTGCCCTGTCCAGGCTTTCGAGACATTCAAAAACCAGGTCGTTCACATGCACGCTAAAGACGCCGCGGGCGACCCGGAAAACATCATCTTCCCGCCGCTCGGCGAAGGGGAGATTAATTACGACGCGTTGATTGGCGCCATGGCGGCCGGCGGGTTCGACGGGTATATCGCGGTGGAATACGAAGCGTTCGCGTGGGACTTTCCACGTGATCACGCGAAAGTCTTGGCCCAGGAAAAAGCCTTTGTCGATCGTCTCGTCGCCAAACACTGGTGATCGGCACCCGGAATCCGTTCCGGGAGGACGAGCGACGGTTACTATCCGCTTTCAGGATCATGGGCGTGGGCGGATTGACAACGAGGTGTGGCATCCACAGCAAGGCATCGGCACTGTTGCGGGAGTTTATTCCGCCGGTATGTCTACGCCGAGTTCTGCTGCGATATCGGAGATGGTTTTCCAGGTGCCGTCGGGAAAGGGAATGCCGTCGCGCTCCCGTTCCTCTCGGGCCCGGCTTTCCAGCTCGCCGGGGATAAAAATCTCGTTGGTGCCTTCGCTGCAGGGGACAGACTTTACGGCCTGGAAATACGCGTCGACCTGGGCGCGAAAGATATCGACATCGACGAAGCGGGCAATGTCGATGGCGATGACAAAGGTGCCGTTGCCTTCGATGTAGTCGTCCCGATGCGCCGCACCGTAGCCGGTAAGCATAGCGCCGAGGATCTCGGCGAAGAGGGCGATGGCGTATCCCTTGTGACCGCCGAAGGCGCGCATGGCGCCGATGGTTTCAAGTTCGAGCGTCATGTATTCACCGGGGTCGGTGGTCGGTTTCCCGTCGGCGTTGAGCGCCCAGTCGTCCGGTATCGAGTCGCCGTTCTGCAGGGCGATCAGCACTTTGCCGCCGGCTGCAGCGGCGGTGGAAATGTCACAGATCAGCGGTGACATGGTTTTGCTCGGGGCGCCGAAGGCGATCGGGTTGCCGCCCAGGGCAGGCTTGATGCCGCCAAACGGCGTCACCATGCCGCCTCTTGGTCCGGCGCTGCAAATGATTAGCGCGACCATGTTCGCGTTGACAATCCGCTCGACGTATCCCCATAGTGCGCCAACGTGATTGCAGTTTTGAATGCCGACCGTACCGACACCGAGCTCCTGAGCAACTGTGATCGCCAGGTCGGTGGCTTTGCTGGCACTGTAATGGCCGAAACTTCTGTGGCCGTTCATCAACGCAGTCGGCCCGTCCCGGCGCAGGATCTCCGGCTCGGCATCGGGAACGAGTTTGCCGCTGCGGATGTCGTTGACAAAGCGCGGCACGGCTATGCAGCCGTGTGAGTCGTGGCCGATCAGGTTGGTCTCGACCTGGTAATCGCTTACCAGTCGTGCCTGGGCATCTGGCGCACCCATCGCACGGTACACGTCGTACGCCAGCTTTCGCAGGAGGTTGTGATCAATCGTTGGCATGTATTATCCAGGTTGGCACATTGGGGTAACTATACTCCCCGTTGCGCCGAGTTGCCGATGTCGGACCTCGATTCCCCGACACCTGTCTTGACCACAGGCCGACTGCCCGTCGAATGGCGGGAGCGATCAAGGAAGCACCAAGCCTCACCCGATCATCTCTATGACCAGTTCCAGTGACTGCACATACAAGCCGCCGTCCGCTTCTTTCACCAGCGGCTGCTCCTGATCCCGGCGCACGACAATGACCTGCTCGATCCCGGCAGCGAGTGCGGCAGCCAGGTCATGCTGCGGATCATCGCCGACCATCAGGGTGGTCTCCGGATTCAGCGACGCCGCTTCCAGGATGGATGGGAAAAAGGTCGGCGTGAATTTTCCCAGCGGGTCGCCGAACGCGTCGCCGCCGAAGTAACCGGTGAAAAACGGCGACCCGTCGATCGTCGCCAGACCGCTCGTTGCCAGCTTTGCCAAAGCGCCCATCCTCGCGTTGGTGGTCGCGGTGTAAAGCGGCATCCCCATCGCCGAGAGCGCGCGGATCAATGCTTCCGCATCCGGGTATACGCCGACAGACTCGCACAGCCATTCCTGCAACGCTTGCCAGTACGTCTCACGCGAGACATTCAGCTCGGGAAGAAAAGTGAACAGGCAAGTCGTCTCCGGATT
>DPYP01000431.1:0-653 GCA_003545375.1 Lentisphaeria bacterium
GCTGATCTCGATACCATAATGATCACGCACGCGCTCAATGAAATGGTAGGTCTCCGGGTGCAGTCGTCCGGTGTCGAGGCAAAATACCGCGAATGCGTGGCCCGACTTTACGGCCATGTCGATCAGCGCCACGTCCTCTGCGCCGCTGAAAGCGAAGCCGCAGCCGTTGCCGTAACGGGACAGGGCCCAGTTGACGATTTCTTGTGGCGTTTGTCCCTGCAGTTCGTCCAATGCCGCCTGTGTGTCTACGGCACCGGCGGCCTTGCGACTCGGGCGCTTGGCATCGGGAAATGTCTGCTTGAGAAACTTTGCGATGCTGGTGAAAACCGTTTTCTCGTCACTGTCCTCGACGATAAAAAACGGTGCGACGTCAATCCCGTATTTCGCGCCCAGCTTCATGCCGTCCGACTGTGGGTCTGCTTCGTCGGCGATGACAACCTCATCGATCCTGTCCCAGACGTCACGGACCCGGAGCATCTCCTCCGCCTGCAGGCATTTCTTGCATGGCTGACCGTCGGCCAGCTCCTTCTTGACCATAGTGATGTGCATACATCAGCCTTTTTCTGCGATTTCAGCATTACTCAGGTGAAACCATAACATACTGTCCCTAGGCCATTTCGTCCTTTTCGCACAAGGTCAAAAATCAGGGGCAG
>DPYP01000431.1:1048-5349 GCA_003545375.1 Lentisphaeria bacterium
GGGGGGGCGTTCGCCCAAATGCTGCCAAGCATTGGAATTGATGTGGCAGCGACGGAGCTCTGGCAGGGCGGCTGCGAGGTTGTAAAGGGTGCGCCTATTTGGAGCTTCAGGCCTTGGTGGGCTGGGTTGTTCTGCCGGGCCTGGTTGTGATTTCGGCGATTGCCCGGCGGAGTGAATTGAGGGTGCATGGTTTGTTCATCACCAGATCGATGTGTTCCGGTTCTTCTCCCGCATCTTTCATGAAATCGCCGAAGCCGGTGAGCATGATAATTGGTGTGTCTGGCGAGTCATGCTTGACTCGCTCGGCCATCTCATCGCCGCTGAGCTCCGGCATCGAGCGATCGGTGATAACCAGATCGATGCCGCCGCGCCGGAATACCTCAAGGCCTTCACTGCCCGTGGCGGCAACGTGCACGGTGTGACTGTCGAACTCCAACAGCCGGGTGACAGCAGCGCACACGGTTTCCTGGTCTTCGACCAGCAGAATCACCAGCGGCTCGACCGGCTTCGGTTCGGAGGTCTTTTCCGGTTGCTCCCGGGAGAGGGTATATACAGGCAGTTGGATCGTAAAGGTTGAACCTTCGTTCGGTGCCGAATCCGCGTTCATCGTGCCGCCATGCCGCTTGACGATGCCGTACGCGATGGCCAACCCCAAGCCAGTGCCATGATCCGTCTTTGTCGTAAAGAACGGATCGAGACAACGCTCCAACGTGGCTGCGTCCATGCCGTCGCCCGTATCGGCGACGATTATCTCGATATTGTCGGCGTCATCGCGGGTCGTTATCGTGATTGTACCTTCCTTGGTTATGGCGATCGCATCGATGGCGTTGAAGATGAGGTTGGTCAACAGTTCGCGCAGCTCAGCGCCGTTGCCCATGATCGTGGGAACTTTGCCGAACTGGGGAATGACTTTGACGTTGATGCCATGCGCCAGCGATTCGTCGCGCCATTTTGGCCGCGTCAGTTTGATGACTTCGTCGATCATTTCGTTGATGTTGATGGACTCGAGCTCCGTGCTGTGGCTATAGCGGTAGAACGAACGCATACGTCGTACAACATTGGCGGCGTCGTCGGAAACGTTACGAATACGCTGCAGATAGTCGCGCGCCAGTTCCTCGTCTTTCAGGCAGCTGCTATCGGTCAACAGCAGTTCGGAGAAGCCGATGATCGTTGTCAGGCTGTTGTTGAATTCATGGGCGATGCCGCTGGCCATGTGTCCGAGGGCGCGCAGCCGTTCCTGCTGGATCACCTGCTGCTGTGTCGCCTTGAGCTCCTCATGGGTTTGGCGCAGTTGTAAATGGCTCTCTCGCACTTCTGCTTCCTGGCTCTTGCGCTCGGTCAAATCGCGCGCGACGGCGATGATTGAGGACGCATCGTCGATCTGTACGAATTTGATGTTTTCCTCCACACCGAAGATCGAACCGTCCTTGCGCTGGTACTGCGTTTCGCGGATGAGATGGTCGACTATCTGCAGGTCGCTGACGAATCGCGACCATGAGAAGTCGGACGGCACTACGGCGATCTGCTCGAGCCGAATCTCGAGTAACTCGTCGTGCGAATAGCCGAGGTCCCGGGCGGCCGGGTCATTGGCATCGACGATATTGCCCGTTTCCGGATCGACGATGTAGACGTAGTCGGCTGTCTGATTGATCAGGTCGCGAAAGAGCTGGAGTTCGCGGTTGATCGATTCCAATTGCCTTGTGTGTCGCTTGTGGTTTTTGATGTGGGTGTTGATCGTTTCGAGCATTTCGTTGAACGAACGTGTCAGCAATCCGATCTCGCCAGTGGCTTTCGTCGAGGCGCGGACCCGGTAATTCCCCTGGCTCACCTCCTGACTGACCTCGGCAAGTTGCATCAGGGGTTTGGACAGTTGATGGGAGAGAATCAGCGATAGCAGGATCGAAAGCAAGATCGCGAAGGCCAGGATCATGACCGTGCGAATAATGTTTTTGCGTATGGCTGCGGCGTACACGTCATCCGGGATCCACACGAACAGGTTGGCCACGATATGCGGTGTTGCCTGCCCGATAATGCAGTTGGCAGAGCGGATCAGTCGCGACTCCTCGGTGTTGCCGCGGATCACGTCGTAGGGCGACGCTGTCGATACGTCCCGATGTTCGACAATAGGCTGCCGGTCCGGCGTAAACAGCCAGGCAACAGGTCGGTCAAATTTGCGGAATTTGCCCAGGTATTCGATGTAGTCCGACAGGTCACAGTGGACAAAAATGGCACCGCCGAAGCCGGAGAGATTGGGATCAACTTTGCTGATGCCCGCGATAAACGTGAAACGGTCTTCAGCGACGTTGTGAAAGGGGCCGTCGACCAGCACTGTGCCAGGCGGGGCTTGTCGCAGCTTGGCGTACAGGCCGGCCATGCCGCGTTCGACGGGATTGACCAGATCGAGACCGTCAATCCGCCGCGATGCCCGTATCCGGTGCGCCGGCGTTACCTGGGCCAGTTCGACACCGTTGACATCGAAGAAGCAGGCGGACAGATACAGCGATTTTCGGGTCCGACACACGTGGGTGAGCACGGTTTCTGCCAGCGGTCTGGCGAGCAGAAGATCATTTCCCCGGGCCAGCAGGAGATCGTTGATTGTCGGTGAAGAATTGAGGTTCGCCAAGTCGTTGAGCACCGGTGTGTCGTAGACGTGCTGGAAATAGTTGAGAGCGGTCTGCAGGTCGACATCGATGTTCTGTTCGAACGACGTCTGAAGGAACGACGACACCTGCTGGTGGTAAACGTAAACGGCAACAAGCAGGCTGACGACGACGACGAACACGGTGGTCACGACGAAGCGGTGCGCAATTCGTAGACCATGAAAATTTTCGTGTTGCCCGGCGTCCATCGTTTATGGCTCGGAACAGGTGTCGATGATTCCGGGTTTCTTATTCAACTGCTTGGTATCCATCCATCTCTTCCGGATGAGGGTGCGTTTGTTTTCGACCTTATCCTCGGCCCGGCACGCCTGTGCCTGGCCGTCGAGGTGCCTATGATCGAGAAATGCCTTGCAGATGCTCTGCACCCAGACCATTTCCGGATGACAACTGCTGACCGCGCTGATACGGAAGCGCTTATCCACGTCTATAGATCTTCCTGCGAAAAGGAGCAGCGGGACCAATAAATACAGGATTATGTGTGTTTGGCGATGTGCGGGATCGGGGAATCATATAGATCGTTTGTGACAGGTCTTGCCAGTGCCCTTTGTCTACTATACTATAACGGGTATCTGCTGCAACTTCGCTACCGCTTGACGCTACCCGGTGCCGCAAATATGAAAGCTCATGATGTTCTCGAGGAACGTGGTTTCCTCTACCAGCTTACGGACGAGGAAGTTGTTGCCGACCGTCTGAACGGTGAGCCGGCGACGTTCTACATCGGATTCGACCCCACCGCCGACAGCCTGCACGTTGGGCATCTGCTGCCGATCATGGCGGCGCGTATTTTGCAACGCGCCGGGCACCGTCCGATCATGCTCGTAGGTGGCGGCACAGCGATGGTTGGCGACCCGTCGGGCAAAACCGAAATGCGCCAGATGTTGACGCACGAGCAGATCCAAGCCAACACCGGGCACATCCGCATGCAGCTCGAGAGGTTTGTCGAATTCGGTGACGACAAGGCGCGTATGGTCGATAATGCCGACTGGCTGCTTGGTCTCAAATACGTCGAGTTCCTCCGCGACATTGGCCGTCATTTCAGTGTGAACCGCATGCTGGCGGCGGAATCTGTCAAACAGCGGTTGGAGGCTGGACTTTCCTTTCTCGAGTTCAACTATTCGTTGTTGCAGGCCTATGATTTTTATGTGCTGGCACGTGATTACGACTGTGAATTCCAGCTTGGCGGCCAGGACCAGTGGGGCAATATCGTTGCGGGTGTCGACCTGACTCGGCGTATGCTGTCGCGAGCGGTCTACGGTGCCACCATTCCGCTGCTGACTGACCAGGCCGGCAAGAAATTCGGCAAGACCGAAGCGGGTGCCGTTTGGCTCGACACCGGTCGTACGAGTGTCTTTGACTACTACCAGTTCTGGCGCAACAGCGCCGACACCGACGTGATCCAGCTGCTGGCCTACTTCACCGACCTGCCGATTGACCAGGTGCAGCGCCTTGGTAGTTTGCAGGACATCGGCATCAATCGGGCCAAGGAAATTCTTGCTTACGAAGCGACGGCTATGGCACACGGGGCGGACGCGGCGAAACAGGCGTTCGTTGCGGCGGGGAAGCAGTTTGGATTCGCCGATCCGCAGGGCACAATCGAGACCACCAGCGCTGTAGCGGCGATCAGTGTCGATGCTGTCGACG
>DPYP01000027.1:0-3062 GCA_003545375.1 Lentisphaeria bacterium
ACATGCAGCACCAGGACCACGAGCCTCCAGGCTCGCTATTCGACCCGCGCCGGGGCATAAGGAAATCTCAGATCACGGCAGGGCGCTGGCGATGGCACGGGAAAGGCGGGCGATCAGCAGCGGCTCGGCTTCGTACATGGTCAGCTTCATCTTGCGGGCCGAGGCAACCACCTGATTGTCGTGATACAGGAAGCCGTCACTCACCTTGACGCCCCGGTCCTCGTGCGATTCCGATTCGTACCGGCCGCTTTCACCGTATTTATCGCCGGTGTACGAATCGCGCCCTACGGAACCGGCGCCGCTCGGTGCAGTCTCCTCTGTCGATATGCCGTCGCGCAGGCGCTCGCCAATGGTCACGTCCACGATCAGCTTGATCTCCACCATCTTATTACGGTTGTCGAGCACATGGCCAATAACACCACCGAGAATAGCGCCGCCCACGGCGCCGGTGGTACGGTCAAATTCCTTGACGTTATTGCCGGTGGCACCGCCGGCGGCACCGCCGATGATCGCGCCGGTCACGGCGCCGGTGTTGCTGCGCGTGCGCTGTTCGCCGAAGTGCCTCAGGTCGGCATCGAGCACGAACTGCGCTTCGTCGATGTTCCGCGCCAGCCGGTAGCCGCGCTGTTCGAGCTGATGTTCGATCGCCGGCGTCAGGTCAATGTCGACACCGGCGCTGCTGCGCGCGGTGAAGTAGACGAACTTGTCTTCGGCCGGCACCGGACGGATGCGCGGCTGTCGTCCCGTCCAACGGATATCGGTCTGCACCTTCGTGGCATCGGGATTGGTGGTTCGGGTGGCGCCTTCGTAGGCCGAGTCCATCGTTACGCAGCCCCCCATCAAAGCCATAGCGGCAATCGCTACTGCTGTCCTGTACATTTTTGATCCCCTGATCTGAAGTTGTTAGATCGCGACGAACGGGTTCCGGCGCTATCGTCTTAGACCCAATACAGACTGAAAATATTCATGCATCGTCGCAAAATTCTTCAATCTCGAAGCCCATGTCCTCGATCATGCGGTGGTCGGCTTCGATTGCCTGGCCGGGCGTGGTGAGATAATCCCCCACGAAAATCGAGTTGGCAGCATACAAAGCCAGCGGCTGCAGGCTGCGCAGGCTGACCTCGCGCCCGCCGCTGGCCCGGATTTCCTTGGTCGGGCATACAAAGCGGAACATCGCCAGGATCTTCAAATATTTCGCCGGCGGCAACGGTTTCTGGTCACCCAGCGGCGTGCCGGCAACGGCATGCAGGAAGTTGACCGGGATCGAATCGGCATCGAGCCGGCGCAGGGCATACGCCATCTGAACAATGTCCTCATCCGTCTCCCCCATCCCAACGATCACTCCGGAGCACGGCGAGATGCCGGCTTCCTTGACCTTCTCCACCGTGTCGACGCGGTCGTCATAGGTATGCGTTTTGGTGATGCTGTCGTGGTGGCCGGCGCTGGTGTTGATATTGTGGTTGTAGCGGTCGACACCGGCAGCCTCGAGGCGCTGGGCATCGCCGTCCTTGAGCAGCCCGAGGCAGGCGCAGATTTTGAGCGGTGTAGTCGCCTTGATCTCGCGCACGGCGTCCTCAATGATATCGAGCTGTTTCGGCGTCGGGCCGCGGCCGCTGCAGACGATGCAATACGTCCCGGCACGCCGTTCCATGGCCGCTTTGGCACCCTCGATAATGACCGACCTGTCGACCATCGGATACTCGTCGATCGGCGCCGACGAAAGTTTCGACTGGGAACAGTAACCACAGTCCTCCGGACAGTAGCCGCTCTTGGCGTTGAGCAGCATATTGAGCTTGACTTTGCGACCGAAATATTCGCGTCGCACGCGGAACGCGGCATCAAGCACAGACAGGAGCTGATCATCGTCGGCGGAGAGCACGGCGAGACACTCCGCCTCACTTGGGCAGATGCCTTCCAGTGCCTTGTCCGCGAGATCATGCCAGACCATCGTTGTGTCAATTGTCATCATGGTTGCCCGTCCGTACCCCTTAATGCGCCTTGTTCGATTCGGTCCAGAGCCACATGGGAACCTATCGTTGCGACAAGAGCTTGCAAATCCCTCATCCATGGGATAGTGCCGAGAACCGGTACGTTGCCGTACGACGCCACCAGATAAGGGTTCGACGGCTCGCTTTCAGAGCCCCCGGCCGCTGCTATCTCGGCGACAGAGGAAAACTCGGGCGGCAACTCCTGCTTGTAACCATTGAAAATTATGCCGGCGACCGTCAAGCCGTGACGCCGTGCGTAATCGACGGTGAGCAGGCAGTGGTTGATCGTCCCGAGCCCCGGCCGCGCCACGACCAGCAACGGCAGCTGGAGGTGCGCCGCCAGGTCGACGACCAGGTGTCGCTCGGTAAGCGGCACCGCCAGGCCGCCGGCACCTTCAACGAATACCGACTCGTACTTCTCGAACAACGGCCGGCCCGCAGCAACCAGGTCATCGAAGTCAATCGACTTGCCCTCAAGCCGCGCCGCCAGCATCGGGGTCAGTGGCGCTTCGAACGACAGGGGACAAATTGCGGACTCCGCATCGTCGACACCGGAGATCCGGCGCAGAACATAGCTGTCGGCCTCGGTGTCGCCGAGCATGCAGCCGCTCTGCACTGGCTTCCAAACGCCAACGCTGCGGCCGCGACCGCGGAGTGCCGCCACCAATGCTGCGGCGATCCACGTCTTGCCGACGCCGGTGTCGGTACCTGTTATGAACAGTCCGTTCATTCGGTGGCCTCGGAAATTGAGCGGTGCAGGATTGACAACATCTCCTGCAGCTCCGCGGCCGTGCTGGCCAGCGGCGGCATGAAAATGACCACGTGCCCGAGCGGCCGCACGATCATGCCGAGCTCGCGGCTGCGGTCGCAGACCTTGACGCCGATCTGCTCCTGCCAGGCGTATGGTTCGCGAGTCGATCTGTCGTGCACCAGTTCGATACCTGTCATGAAACCGCGGTTCCGCACCTCGCCGACGTGTTCGCATTCTGCGATCTCCGCAAGCGCCTGCCGAATGATCGCATGGTTCTCGTTGACGCGCGCCAGCAGATTGCTCGTCTCGAACAATTCCAGACT
>DPYP01000264.1:0-4657 GCA_003545375.1 Lentisphaeria bacterium
GCGGCGATTTCGTTCCGCCCGAAGAAACTCGATCTGCAGGGCAACGCCGACAAGCTGGAGGCGATGTTTCGCGATGCTGCTCGTGAGCAGGCACAGCTTGCGGTCGGGCCGGAAGGCGTGCTCGAGGGCTACGTCGTGAATGATATTATCGCCGGCGACATTCCGGCGGAGTACATCAACGACGTTGCCGTGACGATGCGCTCGAAGGTCATAACACACTTCCGCAACCTGGCGCAGGAGCTGAACATGTGCCTGGTCTTCGGCTGTGCCGAGAAAGTGGCGGGCGACATCTATAACTGCGCGGTGTTTATCGACAATCAGGGTCGGCTGCGAGGCAAGTATCACAAGATGCAGCTGGCGGAAGGGGCGCACCCGTCGTGGTGGTACGATCGGCCCGGCAGACGCAGCCGGGCCGTTGATACGCCGTTCGGCCGGGCAGGTTTTCTGATCTGCAATGACCGGTGGAACCCTGATCTGGCACGTATCCCGGTGCTCGACGGCGCCAGATATCTGATAATCCCGTCATACGGCGATCGCGACTTAAATCAGGACCACGCGGTCCTCGCCAGGGCGCGTGAGAATGGCGTGCCCATTATCGAAGCGAATGTTGGCGTGACGTTGATCATCAGCAAAGGGGAGATTGTCGCCCGCTCGCGCAAGATCGAGACGATGGTCACCGCCACGATTGCGATTCCCGCTGCGCCGTCGCGTTCGAATCGTGACCTGCAGGAGAGCGCTTTCCTCAAGCACCGCGGGCCGGCGATGAAGGCGAACTATCGCCGAAGGATGCAGAGCCTGAAACAGCGATGATCAAGCGCCGAGGGCGGCGGCTCGAAAAGCGCGGATATGGTCCGGCCCAGTGCCGCAGCAGCCGCCGATGATCTGGGCGCCGGCCTGCAGCAACGCAGGGATATCCGCCGCCATGTCTTCGGCACTCTGGTCGTAAAACGTTTGCTGATTCTTGTCCAGCTTCGGGACGCCGGCGTTTGGATAGGCCATCATGGATTTGGGCGGGTCGATGCCTTTGGCTGTCATTGCTTCCCGGAGCTCGGTGATTCCATGGCAGGCGTACGGCATGCCCGTATGCTCGGCCCGCTGCTGCTCGGCGCCGCAGTTGAGCCCGAGCACCTGGACGGAATCCAGAAGATTGACGCCGTCGGAATAGTCGCTGCCGGACAGGAGATCGAGCAGCGAGGCTACGGAGTGGCCCCAGTCTGTCTTGTAGACGATTTCGCCGGTGGCCCGGTCTTTGGTATACTTATATGTGCAGTTGACAGCGATCGGCAGGTTGAACCGGCGGACAATATCCACTGCGATGACTGCTTCAATAACGGAAAACATTGTTTCCAGACAGAACAGATCAATACCGGCCTCGGCCATTCTTTCCCCGACCCGTTCGTGTGCATCGCGCACTTTCTGATTCGGGATACCGAAGTCGGTGCCGCCGGCATCGGCCTCGATGGCCCCTGGTGACGGTCCGATCGAGCCGGCGACGTAGATATCCCTGTCGCTGGCGTCGGCTGCTGCCCGGCGATTTTTACGGCGTTGGTGACCAGTTTGTCGGCGTCGTCGGCATTGTGGTCCGCCATCTCCAGATGCAGTGGTGAGGACACGAAGGTGTTGGTGCCGATAATGTCGGAACCGGCCGCAATATAGGCATCGTGCACGTCCCGTACCGCTTCGGGATACAGTTCATTGGCCAAGGTGCTGTTGGGCAGTTTGATATCGCGGATGAAAAGCTCGGTACCGAAAGCCCCGTCGTAAAAGATCGGCGCCGGATCCTGCAGGCGTTCGAGGAAGGTTGGCATGATTATTGGGTTCGAGTTGCGGGGGTCTGTACGTATCGTGAATGTTACGTTGAAACGGCGTGTCGATTTTGCGCGGTAGTACGCCACCATCGGGACCGTGGTCGACCATGAGGCAACTGTCCTCGCCTTCATCGATCTGGGCCATGCCGACTCCTTCCGCGAACGCGGCAATTCGTGAGGCCTTGTCCCGTGAGAAGACGCCTTCGATAACGGTCCAGCCCTTGGCTTTGAAATGGTCGAAGTGTCGTTGTTCGATCACGTCCTGAAATCCCTTGGATGAAATGGCATAGATATAGACGGTTACGACTGGATTTCAAAAGACTGGCGTGGAGTACAGGGCAATCGATCGTTGACTGCCTGGGTCGCTGTTCTTCCATAAAATCAGACCTGAAACCGGTATGTTTGTGACAGCATCGGGGCCATTGAACGTACTGAACGCTCCGCTCGGATTCTCCCATTTCCAGGGCAATCCGGATCCTTGTGACCTGCAGCCGTCCTTCACTGCCAGAATTCAGGACTGCACAGTGACCCTGGCCATCACCAATGACGGATCAAACCGGTGATACTTGCAGAAGCCGTGATCATATGCTCAGTTGTGGTATGTCTTACACACCTACTGCAGCCGATATCGAATCCTATCAAGCCCGCGGCTACTGGATAAGTCCGAAGCTCGTCGATGACGATCGCATCGCCCAGTTGCGGCGGGCGTTGGAACGCATCTTCGCCGGTGATTTCGACGGCGACGGCTATTCGTACCGCAACCAGTATCCCGACCTGCTACTGCAGGAAATGTTCGCTGTGCGCAAGATGATGAACGGCTGGTGGATCAATGACGAAGTCCGCGACATAGTCTGCGATCCAGTGTTCGGCCGTATTGCTGCAGCCCTGATGCAAACCGGCAGTGCGCGGCTCTGGCATGATCAGGTGGTCTTGAAGCCCGGTGCCGGTACCCAGGAAACCGTGCTGGGCAACGTCGGCTGGCATCAGGACTACGCGTACTGGAACTGCACAACGACGAGCAACATGACGACTGCGTGGCTGGCTTTGCAGGACACTGACCTGAACAATGGCGGTATGCGCAGTATCGTCGGCTCGCACAAGTGGGGGCTCGTAGAAGAAGCGTCGACGTTCACCGAACAGGATCTCGACGGGTTGCGGGACCGCTACATCGGCCGCACCGGCGGCGAGTGGATCGACGAGCCATGCGTGCTGCAGGCCGGGCAGGTCAGCTTCCACCACGCCCTCTGTTTTCATGGCTCTGGCGCCAATCGAACGACAGCGCCCCGGCTGTCGATCATCGGCCACTACATGCCCGGTGACTGCGGCTTTCGCGCTAACGGCTGCTATCACAGCAATGTCGGGCTGCTCGGACCACGGCCGCGCGACGGACAGCCGTACGACAATGACTGTTTCCCGCTTGTTTATCCGGCACCGGCCTCATGAAAAAAAAGCCCTCATGACCATCGAACGATTGGCCAACACAAAGCCCCCTTGGCCCGACCCACTTCCAGGCGACCGATCCGGAGTTCAGAATTATGGCCGCCTTGAACCCCAAGGTCGCACAGTGCGGTGACGAGATCTTGCTGATGGCTGGTCGCGGTCACCGCGCTGCCGTCAGAAAATCCAATGCATGCGCTCGTCCCTGTCGACATCGGCTGGTAGAAACTGCCCCGACATCGGTTGCCGCTGATCATAAACCGCGACAATGATTGCTGCTGCATCGGTCAATTTCAGCGCGGCAGCCGGCTGCACATCGACGCCCATGAACGACTCCTTGTCTGCCCCATCGTTAAAAACGCCGAGCAGCGTCAGATCCCATTCCTGGATACCGAGGTAAACGATTTCCGCTATGTCGCCGGAGCCAAGCAGTGCCACAGTTTTCAAGTTCTGTTGAGACAGTTCGCGGCAGACCTTTGCGCTCTGCCGCCGGGCTTCGCGATAGAACCCCATCGAGAACTCGACAAACTCCACCGTGAGGCGAGCCTTTTCGGCAATGCCGCTCGGCGTCAGAAAATAATCCCAGCGGCGGGAGTTGAGTTTCTTGACGTGCAGCAGGCCTCTCGAAACCATGCGCTTGAGAGTCTCGTGAGCGAGCTTGACGCTGACGCCGAGCCTGGTCGCGGCGGTCCGATTGGTGAGCGTCGGGCTTTCCTCGATCTGCTTGAGGATCTCGAGCTCGTGAAGATCGTTCTGTTCGAGCTTTAGCATACTATGGTCCTATCGTTTCCATTGGTAACGATAGGACCGCAGCCAGCGGATTGCAAGGCCTGCCGCGATATTCGATAGGCGGAATACTCGCGCGCACCGTCGGTAATCCGGCCGTTGAAGATGCAAGCTCGACAGAACCGGTCGGGTGTGTTGATGATTACCCGGCCGGCGCACTCTATGCCAATGTGACACGGCGTGACTTATTCGAACTGCCGTGTTTTCTGACGCAGCGCGAAATCGCAGAGAACAATTGCCGCCATCGTTTCGACAATCGAAATGGCGCGTGGTACAACGCACGGATCGTGACGTCCCTTTGCTTCGAGGGTCACGGGCTTGCCATCGAAGTCCGCTGTCTCCTGCGGCCGGCTGATCGTTGCCGGCGGTTTGAAGGCGATACGGAAGTGAATGGGCTCGCCGTTGGAAATTCCGCCCTGAACGCCGCCGCTGTTATTGGTGGTTGTGCCCAGCCGCCCCTCACGGCCAACGAAAGGATCGTTGTGGGCGGAGCCCAACAATTCGGTGCCGGCAAAGCCCGAACCGATCTCGAAACCTTTTGTTGCCGGTATCGACATCATTGCCTGCGCCAGTTTTGCCTCCAGCTTGTCGAACACGGGTTCGCCCCAGCCGGCCGGGACGCCGCG
>DPYP01000101.1:0-3958 GCA_003545375.1 Lentisphaeria bacterium
ATCCGCACATGCCCGGAGAGGTCTCCAGTTCCATGATTCCACTTTGCCCCAATAGCTGCAATGCTTCCATCAGCAGACAGCGAGACTGCCTCACCGCTGCGATCCCCTCCAGCCTCACCATCAATGTCGCTCCCCAGTTGGATCCATTGGCTGAAGCCGCTGGCCGCCATCAGGATTGCGACAATTGCGATTGCGAGTGGTCTCATTTCTTTTCTCTGTTATCGGATTCTTTCGAGGCAGGTGGTGTGCTGCCGGATTTTCCGGTGCCGCCGATTGCATTATGCGATTTTTTTTATCGAATTGCAACCCTTCCGGACATCCCTTTGCCCGACAAAATCCTGTGAAGCACGCATGGTAAGCCTTGGGCTGGATATTTATACCAGCAATTACAGCTACCCGAGTCATGACTTGTTTTAACCCACACGCCAGGCACGGTACGCCCTGACGAGTCGTTGGGGAAAATTTAAAAGAAATATGGACAAACAAAACTCAAACCGTTATGCTGGGCAATTGGACGTTGTCAAACAAACAAATTGAAGAAACCCAACTATGGGATGAACCTGAAATTCTTGTTACACTCGATTATAGGTTGCCCAGGATGTTAGGATGACCGGGAACATAACTGACATGACTGCAAGACGTGTTGCCTTGATTCAATTTGATGCCCAGCCAGAGGCGGTGGAGGAGAACCTGACCAAGATGACTTCCCTCCTTCGCGCAGCCTTGAGTGAGGGAGCTCGCTGGATCATGTTTCATGAGGGGACCACCTGTGACTATACGCCGCGTTTGGCTGACTTGGCTGAATCGGTTCCCGGCGGTCCATCGACACAGTTGATGACCCGGCTGGCGCAAGAGCACGACTGCTTCATCAGTTTTGGCCTTTCTGAAGTCGATGGTGAGCGGTACTTCATATCCCAAGTCTTTGTCGGGCCTCAGGGATTCATATACCGGTACCGCAAATCATGGCTTTGGCTTGAGCCTGACGATGAAGGATACAGAAATGAGTGGGCAAGGTATGATCCCGGCAGCGGCCCGGAAGCCTTTGATTTTGATGGCCTCAAGGCAACATGCTTCATTTGTGCCGACGGTGAGTCACCCCGATGCATTCAGCGTGCGAAGGCCCTGGCACCGGAGGTTGTGTTCTATCCTAACAATCGATGTGGGCTGCCCGATTTCGAGGTCTTTGGCGACCTGGCGACTACTATCGGAGCTCCCATGCTTGTAACAAACCGCACCGGTCTGTCTTGGATGCACAACTGCATGGGAGGCAGCGTGGTCTACTCGGCTTGTGGTGATGTCCTTGCGAAGTCCAATCGTGATGGTCGAGAGGATGTTCTGATTCATGATCTCAAGATGTAAGGCCTCACAACAAAGCGCTTCCCCAGATGCGCCCAAACGGCGAATCAGCACGCCTTTACCACTCGCCCTGTGACGGCATCGAGGCCCACGGCTCCTGCTGCGGCAGTGCTTCCCCAGCCTGCAGCAGCTCGATCGACACATTGTCGGGGCAGCGGACGAAAGCCATGCGACCATCGCGCGGCGGTCGCAGAATAGTCACTCCAGCGTCCTGCAACTTCGTGCATAGGTCGTAGATATTCTCCACCGAGTATGCCAGGTGACCGAAATTGCGCCCCACCGGATACGGTTCAGCCTGATCCCAGTTGTAAGTCAGTTCGAGTGGCGGTTCGCCCTCGGCGGTGGCCAGAAACACAAGGGTGAAACGACCACCCTCGCTATCGCGGCGACGCATTTCCTTCAGGCCCAGCAGGCCGACGTAGAAATTCAGTGACTTGTCCAGATCCAGGACGCGGACCATGGTGTGCAAATACTTCATTTTCGGGGTGTCTCCAGGGTTGGGTTGAACCTTAAAGCTGACTGGCAAAAACTTCCGCTGTCAACGCACAGGTTTTTGCTGAGCAGAATGTGCCAGGCGCCGCCGCGCTTGTTGATGTACTGCGTGTCCATCTCGGTGACTGCCTCAATATTGTGTTGAGGTTCTGTCACAGTCAAGTCACAGTGTAAAAAAGCGGCCTGGAGGGGAGGGCGGACAGCGGTATTCTGTTCCGCGACAATGCGGAAGGGTAAAGAAGCGGCAGTGGAATGCGCGGCTGCTCGTCTGCGGTCAATTAGCGTTCGGATACGGTAGGGGATCCCCGGAAAACATGTTCCCTGGACACGGGTGTGTCCTGTACTCATGAAAGCCATTTTCCATTGCCGCCGTGATTTTCACCATTGCCGCCGCCTTCGCCGTTGGCTGGCTTGCCGGATACAAGGCCGGGCCGGGCCGGGGCATGTTCGGATCGATACCCGTGCAACACTGCCGGTGCCTGCACCGCCTGTCGAAATCGTTGAGCGGGTGCGCAGCCTTTATTTTCCCCTATGGGATTTTTTCAGATCAAGCTATGTTAATTTCAGAAGACAGGAGGCTTAAATGCACACGCTGGAAATTGACGGACCACGGGCCTGCAGGAACGATGAACTGCATGAAATGATCGCCCTTGTGGACGCAGTAATGAGAGCAGGAAGCGATCAGACGTTTCTTACTGACTACCCGCTCGTCTATCGCGACAGCAACCTGCAGAACATTTCCATTAACAAGGTGAACGGAGAAATAGTTTCCGTCGTGCCGTACTTCCCCAGAAACATCGCCATCGATGGATGCCGCTTTACAATAGGCATTATCTCACCGACAGCCACATCACCTGATCATCGCAAAAAAGGTTATGGCCTTAACTGTCTCAATGCCGGCATCGAGAAGATGACAACGGACGGAATCGATCTTTCCGTCCTGTGGACAGAGATTCCGACTTTTCGTTTCTATGAACATGCGCAATATCAGGCTGTCCGCAGCCAGAAGTGGTTTTATTCGTGCAGAAAAACAGATGCCGGACTTTTCGCAAACAATGGCCATTCGATTGTCGAATATGACCCCAAATCAAAGCGATATATCACAGACATTCGAGAGATGCATGAGAAGGCGGTCTTCGGTGTTCTCAGGTCTACCGAGGACTATCCGTCTTTGTTCAGTCTGCCGAAGATGAAGACACTCATTGCGCTGCAGAACAACGAGCCGATCGGATATCTGTTGGTCTCGCGCGCGACCAACAAGCCCGGGCTGCTGGAGGCGGGTGGCGAAAAGGCGGCGGTCGAAACTCTTGTCAACAACGTCCTGGACGAGCTTGACGACAAAACGGCGCTCGAGGTCCATGGGAACCTGACACCAACAGTGTTGGGAGAGCTGTTTGAAGAGAGAATGCCCGAGAGCAGGACTCCTGTCACGGAGGGCGGCATGATGATCCGCATCAATGACGTTTGCCGCTTCATGGGAAAAATCGCGCCCTGGTTAGAACAAACAAACGCGGGCACTGCCAGAAAGTTTTCCGTAGGCATCACGGATACTGCAGGCTTGGTTGGCTTCGAGTTCACAGGGCGAGGCCTGAAGCTCGGGAGTGATCGGTTGGATCCACACGTAGAGATGTCCCTGCGGGAATTCACATCGATCGTGTTCGGGGCGCATTCAGAGCGACCGGTGGACGTGCCAGACATACTGAACCTGTTCCCGTTCTATTTTCCCATCTGGGAATTGGACCACAGCTGAGTGTGATTCGGGAGCTTATGCCGGAAAACTCTCGCCCGGGATATCACCAATTCAGCGCAGTCCCCGCGCTGATGCCAAGACGTCCAAATGAGTAAAGGCCGGCCCACCAAGCTGGCGGCTTATGACTTGGACTGCTTTCTGGATTCCGCTGAAAAAATAGGGTGTAAGGTGTCAGGACTAGGCATTTCTGATGACGCAACTGAATGCCCAGCAGCGCCATTCGATGTTGTTGAAATTACTCAGCCTGATGACAAGCTTGTTGTTCCCTTTTTTGAGGATGATCGGCAATTCGGTTGCCTTAAAACCGGTATCGTGCTGTAACGTTGAGACCGGTTCTCCGTTCAGCCACACCTTCAGCCA
>DPYP01000528.1:0-221 GCA_003545375.1 Lentisphaeria bacterium
TACCACTTCACTGCCTCGGCATCATCCTCAGGAACGTCCTCGCCGATGTCGTACATCAAGCCGAGGTAGTACTGCGCGACAGCATATCCCTGCTCAGCGGCCTTGCGGTACCACTTCACCGTCTCGGCATAATCCTCAGGCACACCCTCGCCCTTGGCGTACATATAGCCGAGGTTGTTCTGCGCGACGGCAAGTCCTTGCTCAGCAGCCTTGCGGTACCA
>DPYP01000528.1:533-4553 GCA_003545375.1 Lentisphaeria bacterium
GCCTTGCGGTACCACTTCACCGCCGCGACATCGTCCTCAGGCACTCCCTCGCCGTTGGCGTACGCCACGCCGAGGTTGTACTGCGCTTGGGGATATCCCTGCTCAGCCGCCTTCCGGAACCACTTCACCGCCTCGGCATCGTCCTGAGGCACACGGATGTTGATGATGCTCCTAAAGAGGTTTACAGTTGCCTGTCGAATTTCGTATCCCATAGGTGCTAGGATGCTGGAAACTGACAAAATTGGATTTCTGGCAAGAGCAATGCCGACAAGGCCATGCTGAAAAACCAGTTGATTTTCAAGGCGGAAACGCCAAGGCCCACTACCATCTCCGTTACCTGTCCATCCTGACCCAGCGATGACGGGGACACGTGATCCCGCAAGTTATCGATCATCGGAAGTCCCGGCTTGCATAGCTTCGTTTCTGATCTTGACGTTCCACTCTGTCAAGAGCCGATCCCGCGTTCGATAATTACGGATTAACCTGTGTTATGCAGGCGACATCTCTTGGGCCGATCTCTACTATGAGGGTAGCTACGTCGCCGGAGGAGGCCTGCGCCTTAACCGGGTAATCCTTCCACAAATCCACGTATTGTGCGCCCGGCTTGTGCGCAACCTGAATCAGTTCCCCTTTTACCGTTCTGTAGTTGGCGTTGTAAACGGTCCAGACAGTCTTCTCTGTGCCTCGGAACCTGTTGACGAAAACTCCCGGGAGTTCGGTTGTAATGAGCGGCTCTACGTCGTGCGAAGTGAATGCGTCGGCGTTTTCGTGCAGTATGCGGAATAGTTTCCTGAGCACAAGAATCGAGCGCTCCTCAAAGTATGATTTGGGATCGTAGGATCGGCTCATGCCGTAGGATGAACCATTGAACAGGATGAACTTGAGAAGTTCCCAGTTGCCGTCCTTGAGGCTGTAGCCGTAGATCAGGTTGAAAGCCTTGCTATCGGGGAAGGCGAACCTCACCAAATCGAGGGGAACAGATTCGGCCGGCTTGCTCCTGCCGAGTGCTCCGGTGTAGTAACTATCCTGCCATTGAAACCGGATATCTTCCGGTTGGTTCTCCGAGCGGATCACCACGTCGTCGGGGATCGCCGCCCGGATTCTCCTGGTCAGTTCGCGCTCGCCGTAGGCGCTTGGCTCCGGCGCATCATGGCCGTGCGCCTTGCTGTAGCAGAAGCGAGCGCCGTATCCGAACTCGTCGAGGTAGACGATCTTGGCTCCGATCTCACGGGTGAGCCAGCGCTCGGCGGCGACCATATAGTCCAGCCATTCCTCGATGCGAAGGCAGGGACGGTAGGACGGCAAGCCATCATGCACGGCGGGCCCCGCGCCCATCCACTGCTTAGTCTTGGTGGGTACGCCGTTGTGAAGGGCCTTGTTGTGAATGAGGATGGCGTTAGTGTAGAAACTTAGGGGTACGCCGGCTTCCGCGACCTTCTTTTTAAGCCCCTCCTCTCCACCGAAGCCGGGCCACAGCACAGTCCGGTCGTACTCCCCGAACGTGAACCCCGCCATTTTCGGATACTCTCGGGAATTCCAGTTGTAGGCGTTCAAGCCGTCGCAGTATCCAAAGACGTCGCGAACCTGCTTGACATCCGTGGCGAAGTCCCTGTTAGTGTATTGATACCAGAACCCCTGAACGAACGATTTGCGATACCAGTCGGTCGCCGCGGGTTTCGGCTTGTACCAAGTGGTTATCCATTGGCGGTACAAACGGAAACTTTCCCGCCAGTCACCGGGCGTAACGGCAATGGTGCACTCCGGAAGAGTCCAGACACCGCCGGGCTTGAGCGATTTCTCGAAGTATTCCACATTGTACCAGCCGCCTTTGTCGTCCTTACCCACATCGTACCAGTGAAACTGGCCGTCCAGATCGTTGCTCAGAAGAGTCAGCACGAACCACTCTTTTGGATTGAAGAACGACTCCACCTGCAGAGGATGTTGCTCGCCGTGCGAAGCATAGACGTTAACCTCATCGCGGTGAATCACGGCTCCGCCTGAGCGTGGAATGAAATACCAGGTATCTTCAAGGGCGCCTAGGCGAACGCCTTCCAGAATCGGGAACTTAACCCGCCCCAGGAATGGCTCTGTTCCTCGGTTGGTCAATGTCAAGCCCGCTTTTATCTTGCCGTTTTTCGTCAGCGTCAGCTTGACCACAGCTTCAAGGTTTACGTTCTTCTCCTTGTACTCAAGAACGATCGACACCCCATTCTGCCTGGCTTTCGCATCCGCCACTTTCCAACTGCTTGAGCCAATCCATCCGTCCGCCGGCCTGACAGCGAATAGATCGGAGTCATCAAGGACAACGCGTTGATAGGCAGGCGTTCCCAGGCTCTCCCACTTCAAGCCGTCCTTAATATCCAGTGTTAACTCGATGCTGCCGTCCGCCAGAACCGCGCGACCATTCGCAATGGACACTTCGCCCTTGCCTGCCGCTGAAGGGGTCTTGTTGACAGTCGGATACCATGCATCAAGTCCGCCCAGCGCGACTTCAGGTGAAATGGGCTTATCCAGATTGCAGGTAAGCGCGACCAGAGCGAAGGAAGACTTATACGTCCGGTCCTGGAAAGCCAGCCGTTGGAGAACTTTTTTCGCGTCGGGATGGAGAACATAGAGGCCGATCCCGTTATCCAGGCCGTACCTCTTTTGTCTGACATCAAAGGGGATCATCTCTTCGGTGGTGCCGTCTTCGTATGTGAGTTTTATGGTAAAGCGTTCGCTCTGGTCAATCGGTGCGATGGGCGGCAGAGACGGCCCGAGGTCGCCGTCGTGAGGCGGAATTTGTGACCAGACCAGAAGAAACACCTCGCTCGTCGCGTTGGCAAGAACGACCTGCAGGGGGTTCTGGTCTGCAAGCCCTGTTTCGGGGATATTCTTCACATTGGGGATAAGGAAGGGAATGTTCCTGACGAAAACCAAGGGATGGGAAAACATGTCGCTGCCGACCGAACCTTCCGGTACTGAAAACGGCTCTTTCTGCGCTCTGGCAGGAAGGGCGGCGGTAAGGAAGTTATCGTATTCTGGGATGGCTTCCTTTTTCGCGGGCTTGAAAACGAATTCTTTGCTTTCCACCCGCACCCGCCATGTGCCGCTTCCCTCTTTGCCGACAATCCGAAGCCCTTCGATGTAGAGGTTGTTGCCGCCGAGGGCCTTCTTCTGGCCCAGGTTCTTTACTTTGATCGTATGCGGCCCCGGCGCTATGTATCGTTCGGTAATAAGAATTGAATGCTGAACATTGGACGCCGAAAACATATCGGCTTCAACCTGGAGTTCGCCATCAAAGTAGACGCCTATGTGGGCGGCATTGAAAGCTTTCACCACGGGCAAGAATACCTGGTACGTTCCACCGGGCGCGCCGACGGTGACCTCGAACGTCATTGTCGCTCTGCGCTTACCGGTCGAGATGATCGGGATTCCACTTATCGTAGTCCTTGGACCGTGGCTCCAGTCATCACCATGGGTTGCATCCTCGAGGCTGATCGTTTGAATCTCCGCGCCAAGGAGCGGAGTGAACAGTAAGACCGCCAAAGCCAGCACATGCAATACACCAAATGACTTCTTCATTTGTCTTCCTCGCGATTTACCGTTTACCCGACATTTCCCATTTGGCCTTCGCCAGGCTACGCCGCCGGGTCATTCGAGCAGCAATATAACACTTCTAAGGCGTATGGGTTCAAGATACAACCGATCTCCAAAGCACGTCTGATGAATTTCAAGAAACGTTCACGACGTACTTTTACTGATCCCACATTGGATGTATGCCCAAGTCCGTGACGCCTACTGGTGCACCGGTTGTCCCAACCGGCACGCTTGGTCTGGAACCTACAATGGTAAATCACGTTCCGTCAGGCATGGATGAAACTGTCCGCAGGAATGTCCGCATCTCCACGGACTACTATGGATCGTCATGGATAGAAGGCTTCGGGCGATACCAGTGCCGCAAAAAACGCCATTGCATATCTGAGAACCTGCCCAATAAATGAAATCGCTTGCCGGGCATCCCGCAACACTACTTGCCTT
>DPYP01000528.1:4925-7127 GCA_003545375.1 Lentisphaeria bacterium
CGAACCTCCCACACACAACGGAATCATGCCAGAGAAACGATTTTCCATCCGACGATTTTTCCGTCAGCCCGGCAACACATTGCTCGCCGGACTGCAGCCGACTTGTGGCTTCGCACTGACGACGCAGGAGATGCCCCCTGCTGCGTTCCAGGCGGATGTGTCGCTTCGCTCACTGTCCTCGGCTGCCGGTGATCCGCTGCCGGATAGCCGGATTCATGACTGCGTCTTCGAACACCACGCCAGCGGTGTCGAGGTGCAGGTCGAGTTCATCGAACACCGCGATACCGCTACCCTCGAAATCAGTGGGCGCATCTATAACCGCAGTCGAAAATCGATCCAGCATGTACACGGACCGGTGTCGTTGTGTTTCACCCTGGCGATCGGCAAGAACGATACGGTGCGAATGACATCGGTCTACGGTGGTGGCCCGACCGACGGCGATTACCCGCCGCAAGCCTATAAGCTTACCGAGACCGACGGCGTCCGCTTTCTCTTCGGCGGCCACGAAGGGGGGCGCTCGACCGAAACAGAAATGCCGTACGTTATTTTCACCGACGAGACCGAGAGTAGCGGTTTGTTTTGCGCCCTCGAATGGCCGGCAAGCTGGACGATCGACGTGCGCAACGTTGTCGCCGGTGGCAAGCGTATGATACCGGTGGTAATCAAAGTAGGCGGCTGCGATCTGACCTTGGAGCCCGGCGAATCGATACCCATTCCTCGGGCCCACATCGGTTTTTTTGTCGGTGACGCTGTAGCCGGCAGCAATGCCTTGCGCCGCCACATCGTCGAGCACCTGCGGCCGCCGACGTTGCCGCCGGTGTTCTACAATCACTACTTCGGACTGCCTCGTGACTGGACGGTCGAAGATCAATTCCGCGAAGCCGACATCTACGCCGAGCTCGGGGTCGAGTACTACGTCGTGGATGCCGAATGGTTTGCCGGGAAATTTCGTCAGGGCATCGGCAATTGGGAGGTCGAAGACCAGCAGCGTTTTCCCAACGGCATGGTCGAGTTTGCGGAGCACGTGCGTTCGCGCGGGATGAAATTCGGCTCCTGGCTCGAAATCGAATGGGCTATGAAAGGCTCGCATTGGGCCCTTGAACATCCCGACTGGTTCGATGCATTGCCGGGACGTTACGACACGCATTATGACGGTGGCGAGTACAACGATCTGCTGCTGCGTCTCGGTGACGCAGAGGTGCGCGACAGGGTCGCTGATTTCCTCGAGGCCTGGGTCGACAAATACGGCATCGAATGGTTGCGCTGGGATATGAACAACTCGCCGCAACCGATCTGGCAAGCCACCGACCCACCTGGCCAGCGAGGTTGGCGTCAGCTCGAATACGCCGAAGGCCTGTATGCCTTACTTGACGCGTTCATGCGGCGCTGTCCGCAAGTGTCGATCGAGGCTTGTTCGAGCGGCGGCTATCGCATGGACCTGGGGACTTTGCGGCGCGCGCATACGGCATGGATGTGCGACAATACCGACACCCACGATCCGATTCGGCTGATGCAGAAGGGCGTTAACCGGGTGGTGCCGGGTTGTTACGCGAACTCGACGATGCTGTGGGCGACGCACGACCATCGGCGCACTCAGAGTCTGGCGGCGCTCAAGCGGGATGGCTACCCGACGTCGCCGCTGCGTTCGCGCATGGGCGGCTCACTCGGCTTTGCCGAGAGCGCCCGGCTCTATACACCGAAGATAAAGGAACAGCTGCAACGCGAGATCGTGGCGTACAAAGCGCAGCGGCACCTGCTGCTGAAGGATTATTATCCGCTGTTTGCTCCACAGCGCTTAGCCGAATTCGACGGCTGGCAGTTCCATGATCCGCTGACTGGTCAGGGGTTCGTACAGATCTTTCGGGTCAATGCGCCGGCAACACGGACGACCGTAAACCTGCCGGGCCTGGACGTCGGCACCCGGTACACGCTGCGCGATGTCGATACCAACCGGAAGAAGGCGATCATCGGCGGCACTGCACTCAAGGTAACGATTCCGGATCCACAAGGGACGAAGTGGTATCAGTACGGCCTGGACTGACATTGGACTGCCCGTAAGCGGGGAGGTGGACAGATCAATTGGGGCAGACTAATCTGGGCGTATTGTTCGCTCAAAGACAAAACGAAGGAAAAGCAATCATGACCTACTACTCGGTGCTAGACGTCACGCCTACCAGCGAGGACTGGATACCGGCCTACATC
>DPYP01000528.1:7461-11564 GCA_003545375.1 Lentisphaeria bacterium
CGAACGCGTCTATTTTTTCGGAACGTACTTGTCGGTGGGAGTGAAGAAGAAACCGCGGCGCAGCATACCTCCGAGTTCAGCCTTGTTCCAGACACGGACGGTGATCTGGTTTACCTTGCCCGGCTTGATGGCGTCGGTGACGTCAATATCAAATGTGTGGTTCCACCACCACCAGACCTTGTGCGGCTCATGGTGGACGTACTGACCGTTGACCCAGACCCAGCCTTCGTTGAAGACGCCGCCTGAGTGGAATATGACCTTCTTGCCCTTGGCGCTTTTAGCCACCTTGAACGTGCCGCGATACCAGCCGAAGCCGTCGTAGTCGTGGCCCTTGTCATCAAGGGGCTCCTCCTGCGCGTCCCAAAGGAGGTGTGTATTGCGCATGTCCCACTTGGTGTCGTCGAACTCTGGCAGATAATATTCGCTGAAGATACCTTCGTTGTACGGATCGCGGACGAACTTCATGTCCAAGGGCAGTTCGCCAACCTTATTGCCCTGGTCCCCGTTGGTATACGACAGCAGCCGTTTGTACTCGTTCGTGCGTCCGCGCGAGATGAATGCCGGCGGTTTCTTGGACTTGGGAAAGGTCTCCGAGATGAAGTGGGAGTAGATCTTGTTGAGCTCGTGCTTCAAGTCCAGCATGCGCTGTGATTCTGCCGCCGCGGTCGCGTAGTCGAGTCGCATGGCGGCCGCCTCCATATTGGCATAGGCAGTGAGATGCTCAGCGATTTTTCCCACGGCCACGACACGGGCCTTCTGCGTGGCGGTCCCCCCGGCGGCCAGGGCGGCGTCGATATGCTTCTGGATGCTGGAGGTGAACGCGACCGTGTACACATTATTAAGCATGAAATCCTCATGCAGATGGATGGTGGCCGCGCCCAGGTGTGCCTCAACAGCGTCCCACCAGGCCTGCAGGTGCGGCCCTGCCTCGGCACCGAACAGGTCGAAGTAGAGCTCTTTCTTCAGCGCCGCCACATCGGTGTCCGCATCCCACAGCAGCTTGCCCATCACATAGAAGCTGGTCCACGTCTGCATGAAGGCCTTGCGCCCCTCCGCGCTGAGGCCTTTGATGTCCATTTCTTTGTAGAGCGGGAAGTTCACGGTGGCGTTGGCGGTCTGGCGCTCCGGAATGAACAGACCGGTGAGGAAGTCGGGGTGGTACTCATACAGATAGATGTGCGCCGTCTGCTTTCTGTATTGACGGAGGTTCTTTATGTACTCGATGCGGCGCCAGCAGCTTTTGTCCTTGTTGTCGTGCAGTGCACATCCGGCAATGGGGGCGTACATCACCGCGAGGTTTTTCGGCAGCGTGACGCCTTGTGGCGCCAGTTCGCGCAGGGAGTATGCCATGGTGGCCACGAACTTTTCCGGAAATGCTCGGGCCAGTTTGCTGGCGAACCCGTAGTATTCCTCACTCATCTGTGGCCCGTACACCAATTGGATGTTTTCAAACTTCTGGCTGGCCTTGTCGCAGGCATCGCAATAGCAGTAGGGTGAGCCGTCCGGGGGGCTGATGCCGATGCCGTGGCGGGAAATCCGGTGGGTGTTTGGCCCCTGTTCATCGTGCTTTTCGGCGATGGCCGTTTTGAGGTTTTTCAGGATCTCGGTGTACACATTGGGGTTCGACAGGCAGAGCATCGTCGTGTGCAGAATGTCGCCTTCGCCGATGACGCGCTTTCCCTTTTTATTCATTGCGTAATACTCCGGGTGGTCCTTGAAGTATTTATCAGGCGGCAGCAGAATGCCCAGAAACCCGTCGCCCACGAGAGGATAATACTTGCCGGAATCGCCGCGGCTGTCGAACGCGATTTTCTCGGTCCACTCCTTATACTCCGTGTGATCCTGTGGTGTCATCGGCACCCATCCCGTATTGAGGCCGATACCGCGCAAGGCAAAGTCCGGCTTCGACAACACATCAAGATGGGGTACGACCACGGTCTTCTTTTCGGGGACCACCTCGCCCCAGGCGCCGGGGAAATACCAGCGGCACCCGAGGAGCTCGAGGAACGCATACGCTCCGTAAATCGTTCCTTTATAGACATCCGTCTCATTGCCGGCGATGAAGATGTCCTTCCGTTTCGTCTTCAGTATGTAGCCTTCTTCTTCGAAGACATCGTCGCGGACGGAGGGGTCGAACCCGGTCGGGATCTTCAAGCTGCGCTTGGCCGCGGCCTTGGTGTGGCCCACATAGATATTTATTTTGGCGTCGCTCTTGGCGCCTTCGTCGATAATCTCCAAGGTAGCCCCGGACATTTTCTGGATGTACTTCTGGATGGCTTCCGCGGCCTTCTTCGCTTTAGGCTGCCCTGCCGCTACCTGGATCACCGCCTGGCTCTTACCGTCCTCGACGATCGTTAATGGTTTGGCATTGGCGCACGTGGCCAAAGCGATGAACATGATTAATACAGCATTTCTGATTCGCATGGGGCTCTTCCTTGGTTTGATCTACAGTGGAGGAATATTTTAGGATTTCCAGAAATCCTGCCAACATTCCGTGAACGACGCTGGATACCATTCGTCGCAGAACCAGGGATTGATTCGGACTTTGTTGATTTGATTGGAATTCCGCCACGCTTTGGCCCGGTCGGATGCATCTCACCATGTATTGGACGACCCGCTGCATCGCGGCTGGGTCGCCGGCGGACACGTGCACGCTTTTATCGACACTGAGCCGAGCGCCAGCGAGACAGCCCGCCTGGAGAACGTAACGGAGTGGAGTGTCAACATTCCCCGAATGTTTCCAGGAACGCATCTGCTCAACCACCTTCTCTGTGATACGTCCTTCGGCCAGGAGAAACGCGAAGACGTTATGCTCCCAGAGCACCAGAAACGGAGTAGCGGCCAGATCGTCGGGCATCGGCAGGAAGCGCCCTGGCAGCAACCGCGGCCTCGCCCTGGGCATAGTCCGGCTTTGCTTCTTTCATTGCATGCTTGATCCTTACGTAGCGGCAACTAAACTAATCCCATGCCCATAGAAAAACAGGCCGAGGATATCACCCACTGGCCCGATGTCAAGATCGACGAGCTGCCGCGCGATCTCAGATTCCATCCCAGCACGACGACCCATCCCGCCGTCCTCAGCCGCGACCAGATCGAGGCGTTCAACCGTGATGGCTATCTCAAAGGCATCCGCGTGTTTGCGGAAGCCGAAGCAGCCGATATCCGCTCCTACTTCGACCAGTTGCTGGCTCACATCGTTGCCCAGGGCGGTGACAGCTATTCGATCTCGACCGCACACCGGTCGTACGCGCGGGTGTACGACCTGCTCTGCGAACCGCGCATCGTCAATTGTGTACGCGACATCCTGGGCGATAATGTCGTCGGTTGGGGATCGCATTTTTTCTGTAAGATGCCCCGTGACGGCAAGCGCGTGTCGTGGCACCAGGACGCCAGCTACTGGCCGCTGACACCATCCAAAACCGTCACGGTGTGGCTGGCGATTGACGATGTCGACATCGAGAACGCGGCGATGCGCTTCATCCCCGGCTCCCACCACCACGGCGCCCTGACCTGGCAGCTGAGCGAAGCGGACGAGCACAACGTCCTCTCCCAGACCGTCCCCGAAGCCGAGCAGTACGGCGACCCGGTCGACGTTGAGCTGAAGGCCGGCGAGTTTTCCCTGCACAGCGATTTACTGCTGCACGGCTCCGAGGCCAACGAGTCCGATCGCCGGCGTTGCGGTCTGACCATGCGCTATTGCAGCGCCGACGTACGCGCGGGCGAAGGCTGGAACGGCAAGGGCGTGCTGGTCAGCGGCGAAGATGTAGACGGCCATTGGGCGAATCCGCCGCGGCCGGCATGCGATTGAGCCGGGCTTGCCGGCAACTCACGTCTCCCGCAGGTCCTCCGGGGCACCATAGTGTGGCTCGCCGGCCCCCCGCCTCCACCAATTTATGTAACTATTATAATTGCCGTGGGCTTTGCCCAGCTCCGCCTAACGCACAGCGGCCGATACTTCAGGGCAACTGGACTTCAATCTCCACTTGCTCTGTAGCGTAGACCCAATACCCCTTCAGCGGCTGCAGCTCTGTTGCCCGCACGAACCGCCCGTCTTGCCACGTCCACGCTGCTCGATCAGCTCGTGCAATTGATGGGAACCGTTT
>DPYP01000503.1:0-3498 GCA_003545375.1 Lentisphaeria bacterium
ATGTCATCGATGCGCTGCTGCAGCGCCGCCAGCTCCGAGTCGGACAACAGGCGACCGAGCTTCAGATAGCCGTCGCGCTCGTATTGCTGCCATTGATCGTTGGTCAAAGCATTCATGATTCCCGGCGTTATTGAAAGGTGAACAGTGCAGGCTTTAGACCTGTCGGATACAATAATAGTAAATCATTTTCAGGCAAACTCCGGATTTGACACGCCATCAACTGGATCGAGAAAAGGGCAAAAGCCGGCAACATCGAAGTGATGAACATGCTGGCGATGATTTATGAACTGGGCATGGGTGTGGAAGTGGATGACGAAACAGCAAAATCATGGCGCATGCATGCCGCGATGGCAAAGGCGAACAGGGAGAGGAAGGAAGCGAGGTAACGGGGTAATGATAATGCATCATTTTATACCAATAATTATCACCTGTTAATATTAATTATATAATCAATAAGAATATTTTTTTTGACAATATTTTATTGTGATATACGCTTCTTTATTTCCTCGTATTCTTCAGGCCGGTTTGCGTTGTCCAGTGCGTACTCGAATGGTTGCTCGAGCAGGCAGATTTCGGTATTGATCAGCACCTTTCTCGGGCACCTGTAGCCGAGTCCCATGAAGTGCAGCAACTTAAAAATACTTTTCGGTTCCCAGATCGCGCACAACGGCTCGGGTAAGCTGTCGCTGGTGCTGCGGTATGCCGTGGCCGGCCGCATCGGATCACGATTCGTCAGCAGGTGAGCCAGCAGGCTGTCGTCGACAAACGGCAGGTCGCAGGCGAGCACCAGCCAGGCCGCCTCCGGATGCTCGTGCATCGCTGAGAGTATGCCCCCCATCGGGCCGAACCCGAGGTGCCGGTCACAGATCTGCGGCAGGTCGCGGACAGCGGCGTCCGCAGACTGCTCGTCACGGACCGATACAAAGGCTTTCGCGCAGTGCGAACTCAGCAATTCGCCGGCGTGCCGGACCTGCGGCTTGCCGTGATAATCCAGTGCCGCCTTGTCCTGCTGCATCCGTGTGCTGCGGCCGCCGGCCAGCACCAGGCCGTACAGCGGACGGCTTTCCGTGACCGCCGTGAAATGATTGTCGACGACGCGGCGGACAGCATCGATATCGTCACGTTGCCCGGGTTCGATCCAGGCCAGGACATTCTGCAGCTCCAGCCCGTCGGTGCGAATGCGATTCTCGGCATCGACGACGACGATCTTCGGCAGGTCCGACTGCTTCAGCCCCTCGACCACCACGCAGTCGGCATCGACCAGGTGCTGTTGCTGATGAAACTTGTCGGTACCGCGCTGCGTCAGGGTTGCGGTGTTCTCCGGCGTCGCCACGAAGACATCGGTGGCGCCCGCGGCGGCGGCCTGGAAACTGTCCTTGCCGGGGGTATCCATTTCGACGGCGTGCGCCTGCTTGACATAGCCGACGCGGTGCTGCTCCGACAGGGTCTCGATCAAGCGGCAGGCGAGGGCGGTCTTGCCGGCATTCGAATACCCGCACACGGCGATCTCGTACGGGTTGAAAGCGTAGGGCTGCCCGCTCTTGTGCTGGCCGTGGCTGCTATCGGCTTTGGCGTTTGAAGTCACGTTTGCCGCCGGTTTTCTCGATCAGTTGCGTCGACTCGATGACGATGTCGTGCGACAGCCCCTTGCACATGTCGTAGATCGCCAGGGCAGCAACGCTGGCACCGGTGAGTGCTTCCATCTCGACCCCGGTCTTGTGGTGCACGCGCACCGTGCAGTCGATGACGACCCGCTGCTGCTCGTCGGCGGCGATCGTGATCTTGCATTGCTCGATCGGCAACGGGTGGCAAAAGGGGATGAGCTCACTGGTTTTCTTCACCGCCATCGTGCCGGCGATGATCGCGGTCTGAAACACCGGCCCCTTGGCCGACTGGATGTCGCCGTCCACCAGTTTTTCCAGGACTTCCGGCGGCAGCTGGACGATCGTGCGCGCATGCGCCCGCCGCTCCGTCGCCGTCTTGTCGCCGACATCGACCATGGTTGGCTGGTTATGGGCATCTATATGGGTGAATTCTGTCATTTTCGTAACCGTCAATTAATGCGACTTAACGCAAAATGAAGTTGGTATGACTGGGGCACTTCATCACAGCACATAAAATCGATTACAAGTGAATTATCCCTGCCACTGAACACTGCTCCCTACCCCCCGATCGCGAACATTTCGACTTTCGGGTCGGCATCAGTGTCGGCGCGGTGTTTGGCGCGCAGTTCGGAATAGCGGTCGTCGCGTGCCTGCCAGATGCCGGCGATGGCCGTGTGCAGCTCGTCGTCGGTGGCGCCGTCCTGCAGGAGTTGCCGCAGGTCGTGGCCTTTCGAGGCGAACAGGCAGGTGTACAATTTGCCGTCGGCCGATAGCCGGGCGCGATGACAGTCGCCGCAGAAGGGTTTGGAAATCGAGGAAACGAAGCCGAGCTCGGCACTGCCGTCTTTCAGCCGGAAACGCCGTGCCACTTCACCCGCGTAATTGGGTGGCACCGCCTCGATCGGATGCACTTGGGCTATGCGGTCGACGATCTCCTGGTAAGGTACGACCTCGTCCTGCTCCCACTCGTTCAGGTTGCCGACGTCCATATACTCGATGAAACGCAGGATATGCCCCGTGTTGCGGAAGAACTCGACCATATCGAGCAGCCCCTCGTCATTGACCCCGCGCTGCACGACGACATTCACTTTGATCGGCTCGAAACCGGCCTCGTGGGCGGCGCGCAAGCCGTCGAGAATGCGTTCGACCCCGCCTTTGCTGCGGCCGGTGATGCGGCGGAAGACCTCGTCATCGAGTGAGTCCAGGCTCAGGTTCAGGCGGTGGAGCCCGGCCTGGCGCAGCGCCGAGGCGTGTTCGGCCAGCCAGTAGCCGTTGGTCGTCAGGTTGAGGTCTTCGAGACCCTCGATCTCGCGCAGCTGGCAAATCAGCTCGGGAAGGTTCTTGCGCAGCAGCGGTTCCCCCCCGGTCAGGCGGATCTTGACGGCGCCGAGCGCCACGAATTGCCGGGCGATGCGCGTGATCTCCTCGAACGACAGGCGGTCGCCCTTGCGCATAAACTCGTAGTAGTCCGGGTACTTCTCAATCGGCATGCAGTACGTGCAGCGAAAGTTGCAGGCATCGATGACCGAAATCCGCAGATCCCGCACCGGCCGTTGCAGCGTGTCGCGCACTGAATTGTCGTTGTTCTGCATGTCGTTCATTTCCATCGATACAGTTTGGCGATGGTGCCTGCCGGAAAAAAATCCTGGTCCGCCGGCAATTCGACAAAGCCGTCGCTTGGTACCAGGCCGGCGAAATCGCCGGAACCATTGAGTGGCACCGGGATCGCCAGAAGCTGCCCGTCGGCGTTGAAACTCAGCTGC
Source organism: Lentisphaeria bacterium (assembly GCA_003545375.1). Lineage (GTDB taxonomy): Bacteria > Verrucomicrobiota > Lentisphaeria > JABSQK01 > CAJWLW01 > CAJWLW01. The sequence continues at coordinate 3,368 of DPYP01000503.1, forward strand.
ACCGGCAGCAGATACGTCAACGGCTTGGTGAACTTGAAGTCTTCCGCCAGCACGGCGCAGCCCGGCGGTTCTGCTTCCAGCCCGGCCGAGTGCTCGAGTTGCGGCATAATATAGCGCTGAAACGACACCAG
>DPYP01000503.1:3835-4105 GCA_003545375.1 Lentisphaeria bacterium
ACCGGGTTGCCCGGCAGCCCGTAAACCGCCTGGCCGTCGCCGCCGATGCCGAACCACAGCGGCTTGCCGGGGCGCTGGCGGACCTTGTGGAAGATGCCTTCGACCCCGAGCTCCTCGAGCACGCCCGGTACCAGGTCGAACTTGCCCATCGACACGCCGCCGCTCAGGATGATCACTTCGTTCTCAGCCAGGATGCGGCTGAGCCCGTCGAGCAGCAGCTCGCGGACATCTGGGAAATGATGCAGTGCCACGTCGTTGTAGCCGGCATTG
>DPYP01000235.1:0-1452 GCA_003545375.1 Lentisphaeria bacterium
CCACGCTGATCGGCGGTGCACGGCCGGCCGCCCACAGCATCGCTTTCGCCAGCAGCGAATACTCGTATTCCCAATACGGAAACTGATGCTTGACGTGTTCACCGCCGGTCGGCGTTGGCAAAATCGAAAACGCGCCATTACCAAAGCCGGAACAGAGGTTGACGATGCGCCCGTCCCCGTGCGTTTTGACAATCATCTTGGCGTCTCCTGACGCACCGCGCAGAATCACTTCTGCGTCGTTGCTTGCGGGAGTATACCGCCGTGTCTGGAACGGCGGCAGGATATCTATCGGCGCGCCCGTAACGATCGGATGCTCATGCCCGACCTGCCACTTGTCGACGACGGGTTTCTCGCCTTTGATACTGCTGAAAGGCAGCGCGATTTCGCCCGCATTGCCGCCGGAATTGATCGCTATCCAGCCTTTGCCGGCGGCTACCTGTAAGTTCAGCCACTCGATGAACGGCGCCATCTGAGCGTCCGGATCCAGCGCCGCTGTCACGATCACGTCGTACTCCTTGCGCGCGAGATCCGAGAGCACGTCGGGTTTGTAGCGCTGCACCATCAGCAACGGCACGAAGTCGTATCCCATGTCGAAACGCTGGGCCAACTCGATCACTTCCCGCTGAAACGCCAGATTCACGACGAACAGGACGCGCAGCGGCCCTTTGCCCAACGGCTTGCCCCAGGTATGGTGCGGCGTCTCCGGCGGCGGTGCCTGCGGCGCGTACAGCGCTTCCAATGCCGGGCGCTGCGCCGGCTTGAGATGCGAGCCGCACAGGTATTTCGCATAGCGTTCCGGCCGGATATCTTCTTCCAGAGGTCCGAGCTCGCGGGCGCGTTTCAGAACTATGGCGGCAGACCTTTCGAAGTGCAGGTCGTCGACCAGGATCCGTATTACTCGGTCAGTCGCCGGCAACGTAATGTCAATGCGTTCGATGCCCTGCCGGCTGGCCGCGCCATGCTGTTTCTCGACGGCGTTGGGGCTGGTCAGGTCGAGCCGGATATGTTGCCACTTGTCGCTGATTGGCAGATCGCTGTAGCTGCTGAAACCCTTGCCGATTTTGTTCTTTGACCACACCCTCACCTGCGGATTCCTGCCGCCTGTCGCCTGGCCTTCGAGAACACGCCAGGCCAGCACCAGCTGATCAGCGTCGGATAGGTCCCAGGCTTTGCCGAGATTCAGGGAGAACTTTACTGGCGTGTCACCGGGCTGTGCGATCAGCTCGACACTGCGCCGTCCCATCAGCCGCGTGGTATTGGATTTGATCGATGCCCGGTCCGGGCTCATGGCACCTGCCGACCATGGCTTGATATCGGCATCCGTCCATAGATCGAGCGGCGGAATCTCGGCAGAGCCGAGAGCAGTAGTTACCAGCAGGAGGACGATGGCGCGCGCCACGGTATTTGACATTAAAGCGTCTCCGCGTCTTGATCACGAATGGGAATGGCAGG